>JAVFAR010000082.1:0-12191 GCA_034002365.1 Trichloromonas sp.
CGCTGGTGACGCCGGCTTCCTTGAGCATCCCGGCGCCTTCGTAGGGAAGCAGGCTGGAGGGATCGGAGAGGGTTTCATAGGGACCGTTGGACGGCACCGCCGGGAAGAAGCCGAGATAGGGAGCGGTCAGGAAATTGTCGGCGGCCGCCCCTTCGAAACCGGTGATGTCCACCGCCACCACGCCGCCCAGGGCATAGGCGATGTAGGCGATGGTCCGGGCGCCCTGCTGGGCGATGTCGACACCGAGGGCCTCGTAATACCACTTGCCGTTGCGCTCCATGTCGGCCCAGGGAGTCGGTTCGCCGGTGCCGGTCCCTTTCATGACCACGGTGATCTCATAGTTGACTTGGCGATAGTCGGGCATCCCGGTGAAGTCGTCGACGAAGAGATCGCCGGCCGCGTCGGCGGCGGCGGCTTGGGTGACGGCCATGGCGCCGAAGTAGTCCTCGGTACGGGCTTCGTCGGTGTAGAGGTTGTAGCGGCCGACCTGGGCCAGGCTCGCCGGATCGAAGCCCATCCCCTGGGCGCCGAGCCCGGCGAAGAGTTTGCCGCCGTAAAGCAGCAGATCGACGGGGCCGCCCCAGCCGTGTTCGCCGGCGTACTGAACGGTGCGAATCTCGCTGTCGATCATCAGAGTGCCGTCGGCTTCGCGGACATTGCCGAAGACGTTGGCGAGAGCGGTCTTGTGGATGCCGAATTCGTGGTTGGCGATGTAGAGATCGACACCGTCGCTGACCAGGGAGGCAATAGGCGAGGACGTGCTGGCGAAGGTGTTGCCGTAAAGGATCGAGCCGCCGGTTTCGGTGAAGGTCACGTTCTCCATCAGGAAGTTGACCGGCAGCACATTGACGATGCTCATCGCCGCCGGATTAGCGATATCGACCACGGTGATCCCCGCTTCGCCGGTGGCGACCAGGGCATAGAGGCCGCCGCCGTAGGTGAGGATTTCAATATCGTTGGCGAAAGCCGGCAGGGTCAGTTCATAAGCGGCCCCTTTGCTCAATCCAACCGGAGTGGCGCGCAAGGCGGTGCCGAGATTGAACAGGCACCACTCGGCCCCGGCGTACTGAAAGCGGGCCACGGCGGTGGAAGAGCCGCCGATCTGCACGTTGGCGGCGGGATACTGCACCATATCGGCCGGCTGCACGGCCACGGTCACGGTTTTGCTCACGGCAGCCGTGCCGTCGCCAATGGTCAACTGAAAGACCAGTTCGGCCTCGGCCGCGACTTGAAGAGCGCTCACATCGGCGGTGGCGCTCGTCGCGCTCAGGGCGGTCAGGGGCACCTTCGGCCCGGAAAGCTGGGTCCAGGCGAACTCGCTCGGCGCTCCGGCCACGACGGCGCTCAGGGTGATGGCCGCCGCCGAAGCTTCGACGAAGGCATCGGGGGTGGCGGTCAGGGAGCCGATGGCCAAGGCCACGGCCACCGGCGCCAGGGCGAAGTTGGTGGTCGTGGTGCCGTCGGCGACGACCGAGGCCGTTTTGGTGGCGGCGACGAACCCGGCGGCCGAGGCGGTCAGGGCATAGCCGCCGGCGGCGACGGTCATCGAATATTTGCCATCGCTGCCGGTGACGGCGCTGTAACCGCCGTGATCGGCGGCGACCGCGGCCCCCGCCAGGGCGGTCCCGGTCGCGGCGCTGGCCACCGTGCCGGTGAGCACTCCGGTGGTGACGACCGCCGTGGAGAGGGCGAAATTCTGCACCGTGGTCGTCCCCGCCTTGATGGTGACGGAAAAGCTCTGGCTGGCGTAGCCGGCGGCGGCGGTGACAGTGTAGCCCCCGGGCAGGGGGGTCAGGGTATAGGACCCCTTGCTGTTGGTCACGGCGGTGTAGGTGCCGGCACTGCCGACGGCGGTGATGGGGGTCCCGACGATGGCGGTGCGGGTGCCGGCAATGGTCACCTTGCCGGTCAGGGTTCCCGAATCCGTCGGTACGGGTGCCGGCTTGGCGGCGAAGGCCGAAGCCGCCAGCAAGCTGAGACAGCAGATGAGGGCCAACCATCTCAAGACAAACATCTTTCTCATTTTTCTGCTCATTTCATTAGTTAAAACCAACCGTCCATGGCGGATGGTTGTACACTTTTAATAAGCGCTTGAAAAGTTTTTTTCGCAATCGAGCGACAGTAGGAATTTAAGACTGATTTCCCCTCTCAAAAACTACGGCTTTCGTAGGAACTCGCCCCGGCTTCTCATACCGAAGTCTTAGAAAAACGATCGCCCGCGCGGTTCCCGCGCGGGCGACACATTACAAGAGACAAGCAGAAATAACTCAGGGTCGACGCTTATCGCCTCAGTCCGGCCCTTTCGCGGCAAACCCGGAAGCCGTTAAACATGGCGCGCGATCCAGAGCGCGGCTTCCAGACGGCTGGAAACATGAATTTTGCGAAAGATATTGTAAACATGCGTCTTCACCGTGCGGGTGCTGATACACATGCGACTGCCGATCTGGTCATTGGAAGCCCCATTGGCGAGCAGTGCAAGCACCTCCCGTTCCCGCCGGGTCAACTGCGGTGTCTCCGTCGGCAGTAGCTGAGGCGACGGAGCCGTCCGACTGAGCAGGTAGTCGCTCATAATCCGGCGGGGCACCCAGAACTCGCCGGAAAACAGGATGGAAATCCCCTTGAGCAGGGTTTCCGCCGAATCATCCTCGTAGAAGATCCCTCTGGCCCCAACGGCCAGCATCTTATTCTCAATGCCCGAATTGCGACCGAGATTGAATAAAGCGAAAAGCGCACCGGAAGAACCGGACAAGGGCCCCTGGCGCAATCGGCAAAGCAGGCTCTCACGATCCGCGCCGAGGCAGTCGAGCAGCAGCAACGTCCCCGGGAGAGGATCCCCATGGATGCTGGGGGCCAACAGGCATTCGGCCCCCAGTCGACAACGGATGAACTCGGCCAGGATCTCGTTGTGCAAACGGCGCGTTCCGATGATACGAACAGTTTTCCCGGTGAGATTCATGGACAGCCCCCTCGCGAACACCCAACCGGCGGCATTTACAGGTTGGCAATTTCTAAAGCAAGCAATTCCGATGCCAAGTTCTTTCTAATAATTCAATCTGCAGGAATCACGAGCGTTTCTCTAAGAAACCCGGATCGGCCTCTACTAACCCCTAAAAAACAGCGCAACCAAGGCTGCGCAAATCCATTAAAAGCCCTTACTAAAGCCCAGAAACGGTGAACCGAAACAGGCGCAACCAAGGCTGCACAAGCAACCTGGGCTGCGCTGTTTTTCGCAAAGAAAAAGACTTACCCGCTCACCTTGCCGAAGAGGATCACCCCTCGCGCAATAGCCGCTTAGCGAGAGGATCGAGAAGCCGACGCTGAGTAAATCGCGCCACTGCCGGACCGGAGAGGGCGACGGTCAGGCCGACCGCGACCAGAAACCAGAGGACCACCCCGAGCGCCTGCGGCAACTTGCCGGCGAAAGCGAACAGGCCGATCAGCGAAAAGAGTTTCACCACGAATCCGTGCCAGGCATAAACATGCAGGGTGTTCGCCCCCCGCTCCGACATCCAGGTTTTCTCCTGGGGGATGAGCATCAACACCGCCGCGGCCGTCGACAGGGAGAGCGCATAGATGCCGCAGCGGGCGAAGGCGCCGAAGGTTTCGGCCCCAAGCGTGGCGTAGGAAACGCTGCCGAAGAGCCAGCGCGCCGAAAAATCATCGGCGATAAGGAAGAAAAGAAAATTGGCGGCAACAACGGCGATGGGCAGGTAGCGGGGCAGCCGCCGGCGCCAGGCCGAGACATCGAAACCGGAGACGACCATCTGCTGGCCGACAAGAAAAAAGGGGAAGAAAAAGAGGGTGCGCGACAGGCCGAGGAAATAGCCGATCTGCTCGGAATAGCCTGCCGCCAGGGCCAGGGCGAAGGCGGTGGGCAGAGGGTACTTCAACTTCATGAAAAAGGGGGCGAGCAGCCTCCAGCAGAAGAGGCTGAAGAGGAACCAGAGCAGCCAGTAAGGTTGCAAGCCGGCGCTATAATGGCTGATGCGGCCCGTAGTCAGCAGGTTGAAAAGTTCATAGAGCAGGGTGAAGGCGATAAACGGGACGAGCAGCGACTGGATAATTTTCGCCGACGGATCCCCCTGCGGGTCCGGCTTGGTCAGCAGACCGCAAAGCAGCACAAAGACCGGCATGTGAAAGGAATAGATGCTCATGTACAGAGCCCGAACCAGCCCCCCCTGCTCCGCCAGCGGTTCGAGCAGATGCCCGAAGACCACCAGGAAAATCATCAGAAACTTGGTGTTGTCATAGAGATAATTGCGTTCCATGCCGCCTCCCCCGTCGCGATTTGAATTGGCTTATTATCTAACTTGCCGCGCAGAAATAAGCAAGCAGGCTAAAGTCCCGGCAAGGGAAATTCGGGAAAACCGGCAACAATCGGGTGACTGCAATATGTGACCCCGACCGTGGAAGCTTGAACCGGTTCGTGATTCGTCGAAAAAAACTTTTGTTTACCGTAAAGAAATCCGGACACGACCGTCGGGAAAGCTTACACCCCATCGCGTGAACATTGCCGCCCATGACACAGAGTATCGTAAAACCAGGCATTTACAAAAAGGCGCGGTTCTTGCTAATCCTTCTGATAGATATACTTTTCTTTTCCTCAAAGGATGGAGCCCATGAGACATTTAATGACCGTTCTTGCCGTCGCCCTCTTCGCGACCCTCGGCTTCTCCCCGGCCCAGGCCCTGACCCTGTCCGCCGCGAAAGACACTTATATTGAAAGCGGCACTCCGGCGACGAACTATGGAACTTCCACCGTCGATCTCATCAAGCGGCAGGACGGCACCGCTTTCACCCGCATCAGCTATTTCGGTTTCGATCTGAGCGGACTTTCCGCCACGGCGATCGCCGATGCGACCCTCTCCCTGAATTTCGTCGACAGCGCCCGGGGGACAACCCTCGGCACGATCAATTATTCATTCGAGCTCTTCGGCCTGACTAATGAGAGCCTGGACGGATGGGGGGAATACAGCCTTAACTGGAATAACGCCCCCAGCCGGGTTTATGCGAACGCCGCCGGCCTTGCCTCCCTCGGCACCTTCAGCCTCACCGGCAAGGGGCTGGGCGCTTTCGATTTCACCAGCCAGGCCCTGATCGACTTCCTGAACAGCGACAGCAACGACATCGCCACGATCCTCCTGGCCCGGACCACCAACCAGATCGGCGGCAACAACTACATTCACGCCGTGGCCTCCAAGGAAAACACCGCCTTTGCCGGTCCCTCGCTGACGGTCACGCAAATGACGCCGGTTCCCGAGCCCTCGACCCTGCTCCTTCTCGGCGCGGGACTGGTCGGAATCGGGCTGATCGGCCGTCGCAAGAAAAACTGAAGTCCCACGCCTGGGAACAAACGATAGAATAAAACAGCCGCTCGCGGGATTCGAACCCCGGAGCGGCTGTTTTGTTTTTGAACATTTTTAGGATGGGCTTGCTTTTTACCGCATGGCCTCGGCGAAGCGGCGGTTGACTTCGTTCCAGTTCACCACCTGCCACCACTGGTCGAGATAGGCCGTACGGCGGTTCTGGTAGCTGAGATAGTAGGCGTGTTCCCAGACGTCGACGGCGAGGATCGGAGTCCCCTTGACCTCGGCGATATCCATGAGGGGATTGTCCTGGTTGGCGGTGGAGGTGACGGCGAGTTTCTTGCCGGCCGTGACGATCAGCCAGGCCCAGCCCGAGCCGAAACGGGTCGCTCCGGCCTGGTTGAACTGCTTTTTCAGCTCATCCAGCGAACCGAAGGCCTGGGTGATCGCCGCGTTCAGTTCCGTCGAGGGGGCCCCGCCCGTTCCGGCCGGCGCCATGATTTTCCAGAAGAAATCGTGGTTGTAATGACCGCCGCCGTTGTTGCGCACCGCCGGGTTGAAGCTGGAAATTTTCGCCATCATGCCCTCAAGGGACATTCCTTCCAGTTCGGGAAAAGTTTTGACCTGGCCGTTGAGATTGTTGACGTAGCCCTGATGATGCAGGCCGTGGTGAATCTCCATGGTCAGCTTGTCGACATAGGGCTCCAGGGCATCGCTGGCGTAGGGCAGCGCCGGCAGGGTAAAGGGCTGCGCCAAGGCGACGCCGGCCGAAAGGACCAGAGCGCCCAAAAGGGTCAGGGCAAGGATGGATAGGGATTTTTTCATTTTCGGACTCCTTGAAAGAAAAGGAACAGTATCGCGTGCTTGTCCTTAATTGGACCAGAGAAGCCGGAAAAGGCAAGCGGGCCGAGCAGAAAAAATACCTTTTTTGTCTTCAATCGCCCGCCGCCCTTGGCCACGCCGAACCGACGAGGGGTCGAAAACCTCTGCCGCTCCGGCCCCAGGCGCCTTATCCGCTCATCCGACGCTCGTACGACAAGAGCCCATCGAACAAATTGACAGCATCCGGGACACAAGGTAAGGTGCCTCATCCTTATCCCACCTTTCCGACAGGCAAAAAATAGATGGCCAAACCACCGGTAAAACCACCGAAAGATCAGAAATTGAAACGCCGCGTTCCAGTACCTCCCATCGAGCTGGACATCAGCCGCCTCGACGACGAGGGGCTCGGGATCGGCTACTACCAGACCAAGGAAGTGCTGATTGCCGGCGCCCTGCCCGGCGAAAAGGTGACCTTCGCCATCGAGCACGAAGGGCAGCGGCGCATTATCGGCCAGTTGCGCAAAGTGCTGCGCAAGAGCGTCGAGCGGGGGGTGCCGAGCTGCAAACGCGCCCAGGACTGCCAGGGCTGTTCGCTCATCGCCATGAACTACCCGGCGCAGCTGCGCTTCAAGGAAGCCAAGGTCCGCCGTCATCTGAGCAACCGGACGCCGCTGGCCGAAGTGCCGGTCCTCCCCATCCTGGAAGCCGAGCAGCGCCTCGGCTACCGCACCAACGCCAAACTGGTGATGGCCAAGGAACGGGGGGAAGTCAAGATTGGCCTTTATCGCAGGGGCAGCCACACGGTGGTGGATATCGCCGACTGCCCTTTGCATCATCCCCTGATCAACCGCATTGTCGCCGTGGTCAAGGAAGAGATCGCCCGGCAGGATGTCTATCTATATAACCCGCGCAGTAAACGGGGTCTGTTGCGCTACCTGACGATCAAGGTCGCTCCGGCGGCGAACCGGGCGATGGTCACCTTCGTCTGCTCCGAGCGCAATTTCCGGGATCTCACCCATCTCGGCAAATGGCTGATGAAGAAGGTGCCGGAGGTCGTCTCGGTGCAGCAGAACATCAACAGCGCCGAAGGGAATGTGATTTTCGGCCGGGAAACGCTGAAAATGCTGGGAGTGCCCGATCTGGTCGATCAGGTGGGGGAAATCCGCCTGCGCATCGCGCCGACCTCTTTCTTTCAGGTGAATAACGAGCAGGCGGCGCGCATCTATGCCCAGGTGCGCCAGTGGGCCGGGCTGAAACCGGGGGAGATCGCCGTCGATCTCTACTGCGGCATCGGCGGCATCGCTCTCAACCTGGCCCGGGACGCCGCCCGGGTGATCGGCATCGAGGTCAGCGAGGAGGCGGTACGCAACGCCCGCGAGAATGCCCGCATGAACGAGCGAAACAACTGCGCCTTCATCGCCGGCGACGCCGCCGAACTGATCCACGATCTGGCCGGGGAGCTGCCGCCGGGGAGCGTCGCCGTGCTCAATCCCCCCCGGGGCGGCTGCGCCGAGGAGGTCTTGACCGAACTGGCGGGCCTGGCGCCGCGCACGATCATCTACGTCTCCTGCAATCCCGAGACCCTGGCCCGGGATCTGGAGCTGCTGCACCGCCTCGGCTACGGGACCGAAGCGGTACAGCCGGTGGACATGTTCCCCCAGACCCCGCACGTGGAATCGATCGCGCGGTTGGCGCCGCTACCGAAAAAAAGCTGATGGCGTCGCAAAAACTCGTCAACTGCTGCGTTGCCGCCATCGCCTCGCTGCTTCGACGTACATAAGTACGCCTCATTGCTCGACCATGGCGCGCCTTGCATTTGCCGCTTTTTGCTTATCCATCTACTTTGATGTTTTTTTGCGAATGCATCAAAGTCTGAGCGGTTTTAGGGCGTTTCCATCTCCGCCAGACGCTCCCGGGCCTGGGCGGCGTAGGGGGAATCGGGATATTTTTGCAGGATTTCCCCGTAAAGCTGCCGGGCGTGCTCGGCGTTGTACTGCCGCTCTTCGAGTTGGGCGGTGTCGTAAAGATCTTTCGCCCGGTCGCCGCAGGCGCAGAGCAAAAGCGCCAGACACCCGGCCAGAAACAGTTTTTTCATGACAATCCTCCGTGACAGCTGTTGACGATCGCGAACGGCCCCGCCGATCCCCGACACCATGCCGCGCGGAAGGACGCTTGTCAAAAAGATTTCGCACCACGATTCCAAGAGGAAGGAGCTTACCCGCCCATGAAAACCCTTGATTGCCGCCTGCGGAAATGTCCGGGCCCGGTGGTCGAGACCCGCAAGCAACTGCTGGCCGAGCCGGATGAACCCCTGACCGTGCTGGTCGGCGACGACACCGCCCGGCAGAATGTCTCCCGCCTCGCCCTGAGCCTCGGCTGCCGGGTCCAGGCCACCGCCGACGAAGGCGGCTTCGCCCTAAAAATTACCCCCGGCGCCGCGCCCACCGCGGAAACCGCCGCGCCGGCCCCGGGGAAAACCGTCGTTTATGTGACAACCGACGTCATGGGCGCCGGCAATGACGACCTGGGGCATATTCTGATGAAAAACTTCATTTTCACTCTGGCCGAACTGGAGACGCCTCCCGATGCCATCCTCTTCGTCAATGGCGGGGTCCGGCTGACCACCGAGGGTTCCGGCGTCATCGAACCGCTGGAAAAACTCGCCTGCAACGGCGCCGACATCGCCTCCTGCGGCCTGTGTCTGGAGTTTTACGATCTGAAAGACAAGCTCAAAGTCGGCCGCCCCACCAACATGCTCGACACCGTCGAACAGCTGACCCGCGCCGGACGCGTCATCCGCCCCTGATCCGGTTCGCCTCCCCCATGCCGCCGGAATAATCCCATTCCGGCGGCATTTTCACAAACACCCCTTCAATCTCCAAAACGCCCGCCAAGAACGATCCGTTCATCTTCCCCTCAGCGCCATCCGGCACAATCCGCCACAAAGGAATCATTCAAATCTATCTGATTTATAAGAAAATTCTTTCTTGCAAAATAATAAAACAGCGTATCATTATTAACTGGTACGCGGCATCGCGGTTTCGCGCCGGGCATTTCACTGCTGAACCCGGGGTGGATCAAAATTGATCAGCGCTGGGGCATTTTGACTCGCAAATAGACCAAGAGGGCGGAAGAACCAGGATTCCCCGCGCGCGAAGACCGGACTTTTCCCGGCTTCATGCTTAACAAGGGTTTTGGCCCGCATCTTGCTTACATACAGTTGCAACGGTGGACATCATCACAAAAATTCATAATCTTCAATAAAGAAAGGCTCAACCCATGCGCGTCGACTTTCCTCTGGAACAGATTTTCGGCCGACCTCCCCGCGAGGTCGAACAGCTCTTTCGCTCCCAAGGGATCGACCCGGAGCTGCCCTACCGCTCCAAAATCACCTTCGCCGGCGTGACCATCGAGCAGGACGTGCCCCGCGACCGGCGGCCGTCCCGCTTCTTCATCCCCATTCCGGCCCGCACCTACTGATTCATCCCGCGGGCCGTCCCCTCACCGACGGGACGGCCCGCCCCCCTCCGCCACGCCTACCTTGTGCTTTTCCCCCCGCCATGCTATTTTTCCCCGACCGGTCCATCGCATTATCTCTATCTATCAACCTGAAGACCTGACTCCGACCCCAGGATGACTGGGGAGGGAGCCTCCCCGGGAATATAGACGCATGTCGCAACAGCGCCACATCATCATCGGCACCGCCGGTCACGTCGACCACGGCAAGACCGCCCTGATCCGCGCCCTGACCGGCCAGGAAACGGACCGCCTCAAGGAAGAGCAGGAACGGGGCATCTCCATCGACCTGGGCTTCGCCGCCTTTCGCCTTCCCGGCGGCCAGGTCGCGGGCGTGGTCGACGTCCCCGGCCACGAACGTTTCATCCACAATATGCTCGCCGGTATCGGCGGCATCGATCTGGTGCTGCTGGTGGTGGACGTCAACGAGGGAGTCATGCCCCAGACCCGCGAGCATCTGCAGATTCTGCAGCTGCTCGACGTCCGCCAGGGAATTCTCGTTCTCACCAAGTGCGATCTGGCCGAGCCCGACTGGATCGACATCGTCGAGGAGGAGATCCGCGAGGAAGTCGCCGCGACCTTTCTCAAGGACGCTCCCTGTCTGCGGGTTTCGTCCTTGACCGGCGAAGGCCTGCCGGAACTGACGGCGGCCATCGCCGAGGCGGTGAAACATCTGCCCCCCAAGGATGCCGACGGCCCTTTACGCCTGCCGGTGGACCGCCATTTCAGCGTCGCCGGTTTCGGCACGGTGGTCACCGGCACCCTGCTCTCCGGCACGGTGCGGCCGGGGGACGCGGTGGAGATCATTCCGCCCGGGCTGACCGTGCGCGTGCGGGAAATCCAGGTGCACGGCAACAAGCTGAGCGAGGCGCGGGCCGGGCAGCGGGTCGCCCTCAATCTGGCCGGGCTCGACCGCGACCGCCTGCAGCGCGGGGCGGTGGCCGGCGCGCCGGGCATCTTCGAGCAGACCGAGCGCCTCGACGCCCGCCTGACCCTGCTCCCCTCGGCCCCCCGCCCGCTCAAGTTCCGCGATCCCGTCCATTTCTACCTCGGCACCGCCCGGGTGGTCGGCATTGTCGCCCTGCTCGACCGCGACCAGCTGGAGCCGGGGGAGAGCGCCCTGGTGCAGATCCACCTCGACCGGCCGCTGGTTGCCCACCGCCAGGACCGCTTCATCATCCGCTCCTATTCGCCGATGACGACCATCGGCGGCGGGCTGGTGATCGACCCGGCGCCGATCAAGCACAAGCGCTTCCGCGACGAGGTGATGGCCGCCCTGAAGGCGCTGGAGTCGGGGGAGATGGCCTTTCTGCTGCAAAAGCTCGGCGAACAGACCTGCGCCCGGGTCAAGGATCTGGAACTCGCCTCGGGCCTGGGACGGGAGCGCATCGAGCAGCATCTGGCGCGTCTGGGTGAGGAAGGCCGGGCCGCCCGCCTGGGGGATCAGTGGCTGACGACGGAAACCCTGCGCGCCTGGCGCCGCCGCCTGACCGAGGCGACTAAACAGTATCACGAGCAACACCCCTTGCAGCCCGGCATCCCCCACGCTACCCTCAAGGGAGCGCTCCCCGCCAAGCTCGCCCCCAAGGGCTACGAGCAGCTGCTGGCCGAGGCCCTGGCCGCCGGCGAGTTGGTCCAGCAGCAGGAATGGCTGCGCCTGCCGGACTTCGCGCCGACCCCGACGGCGGCCCAGCAAAAGGTCATCGACCTGCTCGAAGCGACCTACCGCGCCGAGGGGGTACAGGCCAAGAACCGCAACGCCATGCTCGAACAGCTGCGCCTCGACCCGGACACGGCCGAGGACTGCTTCGCCCTGCTCTTCGCCGACGGCCGGCTGATCAAGCTCAACGAAGAAACATTTCTCCACCGGGATTGTTACAATCAGGCCCTGGCCCGACTCATCGGGCACTTCGCCGCCCACGAGACCCTGACCATGGCCGAGTTCCGCGACCTGCTCGGCAGCGCCCGCAAACAGACCCAGGCGCTGCTCGAATATTTCGACCGGCAGAAATACACCCTGCGCAAGGAAGATCTGCGGGTGGCCTGGCAACTGCCGAAGGCTCCCGAAAGACGAGGATAAGATGACCGATCAGCCGATCAAGCTCACCGCCCTCTCCAAAACCAGCGGCTGAGCCGCCAAGCTGGCCCCCGGGCCACTGGCGCAGGTGCTGCGCCAACTGCCGGTTTTCGAGGATGAAAATCTCCTTTCCAACGCGATCCCCTACGCCGATGCCGGGGTTTATCGCCTCGGGGCGGAGTGCGCCCTAGTCCAGTCGATCGATTACTTCACGCCCATCGTCAATGATCCCGCTACCTTCGGCCGCATCGTCGGGGCCAACGCCCTGTCGGATATCTACGCCATGGGCGCCCGTCCGCTGACGGTGATGAATCTCATCGGCTTCCCCCGCTGCCTGCCCCAGGAGATGCTGGTGGAGATCCTGCGCGGCGGCGCCGAGAAGGTGCGGGAAGCCGGGGCGGTGATCGTCGGCGGACATACGCTGGAGGACGACGAACCCAAGTACGGCATGGCCGTCACCGGGCTGGTCG
>JAVFAR010000083.1:0-12084 GCA_034002365.1 Trichloromonas sp.
GTAGGACATGGCGGGCTCCTTCTGATTGGTTGGTGGTTGGCGCTTCCAACTTTACCAGAAACCCTGTCATGTCCTGCTTTTTAACCCCTTGCCTCAGTGGTGCACTTTGAACTGGATTCTACCCCGCTTGCGAACAAGACGCCAAGAATCAAACGGAGTTGGTTGGGACGACGAGCGGCAGTCAGAAAGAAACAGACCAGCAAGCCACCGGCACCGGCCAGCAACATCTTCCCCTGTGGAATCTCGAGAGCGGCCACGGCGATAGGAGTGCTGTCGCGGAAATCACTGTAAGCGGAAACGGACACCTCACTGCGTACGGTGTCGGCATCGACATCCGCCGGCAAGCTCCAACGCAGGGTCACTGGCAACACAACATTGGAGGCTCCGTCGACAGGTGCTAGCGGTTGCGGAGCGGGAGGCGGAGTATTGCCACTCCCCGTGAGTTCCACCGATGACACACCACCGGCGGAACCGTTGGAAGCCACCAGCAGTTGAGCGCCAAAAGCCTGATGGACAGTGGGTGCGAACTTGAGCGTAACGGTACACCGACCTCCCGGAGCTACTGGAGCAGCGCAGTTATGTTCAACGACCGAAAAGGGGGATGCCGATGGATCGACGGCCAGAGATTGAACAAGTAAAAGTTCCGAACCGTCGTTGTGCAGTATCAGGGACTGAGTCGCCGAACTCCCTACTGCGACATGACCAAAGGGAAGCAGACTGTCATTGGTCGGAGCCACCGGGTCGATAATTCCCAGGAGAGTGCCATTGAGCAGGGCATAGGCATTGCGCACGTTCAGCAGTCCGTAGCCATAAGTGTTATCGGCACCGGTCGGACCCAGATCGGTGGCGGAAATTTTCAGCGCACTCTCCAGCGCGTCGATCCGGGTATCGGGAAAAGCGCTCAAGAGCAGCGCCATGGCCCCCGCCACATGGGGCACAGCAATAGAGGTTCCCGTAACGTACTGGTAGGGAGCCTCGGCGGTCAGACCCGTCGTCTTGACATAGAACCCAGGCGCGACCAGTTCCGGATAGATCGTCCCGTCGCAGGCCGAAGGGCCACGAAGGCTGAAATTGGAAATGGCCGTTTCCGACGTCATGGTCCCGACCGAACCGACAGCGAAGGATTCGGGATAACTGGCGGGAGCGATGCTGCTGTAAAAGGGGGCCTCTTCACTAAGAGAATCAGACTCAAGGTTGCCGGCGGGGAAGAGAACGGCGATCCCCGCCGCTTTGAGCATCGCCACCGACTGGCGCAGAAACGTTACCGACTCGTCGCAAATGTTGGGAGCCTCCTCAAAGCCCCAGGAATTATTCACCACATGGGGCGCGTCATCGGTCGCCGGGTCATAATCAGGGTCGAGCAGCCAGTCGAAACCTTCCAGAATGGCGGAGGTACTTGCCGCGCCGGCGTCGTTGAAAATCTTGACGGCGATCCAGCGGGCTTCCGGCGCCACGCCGATGTAGGAGTCGTCGTCATCGCCGCCAAGAATCACCCCCATCGCACTGGTTCCGTGGCCGTCCAGATCGATGGGTGTGAGATGTTCGCCGTTGGGATCGAACCAGCTGTTGTTTCCTCCCCGCCAGCGGGAGGCGAGGTCGGGATGGGTGGCATCGACGCCGGTGTCCATGGTCGCGACAACAATGCCCTGGCCGGCGTAGCCCAGGCTCCAGAGTTCGGGAGCCTTGATCAGGGAGATATTCGATTCGGCTCGGCCGACGGTGAGGGCGGGGACGATTTCCGGGGGATAGAGCACCTCGTCGTAGCTCATGGCGGCGACGTCGGCCCGGGCGGCCAGCTCGCGCAGAGTCTCGACACTGGCCGAGAAGGCCAGGCCGTTGATGATGTTGAGCTCCTTGATGTCGGCGACATTTCGCGAGCGCAGGAAATCCCGGGCCGCCTTTTGCGAAGAGCCGGCCCGCTCCTTGAGCAGGCTCGCCAATCGCGGCTGCCGCTTCTCCGCTCCGTCGCGCAGGGCCATGGGTTCGACCCCGCCCCGGAAAGTGACGATGACGGGAATCTCCCCATCCGGAAAGGGGGAGCCGATCAGGGATTGGAGCCGAGGGTCGAGGGTTGCCGCCCACGCCGGGAAGGACAGGCCCACTAGCGAGAGACAGACGGCCGTCGCGATCAGCCGGTGGAGACGGATGCTTCCCATAAAACCCCCTTCCGTTGCAACTACGATTCAAGTCAGGAAGACATGCCGATCACCAGCATGCCGGAATTGAGGATGGCGATCCCGAAGGCCACCAGCACCAGGCCGCTGACGATGCGCACCGCCAGGGGATAGGCGTTGACCAGGCGCATCTTCTGGCGCACGGTTTGTGAAGCATAACCGGCCAGCAGCATGGGGATGGCGAAGCCCAGGGAATAGAAGCCGAGCAGCACCAGCCCCGTGACTATTTGACCCTGGGTCGCCACCAGTGTCAAGACGCCGGAAAGCATCGGGCCGACACAGGGAATCCAGACCAGCCCCAAGGTCAGGCCGAGAACCAGCCCCGACCAGCGTCCGCGGCTGCCGGACTGGATGCGGTTGAAGATGTGAATATTTTTGAACAGGTTCACGCCGAAGAGCAGAAGCACCCCGAAGAGGACGATCACAATGCCGGAAATCTTCTCGAAGAGGGGCATGACCGGCGCCACGGCGCCGCCGAACAGGGCGGTCAACGCGCCCATGGCCATGAACCCGGCGCTCAGGCCGAGAACGATAAGCAGCGGGCGATGGCGATGGTCCTCAGCGGTGCCGGCCACCAGAATGGGGACGACCGGCAGCACACAGGGGGAAGCGGTGCCGGCCAGTCCGGCCGCCACCGCCAGCGAGACGGAAGCCAGGGATAAGTCAAGAACAGGCACGGCCCCCGCCCCTATTTCAGCTCGTTGAGCAAAAAGCGGATTTCCTCGGCCGTCTTGACTCCCGGCGGCAGGCGGCGAATTTCCTTGCCGCTTCCGTCGACGAGAATCAGCGAAGGCAGGCCGCGAATGCCGAACTGCCCGAAGAGCGGGCGATCCTCGGGAAGGGTCGTGCGAACCTCGCGAACGGCGGCCCGGCCGCGCAATTCCTCTTCCATGCTCGCCAGAATACGCCCCTGCATCATGCAGGGCCCGCCGTTGGGATCAAGGAAAAAGAGCAACTGAGGAGTGCCGCCGGGACTCGCAACGGTGGCGGGGGCCTTATCCCCTCCGGAGCAGGCGAAAAGAAAAAGCAGCAAAAGAACCGAGAAGATTTTTTTAAACATGACGTCCTCCAAAATAATTTTATTGAATATATAAATAACCATATTGTCTGTCAAGGCTCACGATCAAGCCAATTTCGGCCTGTGCCGGTCACGCCGGCGCCAACACTTCCAACTCCCGGGAATGCCAGGAAAGAACCGCTACCTGCCGGTGCATCCGTGCGGCCAACCCGGGAAACTCGGCGCCGATCACCCCGGCGGCGAAATCGGCGAGAAAACGTGATTTCAGCTCGGCCCGCGCCCGGTCCATGCCGATTTCGTCAAAGGGGACCGAGGCGAAAAGGAGAAAACCGTCGTCGGGAATGCGCCCGGCGCGCATGTTGTTTTCGATGATGCCGGCGGCCTTGCGGAACGGGTCGGCCAGATCGGGGCTGTAAGGTCCGATGATCAGCGCCAGGTTGGGGGTGTGCAGAAAGTCGAATCCGCGCCCCAGGCAGATCATCCACTCCCGATGCTCGATGTCGAGGGCGCGGGGAGCCTGACGCACCTGGGCGATCCAGCGAAGATTCCCCTTGAGCAAACGGGCCAGATCCACCTGCAGCTGTTCGGCCATATCCGGAAAGAGCTTGCGCAGACGCGGCGGCAGCTCCGCTTCCCGCTCCGGGGGAAACTCCGCGAGGTCGAGAACATCCCCGTCCCGGCCATGGATAAGGAGGGCGTCCTCGTCCGTCTCGAAGCCGCAAATGAGCGGATAGACGGTGTCATGCCCACTGCCGAAAATGTGCTCGGCCTGGCGCCGGATATCCCGGCAATGGGCCAGGGCCGCCTCCTGGTCGTAGCCGAAGCCGGCGCATCCCCGGTGCACATCGCCGCGAGAGAAATGGTAAGTGATGAGAATCAGCACCCGGCGGCCGGCTTGCACCATGCGCAGGACATCGGCGGCCAGCACTTCACCCAGATGGGGCCAGCCGAGGTCGAACATGCCGCCGAGATTGCGGAACGGCTGGATCAGCCCGGGCGGGGTGTGGGTGGCGACGGGAATATTGATGCGGCCATCCATGCACTTGAGGACCATCACCGCCGTGGGATGCAAGGCCCGGTAGCGCTCCCGCGCCAGACAGGCCTCGGGGCTGCGAAATTCAGCCGTATGCCTTCGCGCCAGGTCATGCAGCCAGGCAATACGATCGGCGATCGGTCGGTGATGAATATTCATAGACAGACCCTCCACCCTAAGTATCCGTGCGTTCTCGCCAGGGGCGTCCCACTTGGGAAAACCGTTTCCGCCACGACGCTGTTGATTCAAATCATACCCGATTTCGGCAAAATAATCCTCTCTTCCTCAGGCTGGCCCTCCCGGCCTAAGAACACCCAAAACGGCGGCCGCAGTCGTTCACCATGGCGAAGAAAGCAAATCCCGGGGTGCACCTGAGATGAAAAAATGTTAGGATCACTGAGTTATTTTTCGTCAAACCGTCCTTCGTCCTGAACCCTTCCTTTTCCAAGAGATCCTTTGAACCAATGGGAATCGCCGCGGATATTGTCGTCATCGTCGTCGCCGCCCTGATTGGCGGACTGATCGCCCAACGGCTCAAACAGCCGCTGATTCTCGGCTACATCCTGGCTGGAGTGCTGGTCGGTCCGCATACGGGCGGCATCTCCATTTCCGATTCCCACGACATCGAACTGCTCGCCGAAATCGGCGTGGCCCTGCTCCTCTTCGCCCTTGGCCTGGAATTTTCCCTGAAAGAGCTGCAACCGGTGCGCAAGGTCGCCCTGATCGGCACGCCGATCCAGATTCTGCTGACCATGGCCTTCGGCTACGCCATCGGCCGCTTTTTCGGCTGGGAGCGGGATGCGGCCCTCTGGTTCGGCGGACTGATTTCCCTGTCGAGCACCATGGTCGTGCTCAAGACCCTGATGAACCAGGGGATTCTCGGCACCCTGTCGAGCCGGGTGATGATCGGCATGCTCATCGTCCAGGACCTGGCCATCGTGCCGATGATGATCGTACTGCCGCAGCTGAAGAACCCGGCGGCGGGTCTGCCGATTCTCGGGGCCGCGGCGGTCAAGGCGACGATCTTCCTGGTGCTCATGGTCGTCGTCGGCACCCGCCTGATTCCCTGGCTGATGAAACGGGTCGCCGCCTGGAACTCCCGGGAACTTTTTACCCTGGCGATCACCGCCATGGGGCTGGGGATCGGTTACGGCACCTATCTTTTCGGCCTGTCCTTCGCTTTCGGCGCCTTCGTCGCCGGCATGATCCTCAGCGAATCGGACTACGGTCATCAGGCCCTGAGCGACATCATCCCCCTGCGGGATATTTTCGGGCTGCTCTTTTTCACCTCGGTGGGGATGTTGCTCGATCCCGCCTTTCTCCTTTCCAACTTCGGCCAGGTGCTGGCCATCGTCGCCCTGGTGATTCTCGCCAAGGCGACGATCTTCGCCGCCATCACCCGCGCCTTCGGCTACGTCAACGTCGTCCCCCTGGCCGCCGGCCTCGGCCTTTTCCAGGTCGGGGAATTCTCTTTCGTGCTCGCCCGGGTCGGGGTCGCCACCGACTCCATCTCCCAGGAACTCTACTCCCTGACCCTGACGGTGGCGGTCGTCACCATGCTCCTGACCCCCCTGCTCTCTTCCCTCACCGCTCCGATTTATTCCCTGCGCAAGAGCCGCTTCAAACACGAGCCGCTGGAAACCATGAACATCCCCGATACCGGCCTGCGCGACCATGTGGTGCTGGCCGGCGGCGGCCGGGTCGGACGCTATCTGGCCAACGTCCTGCAGCGCCTGGATATCCCCTTCGTCATCATCGAACTCAACCACTGGCGGGTGGAGCAGGCCAAGGATGACGGCTTTCCCACCGTCTTCGGCGACGCCACCCACGCGGTAGTGCTGGAAGCGGCGGAAATCAACCGGGCCAAGCTGCTGCTCATCACCACCCCGGTGGCGGTGACCGCTTCGGCGGTCGCCACCCAGGTGCATACGCTGAACCCGGACCTGCGGATCATCGCCCGTGCCTCCAGCATCGAGGAAATGCAACTGCTGCACGAGGAGGGGGTCTATCAGGTGGTTCTGCCGGAATTCGAAGCCAGCCTCGAATTCACCCGCCAGGCCATGCTCTATCTGAATATGCCGGTCAACAAAATCCAGTGGTACACCGACGCCGTCCGCCGGGAACTCTACTCCCCCCTCTACGAAGGAGACCTGGGCTATCAGGCGATCACCCAATTACAGGATGCCACCCGCCTGCTGGAACTTTCCTGGGTCGCCCTCAGCGGCGAAAGCCCGCTGCTCGGGAAAAACATCGGCGAATTGCGCGTTCGCAGCCACACCGGCGCCTCCATTGTCGGCGTCTTGCGCCGGGGGGAAATGCAGACCAATCCCCCGCCCGACTTCCAGTTCGCCGCCGGCGACCTGGTTGGGGTCATGGGCGAACCGGAGCAATTGACCGCATTTCAGGATTTAGCCGAGGGAAGACCCGTAAACCCTTGACCCACTGGAGCTAATCGATGAACAACCACAACAAAACAACAGATCGGGACCAGGCCCTGGCCCTCATTCGCCGGTTATTGACCACGGCCAAAGCCGATACCGTCTACTGGGATCTTTATCTCGAACGGGCCCGCCTTTTGTTGACCCCCCTGCTCTCTCAAGCCGATTACCGCGCCCTGGAGAAAGAACGGGCCGGCGCCGCCCGGCTGCCGGAACAGATCCGCGAAGCGATGGAACGGGCGGATTGGGCACAAACCCAGGAACTGAGTGGGCGTCTGGAGGCCCTGCGGCAAAAGATCGACAGTCGGCGCTCGCTGATTGAGCTGGGGCAGATGCTCTACGACAACCCGCTTGTTCCCGTCGATCCCTTCTCCCCGGGATTGCAGGGTTTCGCCGGCGTCACCGGCACCGGCCTGGGGGATCTTCAGGAGAAAACGCTCAACAGCCTGCGCCTGCTGCTCGAAGAGGATGGGGACTGGCGGGGATTCTATCAGGCCCGACTCGCCGCTTTTGACGCCCTGACCTTGTCCGACGAAGACGAAGCGCAGCCGGAAAACGGACATCTGGCCGGCATCCAGCTGCAGCAGGAAGCCCTCGACGCCTTCAATCGGGGGGATTTCCAGCGGTTGCGGAAACTCTCGGAGCAGCTCGCCGAACTGGGCGAAGAGGCCGCCGGCCCCCCGGATGCTCTCGAAGGAGAGTCCCCCAGGCACAAGGCCGAGGATTTTTCCCTGGACTTCCCTGCGAAAACCCGCGAAGCCGCCGCCGCGCTGGGGCTGGTGCCGATGCACGCCGACTCCTGGCGCGACCGCTACGGCCATCTCTGCCGACTGGCCTGGCATCCCGCCATCGGCGGGGAGATGGGGCCTTCGGGGGAGGCGCATCGGGTCGGGCAGGCCGCCTTTCCCGCCGACACCCCCGAAGCAATGAAGGAGCGCATCCGCATGTTCATGATCCATCCCTTCATCAGTTCCGGCGGCAGCCGCTATCTGCCCAATCTGGCGGCGGAAGATTTTCTCGCTGAGGATTTTCCCGACCCGCAACCGGGACAGGAACCGCCCTCAACGCCCCTGCTCGAAGCTCTGGGCCTGCCCCGCCGCAGCCGACTCAGCCGTCTGGCCATCGAGCAGGCCCTGAGCGCCCAGGGGGTGACCCTCATCGAAAAGCTCGGCCTTTCGCCCACCGACTTCCGGCTGGTCTGCATTCCTCCCGATCTGCACCTGCGGGTGGGTGAGGCGCAGGGCTGGGGACAGCAGCCGATCTGGACCCACTTCGACGGCTACATGCTGCAACGGGACGGCCACCGCATGGCCCTGGCCGGCGGCGATGTGCGTTTCGGCGGGATCTTCGACATGGTGGGCGTGGGCATGTCCTACGAATCGGAACGGGTTTTCGCGCGCTTCGCCGTGGTCCAGCGCAAACGCATGGCCGCCTGGTAAGGGGCGCCATCGCAAAGGTTCCGGTGCGGCCCTGCGACGACGCTCTGGGACCGCTGAATTGACGGGAGAATGAATCAGAGAGGGGGAGGCGCGTCGACGGTGCGCCACTGACCCGTTCGCCAGTCCCGGTGCTGGCGGGGGCGGAAACGGTCTTTGTAGGCCAGGGAACGGCATTCGGCGACAAAATATCCGAGATAGTACCAGGTCAAACCGAGCGCGCGAGCCTGCTCGATCTCTTTGAGAATGCTGAAAGTGCCCGGATTGAACGGGGCATAGGCGGGATCGAAGGCAAAATAGACGCTGCTCAGGCAGTCGGCGCCGATGTCGAGAAAACCGATTCCGGCCGTTTCTTCCTCCACAATGATCTCCGACTGCATGACCGGACAGGAAGGCAGATAGAAATTGAGCAGGAACTCCTCGGGATTGACCTCCAGCCCGAAACGCCGCCGGGCGTGTTCCCGATAGATGGCGTAGGCGCGGTCACTCAGCCGCAGGGGCCCGAACTTCACGGCGAGGGACGCGGCTTTTTTCAGTACCCGGCGCTGTTCCCGGGTGGGAGTGAATTCCGCCACGGGAATCCTTAACGGGGTACAGGCGCGGCAATCGGGGCAGGCGGGACGAAAATAGTAGAGACCGAATTTGCGCCAACCTTCGGCCAGATAGCGGGAAAGTTCGACCCCGTCGAGTTCGCCGGCGAGAAAAAATTCGCAGCGTTTTTTCCGCCCGGGAAGATAGGGGCAGTCGCCGGGCTCTTCGAGCTGCGGAGGTTGGATTAAGCGCATCGACGGCCGCCTTGACAGAATCGGAAAGATTAGTCATTTTGATGAGGGCGGCCAGCATCGCACAAGACCCGGGCGGACGTCAACCACGCCCGTCCCGCCCCAACCGCCGCCAGGGTGCAAGGGGTTCATTTTCATAACAAGGAGGGATGATACGATGCTCTACTGGCACTGGCTGACCCTGGGGTTGCTGCTCATCCTGGCCGAGCTGTTCATCCCCAGCTTCACCATCTTCTGGTTCGGACTCGGCGCCCTGCTGGCCGGCGGGCTGCTCCTGGTCCTCGGCGAGCTGGCCTTGAGCTGGCAGATCTTCATCTGGGCCATCGCCTCCGGTCTCTTCACATTCTTATGGTTCCGCTTTTTCAAGCCGCGTATGACCGACCGCACCAAGGCCGGACTTTCCCGCGAGGCCATTGTCGGCGAAAGCGGCCAGGTCATCCACTCCCCGGAAGAAGGACGCCGGGGCACGGTCCGTTTCGCCAAGCCCCTGCTCGGTTCCGGCGAATGGCCCTTCATCTGCGAACAGACCGTCGCCATCGGCGATCGGGTTTTCGTCAAGGATGTCTCGGGGAATACGTTGATAGTGGAAAGGCGAGGCTGAAGGCTGAAGGCTGAAGGCTGAAGGCTGAAGGCTGAAGGCTGAAGGCTGAAGGCTGAAGGCTGAAGGAAACTGTCTCACAAACGATTCAGTCAATAAAGGAGATTGAAAGCATGGAAGGATTGGTCGTTGTCGTTGTTTTTCTGGTGCTGGTGGCCGTCACCATCTCGCTCGGCGTGCGCATCGTCCCCCAGGGCTACAAGCATGTGGTCCAGCGGCTTGGCAAATACCACAGCACCTTGGGCCCGGGCCTGAACATTATCATCCCCTACATCGACACGGTCGCCCACAAGGTCACGACCAAGGATATCGTCCTCGATATTCCCTCCCAGGAAGTCATCACCCGGGACAACGCGGTGATCGTCGCCAACGCCGTGGCCTATATCAACATCGTCTCCCCGGAAAAGGCGGTCTACGGCATCGAGGATTACCGCATCGCCATCCGCACCCTGGTGCAGACCTCGCTGCGCTCCATCGTCGGCGAAATGGACCTGGACGACGCCCTTTCCTCCCGCGACATGATTAAAGCCAAACTCAAGGAAGCCATTTCCGACGACATCGCCGATTGGGGCATCACCCTGAAGACCGTGGAGATTCAGGATATCAACCCCTCCGCGACCATGCAGAAGGCGATGGAGGAACAGGCCGCCGCCGAGCGCGGCCGCCGCGCCACCGTGACCCGCGCCGAAGGGGAAAAATCCGCCGCTATCCTCCAGGCCGACGGCCGCCTCGAAGCCTCCAGGCGTGACGCCCAGGCCCAGGTGGTGCTGGCCGAGGCCAGTCAACGGGCGATCACCAAGGTGACGGAAGCGATTCAGGCGAATGAGCTGCCGGTTATGTACCTGCTCGGTGAAAAATATATCGACGCGGTGAAAAACATCTCCAGCGCCCCCAACGCCAAGATCGTCCTCTTGCCCGCCGACATTCCGGCGGCGGTGCGAGGAATCATGGGTCATCTCGGTAAATGAGGCCAAAAAAGTCGGAGACAACGCCGAAAAGGCTTTCCCTCGAAGAATGGGAAAACCTCTGCAAGCGCTGCGGTCTGTGCTGCTTCGAGAAGTGGGTGGAAGAAGACGGCACCATCCGGCCGACGGATATCCCCTGCCGCTTTCTCGACATTGTCAGCCGCGAGTGCAAGGTCTATCATAAGCGTTTCGATGTGGATGAGGGATGCGTCAAGCTGACCCCGGATGTGGTCGAAACCGTGCAGTGGCTTCCCCCCGACTGCGCCTATGTGCAGCGGATTCATGGACGACGCTGATTATCCTGGTTTCAGGTTTTAAGTTTCAGGTTTTAAGTCTTTTTTATCGAATTCAACATGGAGGAAGGATCACGCAAATGCGCAAGACAGCCAAACATATCCGTTTCTTTCTGGGCTGTTGTCTGCTCACCTTCTGCCTCGCCGGGCTAGCCGCCGCCGATTCCGGCGAGGCGCCCGCCAAGGTTGCCGACGCCCTGAAAAAGGCCTATCCCAAACTTGAATTCCAGCAGATTTTCACCAGCCCCATCGCCGGGCTCTACGAAGTGGCGGCCGGCGGGAAAATCCTCTACTTCGCCCCGGAAACCGGTCACATGCTCGCCGGCGAGCTGTGGACCAAGGACGGCGTCAACCTGAGCAAGGAACGCCTCGGCAAACTCATGGGGGACAAACTCAAGCTTCTGCCCCTGGATAAAGCGGTCAAGATCGGTACCGGCAAGAACACCGTCATCGAAGTCACCGACCCCGATTGCACCTTCTGCCGCAAGGGCTCGGAGTTCTTCGCCCAGCGCAGCGACGTGACCCGTTACATCTTCTTCCTGCCGCTGAAAATGCACCCCAACGCCGAGCAGAAGGCCCGCTACATCCTTTCCGCCAACGACCCGGCCGTCGCCTATGAGGAAGTCATGTCCGGCCGCTACGACGAAGGCCCCGTCCCTCCCTTCACCGACAACGGCGTCATGGCAAGCCACATGGAGGCAACCGAGATGCTCGGCCTGACCGGAACGCCCAACTACTGGATCAACGGCACCTTCGTTGCCGGCGCCAACATCAAAGCGATCGAGCAGCTCCTCAAGTGACGAGCAAAAAACAGGCCTGGTTCGGCTGGTGCCTGTACGACTGGGCCAATTCGGCCTTCGCCACGGTGATCCTGGCGGCGGTCCTGCCCGTCTATTTCGTCAGCCTGGTGCCGGAAGGCGGGGCGCCTCTCTCCCTCTTCGGCCAAAGCCGAACCATGCCCGCCTCGGCCCTGTGGGGCTACGCCGTCTCCCTGTCGATGGTGCTGGTCGCCGTCACCGCCCCCTGGCTCGGCGTCCTCGCCGACCGCCAGGGGCGGCGGCGGCAGCTGCTGATCTTTTTCGCCCTGCTCGGGGCGGCGGCCACCGCCCTCCTGGCGCTGGCCGGACCGGGCCGCTATCTGCTCGCGGCGGCCCTTTTCATCGTCGCCAATGTCGGCTTTGCCGCCGGCAACATCTTCTACAACGCCTTTTTACCGGCCCTGGCCGAAAGCCATGAAATCGACCGGCTTTCGGCCCGGGGCTTCGCCTTCGGCTACATCGGCGGCGGCCTCATGCTCCTTATCGCCTTCGCCATGATTCAGGGCTACGAATTTTTCGGTTTCCCTGA
>JAVFAR010000084.1:0-11990 GCA_034002365.1 Trichloromonas sp.
CGCTTTCTCCCATACCCCGTAAAGACAAATCCCAAGCCCCTAAAGAGAACCTTGACGATGCGAAGATCTCTCCAGAAAGGTTTTACGTTGCTTGAAGTCCTCATCGCCATCGCCATGATGTCGATCCTCCTTGCGATTGCGAGTTTTTACCTGGGTGATCGCGGCGAAAAATCCCAGTTGAAGAGCGCGGCGGCGGATCTCGCCGGGACCATGAATCTGGCCCGGGCCAGCGCGATCCGCGACGCTAGGCCCTGGGCCGTCCAGTTCGATCCCGTTGGAAATCGCTACGTTGTTTTCAGCAATGCGGGGGAAGTCTACGCTCCGGAAGATCCCGCCGATCCGATCGACTGGACCGATGGCGATGAAACGACTTTCCGTTCGGGGAGCCTGCCCCAAGGGGTATCTTTCGGCAGCAACCAGGGAGAGTTGAATGCCGTGGCCATTGGCGACGGTGTTACCTATGCCAATGATCGCATCGTCTTTTTTCCCAACGGTATCTGCTCCGGGTCGGGAACCCTCTATCTGACCGTGGCCAGTGGTTCGACCTTTGCCGTGACCACCCTTTCCGCCACCGGGCAGATCAAGATCTGGAGCAACTACGGCTCGGGATGGTCAAACTAGCGGGAGGTTTGTTTTCATGAGAACTCTAAACAACAAGGGTTTTTCCTTGATAGAACTGCTGATCGCCGTGACCATTCTGGCCGTCGGCTTGTTGGCGGTGGCCGGGCTGCAAGGCACCGCGATTCAAGGTAACTCTCACGGAAACACGATTTCCCAGGCGACGGCCATTGCCCAGGATCGGATCGAAGAGATCCGCGACATGGATTATGCCGCCATTGCCTACAACCCCAATCCAAGCATCGAAACCAACGTCGACGGCACGATCTACACCCGGGAAACCTTGGTCGAAGACGATACTCCGATCTCCGATCTTAAAAGGATCACGGTCACCGTCCGCTGGGCGACCAACAGACCGCATGAGGTCGTTTTGCGCACCATCGTCGCCAACGGAGGTTGATCATGAAACGCTTCCCGCTGAAAAATCATCAGGGATTCACCCTAGTCGAACTGTTGGTCGCGTTGGCGATTTCGGGCATCGTCCTGACCTCGATCCTTCAACTCTTCAGTAACAGCCAGGAAACCTACAGTACCCAGGAAGACGTGGCCGCCATGCAGCAGAACGTTCGCACCGCCAAGCTGTTTCTGGAGCGCGATATTCGCATGGCCGGCTCCGGCGCCATGAACCTGCAAGGGCCCAACCAGGCGCCCGTTTTGCCGCTCTGGTTCGAAAACGGGCATGGCGCGACCGGCACGGACCGCCTGACCGTCGCCTATGAACGCCCCGGCAGCGACGGCTGCGGCACCTTGACCGCGCCGGCGACCATTCTCTGTAGCGATTTGCCGACGTTGACCTTGTCCGGAAATATGCCCCCGGCCTCGACAACCGCCGAGGTCGTCGAAGAGTTGAGCGATGCTCCCTACGATTCGTGGTTGGACGAAACCTGTTCGTGCAATGGGATCGTCTACACTCCCCCAAATCCCAACATGCCGTTTGTCGTCAAAAGTCCCGACCAAAGCCGCACTGGCTTATTGATCGCGACCCATATCGGCAATAACGGCGGCGGCAGTTCCGACAATCTGGCCAACGGTCCCAATGTGCCCTACGGGCAGATTCCGGGCGCCGAGGCCCTCTACGCCTTTTTGGGCGAGGATTCGTCGCAGAGTCTCGCCAATAAACAGCTCAACACCTTTACGGCGGGAAGCACCATCGATTTTTTCAGTCCCCAGAGGATGTACCGGGCGGATTATTACGTCGCCACCGACGCCAATGGGACCATGGCCCTGTACCGGGACACTGGCGCCGGTGGGGTTGTCATCGCCGGGGACATCGAGGATTTTCAATGCGCGTTCGAACTGGACGATGGAACCGTGATCAACAACCGGGATCTGACCGCCGCCGAAATTTCCGACGTTCGCCTGGTGAAGGTTCATGTGATCGGCCGCAGCGCGCATCAGTACCGAAATCGCGCCGGCGGCTTTATCGGCCAACGCATGGCTCTGGAAGATCATGGCGCCGGCGCGGCCGACAACTACCGCCGCCGACTTCTAACCGTAACCGTGAAAGTACGTAATTTCGGCCTGAATTAAGCGGAGTCGCGAATGAACGTCCTACGTAACCAAAACGGCGCGGCGCTGGTCACGGCAATCGTTATTCTCATCCTGCTGACCATCATCGGCATGGCCGCGACCAACACTGCCATGTTGGAAACCATGATTTCCGCCGCCGAGCGGACCCATGTGCAAGCGTTCTATACCGCCGAAGCGGGCGTTGAACATCTGCGCAGAAACCTGAAAAATATCTTTCTCGATAAAAACATGGCGAAATTCGCCGCCGGCGTCGACCCCGATTGGGATTTTGCCTTGGAGGGGCCGGACGGAGCGTTCAATTCCGGCGACGATGCCATCGGGACGAGTTACCTGGCGGGTTCCCGCTGGATTACCGACGGCAACCTCAACGGCGACTTTTTGTATAACGTCACCGTTTGGGATAACGATGACGGTGGTACCGCGGGCAACGAACACCGCGACGATACCGACGGCATTATTTTCCTGCGGTCCGACGCTCGGGTTCCCGGCGGGGGGAGCGCCAGTGTCGAAATCATGCTCAAGGGGGTGGCGACCAGCGGGGATGCCCTCGGCGGCTACGGGGCCCAGGAAGGTGGCGGCGCCGGGAAAAACTACAGCGCCAACGATGTCGGCGCCGTCGATGCTTCTTTTGGCGCGCAGATTCAGTAACGGGCGCAAGTCTGTACAAGGAGAACCAAGATGAATAAAAGACAGCTTTTTGCCTCGTTGCTGGGCGTGTTTCTTCTGCTGGCTTTCTCTTCGCCGGCCCTGGCGGCGAAAACCTTGCGCCTGAGCAGTATCAGCGGTCAAGGGACCGTCACCTTCAACGGCGCGGAGATTTCCGCCGGGGGGAGCATTTCCACGGGAAACTGGGCGACCGTCGATCTGGTCGCGACGCCGGCGGCCGGATATGAATTTTCTCACTGGACCGGCGATGTCGACGATACGGACAGGGCTTCGACGTCCGTCGACATGAACAACCGTCATCGGACCGTTTCGGTGGTCTTCGTCGCCCAGAACACCATCAGGGTCACCCTCGCCGGCAGCGGCTCCGGCAGCGTCACCCTTTCGGACGGAACCCACGTTTGCACGGCTCACAGCTCCGGCGAAACCTGCTCGTTTTCCGACGGCGCCACCCTCACGCTGACGGCGACGCCCCAGGCCGGGTCCACGTTCACTTCCTGGAGCGGGGTCGATTCGTCGAGCGGTAACCTTGGCTCCCTGGCCGTCGACGGCGGCGACCACGCCATTACCGCGACCTTTGGCCTGGTTTCGACCGATAATAGAACCATTTCTCTCGATTTCCGCGGGGATGGCACCGGCCGCGTCACCCTGGTCGGCTCAAACAGCTTTACGGCAACCGCCAGTGGCGTCTACACCTTCGACACGTCCCTCTCCGATTCGGTCACTCTGACCGCGACGGCCGACGCCGATATGGATTTCGCCGGTTGGAGCGGCGCCGTGACCTCGTTCGCGAAAAGTATCACCGTCACTCTTGACGGCGATAAAACGGTTCGCGTCGCTTTCGACGATCCCGCCGTCGCCGAAGTCGTCGCCGGGTGCGGAACTTCGGTTACCACCGATTATTCTTCGGGCTTCAACGCCGATGATTTTGTTTTGACCAGTGTCTCGATTGTCGATGACGGCGCGTTGCAATTGGAAACCGGCAATGCGGCTCTCGACCCAAGCCACATCGTCATCCCCTTCGAGCAGGAGGTTGCGGTCACCTTCCTCTACGAAGGCGCCGGTTATGACAGCAACGACCTCGGTTGGCTGTACGGCTCGGAAAACCCGGCGACCACGACGCCCCGACCGATTTACAAAAACATCAATGACAACAACAACGACGGCGTTCTCGATCGGGGCTTGCTGGACAACGGCACGCCGATTTCCGACCGCAATGGCGACGGCGTCGTCAATGCGCTCGATAACCGGGTTTCCCTGGGGCGCTTCGCGGCCGGCACGGAAATTGTCTTCAGTCTGACCGCCGGTTATGCGTCAACCGCGAATCCGCCGACCTTCTACACCAAAAAAGATTGGAATCCGGACACCTGGAACGGTTCCTGTCCCGGATCCGCCTTCACCAAGACCTATCACCTCGGTTCCGCGCTCGGCAGCGAAGGCTCTTGTTCCGTCGACAGCAACTGGATGGGGGCAACGGCGATCAATCGTCTCAGCAGTTTGTTCGATCTGACCTTCACGGCGACGGATACGCAAACCCTCGATATTGTCCGGGGCCAGAAGTTCGCCCACGTGATCGTCGGGGCTCCGGCGGACAAGCCCAACGAATGGGTTCTGGGCTGGGAAGACTTGGCGGGGGGGGGAGACACCGACCATAACGACATGATCTTTCAGATCGAACGCAAAACCGGAGGGAACGCGCAACTGCTTCTGACCCAAGCGATCACCCCGGTGGAAACGGACGCTTATTTCACCGCGGTCACGCTGGAGGTCACCGACACCATGCCGGGCGCCGGCGCGTCGAATATCTCTTACGAACTTTCCATCGACGGTGGCGCCAATTGGGTGGCGATCACCCATTGGGATGCCGTCAAGGGCTATCCGCTCGATGGCGATGGGAATCCGATCACCGAAACCGATCTTCCGACGGACGGTGTCGATATTACCGCCACCTGGACGCCGGGAGTTCCGGAAACGACCTACCGCAGTGTCCGCGTCGATTTCGCCGGGCAAAGCCTTTCCGGCGACCAACTTGTCTGGCGAGCCAATTTCACCAGCGACAACGAGGCCTATCAGCCGTCGATCGGCGATGTGCGGTTGGTGGGGAGTGTCGCGACTCACGGCGAGGTTTCCCGTTCGACGCCCGTTATCCAGGGGAACCTGCTGTTCGATGCCAGCTACGAAACCCCGGCCAGTTCCTGGACCGATCGGGCCTTGCGCGGCCATTTGCGGGCCACGCGCATCTACGATCCCGTCAATCCTTCGGCGACGGATAACGTGGTGCTCTGGGATGCCGCCACCGAATTGCAGGCCAAGGAACCGAGCGCCCGCGTTATCCAATATCCGCAAATGACGATTACCCCCGTGGTCGGCGAAGCGATCGGCACCGGCGACGGCGCCCAAAGAACGTTCAGTGGCACCCTGGCCTCGCATCCGGTACTGGCGACCACGGTCAGAATCACCGATAGCCGGGAAACCTTCAAAGACATCTATATTAACGATCTGGTCGGTTCCCTCTCGCAGGGGGTCACCGGGACCATCAACCGTTACACCGGGGAGTTCTCCGTCACTTTCGACGAAGCCCCCGGCAATAATGTCCCCATTACGGCCAGCTACAGCTCTTACGCCCTGACCGGCAATCTCGTCGCTTTCACCAGGGGCAATACGTCCGATAACGTTCTGGCGATCGACAATTCGTATCTGAATGGCAGAGGGTACGATTTCGATTTCAATGGCGATGGCAGTTTCGACACGAACGACGGCAGTTGGCTGATCAACTGGACGCGCGGCTACGCGGATGGAACATCCACAAAGAAAGAGGGGATTCTCGGGCCGATCGATCACTCCACGCCGGCCGTCGTCACTCCGCCCGGAATCCCGTCCTGGTATTATGGTGCCTCGATCACGGCCACCGAGCGAAACGCTTACGATACGTTCCGGGAGGACCATGAGGAGCGTCGCGCGATTGCCGTGGTCGGTTCACGAAACGGCATGCTGCATGCTTTTGACGCCGGCGCTTTCCGCTGGGGGGACAACCCGCGAACGCCCGCCGTCGAAGAAAAACGGGGCTACTTTCTCTGGCCGGATGAATCGGAAAGCAACTACGACGAGGTCCAGTCCTGGTGGGCCGCTTACCTGGCATCGCTGGACAGTACCGATCCTCCTTATTTCCGGTGGCGGACCGAGGAGACCGGCCTGCTCGCCCCGGACTACGGAACCGGCGAGGAACTGTGGGCTTTCATCCCGGCCAACCTGATGCCCCGATTGAAGAACAATGTCTTAAACGGTGAAGACCGGGCTTACGTTGATGCCTCGCCGGCCTGCGCCGACGTGTACATCGATGCCGACGACGACGGTGACCGGGAATGGCGGACGGTTGTCATGTCCGCGGAAGGAAACGGTGGCGATACCATCTTCTGCCTGGATGTCACCGACACTTCGGCGCCGGAATTTTTATGGGAATTTTCCGATCCGGAGTTGTTCCGCAGCCGTTCGTCGCCCGCCGTCGCGGTGATCGGTCGGATTCTCGATGTCAACGATAACGAAACCAAGTGGGTCGCGTTCTTCGTCTCCGGAAGGAACTACGATCCGAACGCCTATCCCGCGGTCTACATAGTCGACATCGACACCGGAACCGTGCTCGAAAAAGTCGTCCTGGATGCGATCGAGGCCGGCAAAGGTGGCGTCCCGTCCGGGCAGCCGGCCATCGTCGACAGTGACGGCAACGGCTATATTGATCGGGCCTACATCGGCACCGACAAAGGGTATCTTTATAAAATCAATTTGCCCGACAGTGCGACGGCCGCCAGCGGTTTGAGCTCGGTTCTGGTCAATGCCGATTTTACCGACGAAAACGACCAAACCGTCGCTGCCGACCAGCGCTACCATCCGATTTATGGATCGCCGGCGGTAGTCGTGGACAATGGGCTGAACAGCGACGGCACCGTCGACTACAACGTGCGGATCTTTTTCGGGACCGGCGACAGCCCGTATTACGACGAAGACATCGATACCGGAAATACCCGTTATCACTTTTTCGCCTACAACGACAAAGCCGATAAGGGCGTCACCAGCAATAGCGACATTCGCCTGGAATGGTTTTACGAACTCCCCGCCGGGCAGAGAATTTTTGCCTCGGCCTTCGCCGCCGCCGGCCAGATCTATTTCGGAACCGCCTCGGGCGAGACGGAAAATCCTTGCGAAGGTGCGAACGAGGGTCGCCTCTATGCCTTCACGTACTCCGGAACGTCGGTCCTCAACGACGACTTAGGGAATGCCGGACGGGAAGTCGGCGATCAGTACACGGCGCCCGCGGTTGAAGACGAACACCTCTATATCAAAGTTTCGGACGGTGTCAGATCGTTCGGCGACGGCAACTACAACAACGATGTCAAAAAAGGAGGCTTGCCGTCGACCAGCACGACTTTCTGGCGGGAAATCTTCTAGACTGATAGGGTTCCGATTGAGCGTCATGTCACGGAGCCGGCGCTGGAAAGGAAATCACGGGTTGTCATGAACAAGGTCTCACCCCTGCGCCTGCGCCCTCTGAACGCCGCTTCGATCAATCCCGACGGCAACTTCGTCCTCTACTGGATGACCGCCTTTCGCCGCCCCTTTTACAATTTCGCCCTGCAACGGGCCGTGGAGCGGGCGCGGTCATTGCGCAAGCCGTTGGTCATCCTCGAAGGGCTGCGCTGTGACTATCCCTACGCCAGTGACCGCCTGCATCGGTTCGTGCTCGACGGCATGGCCGGCCATGCCCGACATTTCGCCGATTATCCAGTGCTTTACCATCCCTACGTGGAAACGGCTTCGCAAGCGGGCAAAGGCCTGCTCGAAGCCCTGGCCGCGCGCGCCTGTCTCATCGTCGCCGACGACTATCCGGCCTTTTTCCTGCCGCGCATGATCGCGGCCGCCGCCGACCGCGTCCCGGTTCTGCTGGAAGCGGTCGATGCCAACGGCCTTCTCCCCCTGCGCGCCGCCGACCGCGCCTATCCCACCGCCTATGCCTTCCGCCGCTTTCTGCAGAAGACCCTGCCCGGCCATCTCCTCGACGTTCCCCTTGCCGATCCGCTGGCGGGGGTGAATCTTCCCGAATTGGGTTCCTTGCCGGAGAGCATCACGACCCGTTGGCCCCGCGCCGACGAGGCGCTGTTGACCGGCGACCCGAAAGCCCTGGCGCGGCTGCCCATCGACCATGAAGTGCCGCCGGCACCGATCCGGGGCGGCTTCGTCGCGGCTCGGGAAACCTTGCAACGCTTTCTGGACGAGCGGCTGCCCCTGTATGCCGAACGCCGGAGTGAGCCCGAGGGGGAATTCACCAGCGGGCTCTCCCCCTATCTGCATTTCGGCCAGATCGGCAGTCATGAAATACTCGGGGCGATTTTCGCCCGCGAAGGCTGGTCCCCCGGCCGTCTTTCACCGGAGAGCCGGGGCCAGCGCAGCGGCTGGTGGGGGCTGAGCGCGGCGGCCGAGGCCTTTGTCGATCAGCTGGTGACCTGGCGGGAGCTGGGTTTCAACGGCTGCGCCCTGGGCGCACTGAACGGTCCCCGGCAGGCCCTGCCCGACTGGGCGCGACAAACCCTGGCCAGGCATCGCGACGATTTTCGACCCTATCGCTACGATTTGCAGGATTTCGCCGCGGCCCGCACCCACGATCCCCTGTGGAACGCGGCCCAGCGCCAGCTGTCGCGGGAGGGGCGGATGCACAACTGCCTGCGCATGCTCTGGGGCAAGAAGATCCTCGAATGGAGCGCGGGCCCCGAGGCGGCGCTGGCGGTTATGCTGGAACTCAACGACCGCTACGCCCTGGACGGCCGCGATCCCAATTCCCTGAGCGGTATCGGCTGGTGTCTGGGGCTCTATGACCGAGCCTGGGGGCCGGAACGGCCGATTTTCGGCACGGTGCGCTACATGAGTTCGGAAAACACCGCCCGCAAGTTCCCGGTGAAAGGCTATCTGGCCCGCTACGCCCGGGAATCCTGAGGGAAGGCTTGCCTTGTCCCCCCAGGCTCTGCTATTTTCAACGATAACGTCTGCAAACCTCCAAATTTGTTGAAGGAATCTTCCATGCCCCCGATCTATTACCCCTTCTCCGCGATCCTTGGCCAGGATGCCATGAAGACCGCGCTGCTCATCAACGCCGTCGACCCGGGCATCGGCGGGGTTCTGATCCGCGGTCAGAAGGGGACCGGCAAGTCGACGGCGGCCCGGGCCCTGGCGGCGCTGCTGCCGGAGATCGAGGTGGTGGACGGCTGCCCCTGTCATTGCGGCCCGGACGATCCCGTGACCTCCCATGCCGAATGCGCCGAGCGCATGGCCCGGGGGGAGTCTCTGCCGCGCCTGCGCCGGCCGATGCCGGTGGTTAATCTCCCCCTGTCGGCGACCGAGGACCGGGTGGTCGGCGCCCTGCATCTGGAGCAGGCGCTGAAGACCGGCGAGCGCCGCTTCGAGCCGGGACTTCTCGCCGCCGCCAACCGGGGTATCCTTTATGTGGATGAGGTCAATCTGCTCGCCGACCATCTGGTCGATCTGCTTCTCGACGCCGCCGCCTCCGGGGTCAACCTGGTCGAACGGGAAGGCCTGCGTTATCAGCATCCGGCCCGTTTCATGCTGGTCGGCACCATGAACCCCGAAGAAGGGGAGTTGCGCCCCCAGTTCCTCGACCGTTTCGGTCTCTGTGTCGGCGCCCAGGGGCTGGAGGATACGGCCGCCCGCCGCGAGATCGTCACCCGGCGCCTTTCTTTCGAGGCCGATGCCGCCGCTTTTCACCGGCGCTGGCAAGCGGAGGAGCGGTTGCTCGCCGATCAGGTCGTCCTGGCCCGTGAGCGCTTGTCCGCCGTCGCCGTGCCCGGGGCGATGCTCGATCTGGTCGTGCGCCTGGCGATCGAGGTCGGCGCCCAGGGGCACCGGGCCGATCTGGCCATCATCAAGGGGGCGCGGGCGCTGGCGGCGCTTCTCGAAAAACCGGCGGTGACGGCGGCGGAGGTCGCCGAGGCGGCGCGGCTGGCGCTGCCCCACCGCATGGCCCGTTCGCCCCTCGATAGCGACGCCAATCTCGAAGAGCGTCTCGACGGGGTCATCGGCCGCCTGATCGCCGGCGAGGAGCCCCCCGGCGTGGCCGAGCCGGAAGCCGAAACTCCCGAAGTTCTCGACGAAATGACCGATTCCATGGAGGTTCCCGGATCGATGGCGGCGGGGAGCATCCTTTTCGCTTTCCTGAAAAAAAAAGCCCGGAAACCTACATAGAGGCCGATGATCGCATCGATCTGGGCGATCTCGAACTCAGTCCCCGGCGACTGCCTCCCCGCCTGCGGCGGCGGGGGCAGGAAGCGGCCGGGCCGGTGACGGCGGTGCGACCGGTGCGCTCCGGCGAACGGGGCTTCGAAGTGGCGCTGGAGGCGAGTCTGCGGGCGGCGGCCCGCCGTGGCGCCGGCCCCGGGAAAATCCTTGGCGCCGACCTGCACAGGAAAATCCGCCGCCGTTGGCGCTATCCCCTGATCGTCTTTCTCGTCGACGCCTCCGAATCGATGGGGGAGGGGGCGGTGGCGCGCATGGCGGCGGCCAAGGGGGCGGTGCTGGCGCTGTTGCGCGCGGCTTATGTCGAACGCTGCCGGGTGGCGCTGGTCGCTTTTCATGGGGAGCGTTCCGAAGTGCTGCTGCCGCCGACCCGCAGCATCGCCCTGGCGCGGGAACGGCTGCGGCGGCTGCCGGTGGGCGGCGCCACGCCCCTGGCTGACGGGTTGTGGAGCGCCTGGCGGCTCATTCGCCGCGAGCGGGCCCGCTTTCCCGGAGCGCGCCCCTTGCTGGTGGTGATTTCCGACGGCGAGGCGAATGTTCCCTTGAAGCCGGGGCGCAAGGTCATGGAGGAAGTGCTTGATATCGCCGCGCGCATGAGCGGCGAGGGAATCCCCGCCCTGGTGATCGACAGCCGTCCGCCCGATGCCCGCCATCAGGAGATGGCCCGGCTGGCCCGGGCCTTCGGCGGCGAAGTTCGCCATCTGGAGCGGCCCCGGTCAAGCCAGGTGCTGGAACTGTTGCGGGAGAAGGGATTGCCGCAGGCCTGAAGGCCCGAGGACAAAGGGAACCGAGAGCGGGGGGGGGACGGCTCCTCGGTATTTGCGGATAGAGCGCCGGGCGCACCGGCAAGGAGATGGTCATGACGCAGGAAAACAAAAGCCGGCGCGCCTTGCGCCTGGGGGAACTGCTGCTGGTGCATCGTTTCGTGACCCCGGAACAGCTGGAAAATGCCCGGCGGCAGCAGGGGTTCGAAGGTCACAAGCTCGGCTCGACCCTGGTCGAGCTGGGCTATCTGAGTGTCGACGACCTGGTCAAGGCCCTGGCCATGCAATCCGGCGTCGAAGGGCTCAATCTCGAGCGGATCGATCTCCAGCCCGCCATGCTCGCCCTGCTGCCCCTGGAGACGATGAAGAAGCATCAGGTGATTCCGGTGGCCGCCAAGGATCGCAAGATCGCCATGGCCATGGCCAATCCGGGGGATATCCAGACCCTCGGCGAGCTGCAATTCATCCTCGGCCAGTCGATCCGGCCGCTGGTGGTGCCTTCTTTCCAGATGAGTGCAGCTTTCGGGCTGATCGAGCGTCTCGGCGAGCGGCCGGGACGCTCGATTCCCGGTGCCGAGATCGCCCGGGCCAGTGTCTCCAAGCCGAAGGAGACGGTACTCCCCGATGTGCGCGATCTCTTCGGCAAGATGGTGGTCAACCGCGCTTCCGACCTGCTGCTGGTGGCCGGGGTGGCGCCGACCCTCAAGCTCAACAACGAGCTGGTGCGCCTGCCGCTGCCGGTGCTGACGCCGCAGACGGTACACGATTACGCCCGGGGGATGATGACCGATTTTCAGTGGGACCAGTTTCTGCAATTCCAGGAGGCGGACTTCGCCTATTCCCTCCCCGAATGGGGGCGTTTCCGGGTCAACGCCTACCGCCAGCGTAAAACCATCTCCTTGGCGATCCGCCATATCGTCGAGGAGATTCCGAGCCTGGCAAATCTCGGACTGCCCCCGTCCTTCGAGGATTTCGCCCTGAAAACCCAGGGACTGATCCTCATCACCGGCCCCACCGGCCACGGCAAGACCACGACCATGGCGGCGCTGCTCGACATCATCAATACCCGGCAGAAGAAGAACATTGTCACCATCGAAGATCCCATCGAATATCTGCACA
>JAVFAR010000085.1:0-11912 GCA_034002365.1 Trichloromonas sp.
GATGCCGAAGCGGCGGATCTGGCTGGGGAAACTTCCCTCGACGAAGCGCCGGCCTATGTCCTGGAGTCGGTCGGCAAATCCCTGCGCAACCTGGGACGATTCGATGCCGCTATCGATCTTTACACCCAGGCTCGCGCCCGCTTCCCGGAACGTACAGCGCTCGCGGTCGCACAGACATACGCCCTGGCCGACGGGGGACGCGTGGCTGAAGCCGAGGCACTGATCGAAAACCTGCGCGCGTCCCATCCGCAAGAGGCGGAAGTGCTGGAAGCAGGGCTCTACGTCGCCCGCCGTCAAGGGGATCTTCCGGCGCAACTCGACTGGAGCCAAAGACTGCTTGCGCTGACTCCCGATCACATCGCCGCCCGGCAAGTCCGCCTGCAAGCCCTCGACGGTCTCGGTGCCGCCCATCTGGCCGTCGATCTGGCCGAAACGGCCGCATCCCAACCGGACCGCGCGATCCTGTCGACCCTGCGCGCCAACCGCGCCGCTCAGCAGGTACGTTGGGGCATTGTCGAACCGCCCAGCGAAGCCGAACGCTTCGCCGCCACCGACCGGGCGCTGGCTCTCCTCGACGAAAACCTCGCCGCCCTCGATCCCGCCGCCGAAACCGATGCCCCGCTGATCCGCCAGGGGCGCCTCGACCGGCTGACGGCCCTGCGCGACCGGGTACGGATGGAGGAAGCCGTGGCCGAATACGAAAGTCTGGTCGCCGACGGCGTGGAGATTCCCCCCTTCGCCCGGCAGGCCGCCGCCGATGCCTATCTCTATCTGCGCCGCCCGGAAGAAGCGCGGGATCTCTATCTGAAGGTGATCGAGGCGCAGCCCGGCAATTTCTCCGCCCAGCACGCCCTTTTCTACGCCTACATCGAGCTGGAGGATTTCGGCGCGGCGCTGCCGCTGATCGACCGCCTGGCCGAGCGGGAACCGCTCTGGATTCATGCCGGCGGCAGCCGGGTTCCAATTCCCAGTCGGCAGCATCTCGAAGCCGAGGTCGCGGCGGCTCAGGCGCGGCTCTTCGGCGACGACCTCAAAGAAGCGCAACAACGTCTCGAGAAATTGCGGGATATGGCCCCGCGCAATCCCGACCTGGTCCGTCAGGCGGGGGATGTGGAATCGGCCCGGGGCCGGCCGCGCCGGGCGCGGGAAAGCTATCTGCGGGCACAGCGCATCGAGCCCGAAAATGTCGGCACGCAAATGAGCCTGGCCGATAATCACATGGCGCTGCGGGAATTCGACCGGGCCGAGCCGATTATCGCCGACATCTACCGTCGTTTTCCGGAAAACCGCCAGGCTCAGCGCCTGATGCGGAGTTGGGAAATCCACCGCATGCGCGAACTGCGCGCCGGTGCCGCCTATGCCGACAACAGCGGCGCCGAACCGGCGAGCGAAGAGTTGCGGCTGGACACCACCGTCTTTTCCGCCCCTTTTCTCACCCACTACCGCGCTTTCGCGAGCTGGTCCTGGAGCCGCGCCGACTTTCCCGAAGGCGAGGGCGTCTACCGCCGTTACGGCGCCGGTCTCGAATATCGCGGCCGCGATCTCGAAGGCATTCTCGAAATCAGCGCCAATCAGGCCGATGGCGACGACCTGGGGCTGGCCCTGGCCGGACGCCGCCACCTGGGCGACCATTGGTCCATCCCCTTCGCCGCCGAGCTCTTCAGCCGCGAGACCCCCCTGCGCGCCCTGCGCAACGGCATCGACGCCGACGCGTTGCGCCTGGGGGCCGATTATCTGCGGGACGAGTCGGGGCAATGGGGGTTCTCCGGGCAATGGATGGAGTTCAGCGACGACAACCGCCGCCTTCAGTTCAGCGGCTATCGCCGCGAGCGGCTGCTCAGCCGTCCCCACTACAAACTCGATGCCCGCCTCGATCTCGGGATCAGCGGCAACAGCGAAAGCGGCGGCCCTTACTTCAGCCCCGAGCGGGATTTTTCCGCCGAACTGACCCTCGACAACCGCCGGCTGCTCTACCGCCGCTACGACTTCTCCTTCGGCCATCGTGTTGCGGTCTCGGGCGGCGGCTACTGGCAGGGGAATTACGGTGGCCACCCGGTCGCCTCGCTGCTTTACGAACACAACTGGCAAGCCCACGACCGCCTGGGTCTCGACTACGGCGCCGTCTGGCGGCGGCGGGTCTATGACGGCGTGGGAGAGACCGGACTGGAATACTACCTGCGCCTGGGATGGAGGTTCTAGCCATGGGCCGAATCTGGATAACTTTCTGGCTGGCGGTCTTTTTCGTCGCCGCCCCGGTCGGGGCCAAGGCCTTTACCGTGCTCTGCTACCACGATGTGCAGAACCTTGCCAACGATCCCGATGGCATGACCGTCTCCACCACGAACCTGACGGCCCAGTTCGCCTGGCTGCGGGAAAACGGCTACACAGTCGTCGGCCTCGACGACCTGCTGGCGGCCCGGGAAGGGAAGCGTCCGCTGCCGGAAAAAGCGGTGCTGCTCAGTTTCGACGACGGTTACGCCAGCTTTTACCGCACCGTCTTCCCTCTGCTCAAGGCCTTTAATTATCCGGCCGTGCTGGCTTTGGTCGGCCGCTGGATCGAGACCCCGGCCGGCGAAACCGTCCCTTACGGCGACCGGCAGGTGCCGCGCGAGCATTTCATGAGTTGGGATCAGATTCGCGAGGTTGCCGACTCGAAGCTGGTGGAGATCGCCTCCCACAGCTACGGCCTCCATCACGGCGAACCGGCCAATCCCCAGGGGAACACCCAGCCGGCCATGACCAGCCGCCGCTACGACCAGGCGACCGGCCAGTACGAAACGGATGAAGCCTACCGGCAGCGGCTGGCGGACGATTTTGCCCGCAACGCCGCCCTGTTCGAGGAACGTCTCGGACGCCGCCCCCGGATCATGGTCTGGCCCTACGGCGAATATAACGGTCTGGCCCGGGAACTGGCCGCCAAAGAGGGGATGGAAATCACCCTGACCCTGGAAAGCGGCGCCAACCAGCCGGACAATCTCGCCAACGTCCGTCGCGATCTGATCCTTTACGATCCCGGTCTCGCCGATTTCGTCTGGACCCTGCGTCACCCCACCGACCCCAACCCGCCGCAGCGGGTGGTGCATGCCGATCTCGATTACGTCTACGATCCCGATCCCGCCCAGCAGGAAAAGAATCTCGGCCGTCTGCTTGAACGGGTCAAGACCTTGGGTGTAAGCACCGTCTATCTGCAAGCCTTCGCCGACCCCGATGGGGACGGGGTGGCCGAGGCCCTCTATTTTCCCAATCGCCACCTGCCGATGCGCGCCGACCTCTTCAACCGCGCCGCCTGGCAGCTGCGCACCCGCGCCGGGGTTCGGGTCTACGCCTGGATGCCCCTTTTGGCCTTCGCCGTCGGCGAAGAAAAGGATCAGGTGCTGGCCTGGCGCCCGGACGGCGCCCCCGCGCCCGACCCCGGTCACTATCGGCGTCTTTCCCCCTTTTCCGCCCAGACCCGGCAGTTGATCGGGGAAATCTACGAAGATCTGGCCAAGCATGCCCCCTTTGCCGGGGTGCTCTTTCACGACGACGCCTTCCTCTCCGATTTCGAGGATGCCCACCCCGAAGCTCTGGCCGCTTACGAAAATGCCGGACTGCCTGGGGATATCGGCCGGTTGCGCGACGATGCCGAACTGCGCGGCCGCTGGACCGGCCTCAAGGCCGAGGCGATTCATCAGCTGACCGGTGAACTCGCCGTCAAACTGCGCTACTGGCGCCCGGGGCTGAAGACCGCACGCAACCTCTACGCCCGGACGATCCTGGAGCCGACCAGCGTCAACTGGTTCGCCCAGAGCCTGCCGCGTTTTCTCGAACACTATGATTTTACGGCGGTCATGGCCATGCCCTATATGGAAGAAGCCAAGGATCCCGAGGCCTGGCTCGCCACCCTCGTGGCGAAAATCGCGGAACATCCCGGCGACATGGAGAAGGTCGTCTTCGAATTGCAGAGCGTCGACTGGCGCCGCGACAACGCGCCGATTCCCGCCGAAACCCTGGCCCGCTGGATGCACCTTCTCGAGCGCTGGGGCGCCCGCCATTATGGCTACTACCCCGACGACTTTCCCGGCGAGCGCCCGGAGATCAAGACCCTGATGCCGGTCATGTCCCTGCGCACCTTTCCCTACTTGCCATGATATTTATTCTCGATGATCTCGAACATATCCGCGGGTTTCTTTTCGCCTTTCTGCTCTTCTACCCGCTCTTCATGGCCTACCTGTGGATGATCGGCGCCATCTACTACTACTGGCGCCGGGAGCGGGGACGCCCCGACCACACCCAGGAACCGGTCCTCCCCCGCTATCCCGGGGTCTCCCTGGTCGTCCCCTGCCACAACGAAGGGGACAACGTCCACGAGACCATCGCCGCGCTGCTGGCCCAGACCTATCCCCATTTCGAGATCATCGCCGTCAACGACGGCAGCCGGGACAATACCGGCGCCCTCCTCGACGAGCTGGCCGAAAAGCATCCCCAGCTGCGGGTGCTGCACTTCGCCCGCAATCAGGGCAAGGCCATGGGCCTGCGCATGGCAGCGTTGGTTTCCCCCCACGAATTTCTCGTCTGCATCGACGGCGACGCCCTGCTCGACCCCCGCGCCACCAGCTGGATCATGAGCCATTTCGTCAGCGGCGCCCGGGTCGGCGCGGTCACCGGCAATCCCCGCATCCGCACCCGCTCGACCCTGCTCGGCAAATTGCAGGTCGGGGAGTTTTCCGCGATCATCGGTATGATCAAACGGGCGCAGCGCATCTACGGACGGATCTTCACCGTCTCCGGCGTGGTTTCCGGTTTCCGCAAGACGGCATTGCATCAGGTCGGGTACTGGAGCCTGGACATGGTCACGGAAGATATCGACATCAGCTGGAAGATGCAGCTCAATCACTGGGACATCCGCTACGAGCCCAATGCCCTCTGTTGGATTCTCATGCCCGAGACCCTGCGCGGCCTGTGGAAGCAGCGCCTGCGCTGGGCGCAAGGGGGCTACGAGGTGCTGCTGCGCAATACCCTCGGGCTCTTCAGTTGGAAGCGCCGGCGCATGTGGCCGGTCTATCTCGAATTCACCACCAGTGTCGTCTGGAGCTACAGTATGCTCGGAGTGGCGGTTCTTTGGAGCCTCGGCTTCTTTTTTCCTCTCCCCGACTATCTGGAAATCCCCTCGATGATTCCCGACTGGCCCGGGGTCATCCTCGGCCTGACCTGTCTCTTGCAGTTCGCCGTCAGCCTGCGCATCGACTCGCGCTATGAAAAGGGGCTGAGCCGTTATTACTACTGGATGATCTGGTATCCCCTGGCCTTCTGGCTGATCAGCCTGCTCACCTCCATCGTCGGCCTACCCAAGGCGCTCTTCAAAAAACGCGGGCGGCGAGCCACCTGGGTCAGCCCCGACCGAGGCGTGACTCAAGGCGGCGCGGGAGGTTCCCGATGAAGCCGCCGATCATTAAAAATCCCAAGGGCGCCAGCCGTCTCCAGCGCTACAGCCAGCGCCTGCTGACCGGCGCCTTCTGGGTCGGCTTCGCCATGCTCTTGCGCCCCCTGCTGACCCTTTTCGCCTGGTACACCGGCGCCCACCTCTTCACCCTGGCGATGATCGAACGGGACGGCTGGCTCAGCCTGTTGAAAGTCCCCTTCATCTACCCCCTGGTGGTCGTCCTTATCGGCATCGTCCTCATCGGTTGGGCGATCTACAACCAGCTGCGCTTTCAGAACAACGAGCGCCGCACCCGCCACCCCGACCCCCTGACTTCCGTGCAGCTTGCTCGCTTTTTCCAGGTGGATGAAGAACAGGTGCGCCATTGGCAGAACCGGCGCCGTATCGTCATGATCCACGACGGCCGGGGTAATCCCCGGGAAGTCGAAAGTGAGTGAGGAGATAGGAAGATAGGCGGCCAACCCCACTCCCCATAGAGCCAATTTGAGCTTCCCGTCGCGAATGAATCGTGTTAATCTTCGCCGTCTCAAAAAAGGGGTCGCCCATGCATGGCGACTCCCGACTATTTGAAAACCACGAACGAAGCGCGGAAGAGGGGTGTAAAGCCCCCGCTGCCCCGCAGCCGTGAGGGGAACGAACACCCGCCCATGCGTTTGTCATGGGAACAGCCACTGGGACATCCCCGGGAAGGCGGGTCAGTAGGTCGCCCCAAGCCGGAATACCGCTTCGTTCGCAGGCCTCGGGGGAGGCACAGGTGTCCGATTTCCGCATGCTCGCGGCAACCATCCCAGCACAATCCGCTCTTCACTTGTCCCACGCCCAATTTGCTGGCATGGGACGTCTCCCCCGTTGATTTATCCAAGATAAAACGGCTTCACCACAGAGGCTCGGAGATCAAAGAGAAATTCTCTCTTTCCTCTGTGTTCAGTGGTCGACAACAGCCTTTTTTATGTTTCTTCACAATCTTGTCTAACCACGGACGCAAGCGAGGAAGAGGGGTGCGATGCCCCCGCTGCCCCGCAGCCGTGATGGGAACGAACGCCCGCCCATGCGTTTGTCATGGGAACAGCCACTGGGATATCCCCGGGAAGGCGGGTCAGTAGGTCGCCCCGAGCCGGAATACCGTTTGCGTCCAATAACTTCGCGGGAGGTTCCCTCATGTTCAAACGCATCGTCTGTCTGTCCCTGTTCCTCTTGCCGGCGGTCCCGGCCCATTCCGAGGTTTCCACCCTGCCGGGGGTTGTCGTCACCGCCTCCCCCTGGGCGGAACCGGAAGAAACCGTGACCCAGGATCTGCGGGTCATCACCCGGGAGGAGATCGAGGCCAAGGGCGCGGCCTTCGTCACCGACCTGCTTCGGGGTCAGCCCGGTCTGCATGTGGCGCAAAGCGGCGGCACCGGGAAAAATGCCTCGATCTTCCTGCGCGGCGGCAACAGCGCCCATGTACTGGTGCTCATCGACGGGGTCAAGATCAACAGCCCGAGCACCGGCTCGGTCGACATCTCCGGCATCGCCGCCGGCGACATCGAACGCATCGAGATCATCAAAGGCCCGCAGAGCACCCTGTACGGTTCGGAAGCCATGGCCGGAGTCATCAACATCATCACCCGACAGGGCACGGACCAGCAGGACAAAGTAACCCTGACGACGGAAGCCGGTTCCTACCGGACGGTGAAAAACACCGCCACCTTCGCCGGCGCCGGCGACCTCTGGAACTACCGCCTGACCGCCGACCGTTTCGACAGCGACGGCATCTCCGTGGCCAAGAGCGGCTCGGAACGGGACGGCTACCAGAAGAGCGCGGTCTCCTCCCGCATCCGCCTCACCCCGACGGAGCAGGCCGAAGTGGGGCTCAACCTGCGCTACAGCCGCGACCGTTCGGAACTCGATAGTTTTCTCATGGATGATCCCAACTATCTCCAAAAACGCGACAACTACCTGGTCTCCGTCGACGGTAAAATCAACCCGACGGAGCATTACGAGCAGAGTCTGACCCTCTCCCTGGCGGGTGAGCGCTCTCGTTATAAAGATCCCGACTCCGAGATCGACACCGACACCCGCATCGCCGACTGGCGGCATACCTTCGACTTCGCCCCGGCCACGGTGACGGTCGGCTTCAACTTTCGCCGGGAAGCCGCTGATATCGAAAACTTTTCAAGTTACGACGAGTCTACGGACAACCGCGCCGCCTGCCTCAACGGCAAGCTGCGCTTTTTCGACGACAGTTTGATCCTCGACGGCGGCATCCGCCACGACAGCCACGAGACCTTCGGCGACCATACCACCTATCGGGCCGGAGCCCTCTACTGGCTGAAACCCTGGGGCACCCGCTTCAAGGGGAATTACGGCACCGGCTTCCGCGCCCCCAGCCTCAACGAGCTTTACTGGCCTTTCTACGGCAACGAAAACCTCGAACCGGAAAAGAGCCGCTCCTTCGATGCCGGAATCGAGCAGGAGTTCTTCGCCGGCCGCCTGGTTCTCGGCGCCGGCTGGTTTCGGCAACGCTACCGCAACCTGATTGACAGTAAGGAGATTGCTCCTTTTACCTTCATCGCCGACAACATCGGCCGCGCCCGCAGCGAAGGCTGGGAATTGGAAGCGACCCTCACCCCCACGGACAACCTGACCCTGAACGCCGCCTTCACCACCATGGACCCCGTCGATCTCGAAAACGACGTCCGATTGGACCGACGCCCGAAGAAGACCGCCAACGCCTCGGCCGAGTACCGCATCGCCGCCTTTCTGCTCGGCGTCGACTACCGCTACGTCGGCGACCGCTTCGATAAATGGGCTCCAGATCCGCGCCTGCCTTCCTACTCGCTCGTCGATCTGCGCCTCTCCTACGATCTGAACCCGACGGTTACCCTCTTCGCCCGGGTGAACAACCTGCTCGACAAGGATTACGAGGAAGTGTCCGGCTACGAAACCCCCGACGCCGCCGTCTACGCGGGCCTCCGCGCGACCTTCTAGCGATGCCGCGCCCCCTTCTCCGCCTTCTCGTCTTCGCCCTGCTGCTCTCGGGGCCGTGCCGACCGGCCTGGGCCGGCGCCCCGGAGCGGATCGTCTCCCTGGCCCCGGCCATGACCGAGATCCTTTTCGCTCTCGGTCTCGGCGAAAAGGTGGTGGGGATCACCTCGGTCTGCGACCGGCCCGAGGAAGCGCAGGGAAAAACCCGGGTGGGGGGAATGTCGAATCCTTCGCTGGAAGCGATCCTTGCCTTGAAACCGGAGCTGGTGGTGATGACCACCGACGGCAATCCGAAACATATCGCCGACCAGTTGGGGCGCCTCGGCATGGCGATCCATGTCTTCACCCCCCGCCGCCTTTCGGAGATCCCCGGGGGCATCCGCGAACTCGGCGTGCGCGTCGGCGCCGAAGAGGCCGCCGACATCCTGGCGCGGGAACTCGAAACGCTGCTGGAAACCCCTCCCCGGTTCGCCGCCGGGGAGGGGCCGAAGGCGCTCTTCGTCATCTGGCCGGAACCGCTCATCGTCGCCGGTCCCGGCACCCTGATCGATGACGCCCTGACCCTGGCCGGCTACGTCAACATCGCCGCCGACGCCGGCACCGCCTACCCGCGTTTTTCCGTGGAAGAGGCCCTGCGCCGCAGGCCCGATGTCATCTTCCTCGGCCTCGGCCACGACCGGGACAACCCCCGGACCCAACGGCTGCTGCAACGCCTCGTTCCCGCCGGACTCGATCATCCCGGGCGGATCGTTGCCGTCGGCGATGCCCTCTACCGCGCCGGACCGCGCCTGCCCGCCGGCATTATCGAAATTTCCCCCGGTCAAAGTTTAGAGAAAGAAAGAGCCGCCCGATGAAGCGCACCAGGATGCTTTTCGCCTGCGCGGCGGCGCTGCTTCTGGCCCTGGCCTCGGTCTTTTTCGGGCCGCGCCTGCTCAACCCCCTGGCCATGGATGCCGAGGCCCGGCAGATCCTTTTGCTGCTGCGCCTGCCCCGCGCGGCCGTCGCCTTTCTCATGGGCGGCGCCCTCGGCGCTTCCGGCTTCATTCTTCAGGGGGTCTTTCGCAACCCCCTGGCCGACCCTTACATTCTCGGCCTCTCCGGGGGTGCCTCCCTGGCGGCGGCCCTCGGCATCCTGCTGGCCGGGAGCCTCCCCCTGCCCTTGCCCTTTCTCGCCTTCGCCGGCGCTCTCGGCGCCTGCGCCCTGGTCGCCGCCCTCGGCCGGGGACCGGAAGGACTGCGCCCGGACCGCCTGCTGCTGGGCGGCATCGGTCTCGGCTTCTTCTTCTCCGCCGTTCTTCTGCTGCTGATGACCCTGGCCAGCGACGGCGGCCTCAAGCGCACCATTCTCTGGATGTCCGGCGATCTCTCCTCGGCGAACTGGGAACTGATCCCCGGCGGCCTGGTCCTGATCCTGGGCGGTCTGGCGCTGGCGCTGGCGCGGGGCCAGGGCCTCAACGTCCTCAGCCTCGGCGACGACATCGCCCACGGCCTCGGCTTCAACCCGGGTCGGGAACGCTTCTTCCTCTTCGTCGCCGCCTCCCTCATGACCGCCGCCGCCGTCTCCCTCGGCGGCACCGTCGGCTTCGTCGGCCTGCTCGTCCCCCACGCCGTCCGCCATCTGGTCGGCGCCGATTCCCGGCGCGCCCTGCCCGTCTCCTTTTTCGGCGGCGGCGCCCTCCTCTGTCTCGCCGACAGCCTCGGCCGGAGCCTGGCCGCCCCTCTGGAGATCCCGGCCGGAGTCATCGTCGCCCTGATCGGCGCGCCCTGGTTTATCCTGGTGCTGCGCAAGAAAGGCTACGGACTCTGAGATGCTCGACTTCACCGATGTCGCCTTCGATTTCAGCGACAAGCCCTTCATCGCCGGACTCTCCTTCGCCGTCGCCCGGGGGGAAGTGCTCGGGCTCATCGGCCCGAACGGCGCCGGAAAATCGACCGTGCTCAAACTCGCCGCCGGCCTGCTCAAGCCCCGCGCCGGCAGCATCCGTCTCGCCGGACGGCCGATCGCTTCCTACAGCGGCCGGGAACGGGCGCGCCGGGTCGCCTATCTGCCTCAACAGCTCGACGCCCGTCTTCCCTTCCGCGTCGCCGAACTGGTGGAAATGGGCGGTTATCCGCACCGGGGGCGGGCCCCGCGCGAGACCTCCGAGGCGCTGCGCCTGGCCGGTCTCGAAACCAAGGCCGACGCCCCCCTCGGCCGGCTGAGCGGCGGCGAACTGCGCCGGGCCTACCTGGCCATGACCCTGCGCCAGGGGGCGGACTGTCTCCTTCTCGACGAACCGTTGGCCGGGCTCGATCTGAAATATCAGGCGGAACTGCTGCACCTGTTGCGGGGAATCGCCGCGCGAACGGGAACGACCGTCGTCATGTCGCTGCACGACATGGGCGCGGCGCTCTGGCTCGACCGGCTGCTGGCACTGAAGGAAGGGGAATTGATCGGCGCGGGGAAGCCGCGCGAACTGCTCAGCGAAGAATTGATCCGGAAACTCTTCGATCTCGATGAAGAAGCGGCCTGGATATTCCGCCCCGGCGCGGGCCTGCCCGAAACGAAAGCCGCGACTTTCTGAAGCCGGTCAGGGGGAACGGCGGCGAGCGACGAACTCTTCCTGCCCCTGATCGGTGCGCATGAGAAGGCGGAGGCCGTCCTTCTCCATCCGGCCATGAAAACGGATGATGGCTTTTTCCGTTTCGAACTGGGGCACATGCTCGCTCTGGAAGGCGAGGCGCGAACCGTCGACATCCGCCGCGCCGATCACGGCGAGACCGGTGGGATAGCGCACCGTCCCGGTCAGTTCCCCGTCGAAGACGACGAAATGAAAGTCGATGCCATAGCGATAGCCCTGACTGGTGACGACCTCGGCCCGCCAGTCCCCGGCCAGGGAAGCGGGATCGAAAACCGCCCCGCGATCCCAGTAAATACCCCCCCAAACCAGCAGCAACGCCGCCGCCGGCACGGCGGCCCACATCCAGCCCCTCATCCCATTCCGGCGATGCGGCAGCTCCCGGTCGAGAACCTCCAGCAAAGCGGCGACATCGTCGTGGAAATGGCTGTCACGAAGGATGATGGCATTTTTCCGGGTGAAAGGAGCCAGATCGCCGGGCAAATCCGCCGCCGCCGGCATGCTCGCGCCCTCGATCAGAATCGGAATCACCCTGAGCCCCTGCCGCAAAGCGGCAAGGATTTCCCGATGGACGAAATCCTCATCATCGATCTCGCGCCTGAGCCACGACCTGCCGATGACCACCCGCAGAACACTGGACGCCGCCACCGCTTCCTCGATGGCCGCGACGACATCCCGCCCCGGCTCGATGTCGTCCACGTCCATGAAAACCCGCTCGGCGCCGAACCGGCCGCTCAGGCGATCAAGGAGCCGCCCGGCGAAAGCCGCGCCGTCTTCGCGCCGATAACTGATGAAAATCGCGTTTCCGGTTTTTTCCATATCCTCACCCCGCTGTTTTTCCCAAAGGATGGCGCCTCCCGTAAAGGCTGAGGCGGCCTGGGGGTTTTGAGTCAAAAAAAGACCGG
>JAVFAR010000086.1:0-11690 GCA_034002365.1 Trichloromonas sp.
TCGGCGGTGACGGTAACGACAAGCTGTACGGCGAGTCCGGCAACGACGTCTTCGACGGCGGTCTTGGCAACGACTACCTGGAAGGCGGCAGCGGCAATGACCGTTACCTGTTCGGCAGCGGCGGCGGGCAGGACATCCTCAGGGACTACGACACCGCCGCCGGGAACATCGATACCGTGGAGTTCGGCGCTGATCCCCTGGACCTGATCTTCAGCCGTTCCGTGAACGATCTGAAAATCGAGTTCGCCGGAACCAACGACACGTTAACCGTACAGAGTTGGTACTCCAGCGCCAATTACCAGACCGAACTTGTTCAGACTGCCGATGGTAGTTCCCTGTCGAACATTCAAGTCAACCAGTTGATTCAGGCGATGGCGACCTTCGGCGCCGAATCGGGCCTGTCGTGGGCGCAGGCGATTCAGGAACGTCCGGACGAGGTCCAGACGATTCTGGCGGCCCATTGGCAACCCGCCGCATAGCAGCAAAAGCGAAAAAAAGGCCCGGTCGAATGACCGGGCCTTTGCATTTGTTCTGGAGCGGGAAACGGGATTCGAACCCGCGACCTTCAGCTTGGGAAGCTGACACTCTACCACTGAGTTATTCCCGCGATGGAGGTGCATTCTAGGGGGGATCGATTTCTTTGTCAATGTTTTTTTCGGCCAATGATTCAAGAAACTTACGGGCTTCATCCGGGGTTTTGACGTGACCGGAAAGCTCTGCTGCGCGCAGCTTCCGGAGGGTCTCGCCGATCCTCCGGCCGTCGCTTATTACCAGGTGTTGCCGCACCCAGGCGCCGTCGACCAGATCGGGAATGCGGCCGTGACGGAGGTGCTCGCGATAGTCCGTAAGCGCCCGCCGCGCATCCAGCAACCAGCTTCGCGGGTCATCGGCCTGACAGAGCAGCCAGGTCAGCCCAAACACCGGCTCGGCGCCCAATTGCTCGACCCAGAGAGCGCGCAAGCGCGGGGCGGCGTCACGCAAGGGGCGCAGTTCGGCCAAGGTCTCCGGCGGCAATTCCCGCAACCGGCGCAGAAGGTTGCCCGCGCGCCGGCTCAGGCGCAGATGCTCGCCGACATCGATGGTCGGCCGATAACCGGCGAGCAGGGCCGCCAGCTTGAGCAGCGCCGCGGCGCTCCAGCCCCCCTCGTCCCCCTCCCCTTCGGTAAACTCCGCGAGCAGCTCCCCCGCCCCCTGTTCGAGCCCGGCGCCGATCCGCTCCACCCGGTTCACGCCGGACGCCCAGGAGCCCTGGGCCTCGGGCTTGCCGAACAGCAGCGGCGGCAGGCCGAGAGCATGCAATCGGGCGAGGCTCTCCCCTTCCCTGGCGGCGCCCAGGATCAGCGCCAGTTCTGCCTGGATGCGTTCACCCGCGACCTGGGCCAATTCCGGCGCGGCTTCGCCCATGAGGGCGAAGGTTTCGCTTTCAATCTCCACCCCGAGGGTGGCGGCGAGACGTACCCCCCGCAGCACCCGCAAGGGGTCGTCGTGAAAGACGCCGGCGGAGCAGGCGCGCAGCCGGCGGCTTTCGATGTCGCCGCGGCCGCCGAGGGGATCGATAAACTCCGCGCTGGTGACGGAAGAGGCAATCGGCCAGGCGACGGCGTTGACGGTGAAATCCCGCAGGCGCAGATCCTCGTTCAGAGTCGCGGCGCGCAGGGGGGCGAAATCGAAGGCCCAGACCCCTGATTGCGCGGGAACGATCACCCGGCTCTGGCGGCGGAGCGAATCCATGAGAAACCAGTGGCCGCGGATGCGAGCGGCAAAAGCCTTCGCTATCGGGGTGGGATCGTCCGGCGTCGCCAGATCGAAATCCTTGGTGGTTTCGCCGCGCAGGGCATCACGGAGGGCGCCGCCGACCAGCCAGCAGGGACGGCCGGAAAGGACGTCGAGCAGGTCCGGCAGGATACGGGCGGCGACAAGTTGGGCGTGAAGGTTATCCATAGGTAAAAAAAAGGCCCGCGTGAGCGGGCCTTGCGGGTCGAAAGCGGATCAGGCCAGATCGAGCACGCCCTGATGGATGATGTCGAAGAGTTCCTGGATGTTCTCCTCGGCGATGCAGGAGAAGGCGATGCGCAGGTCGGTCTTGTTGATCGAAATGGCCCCGACGCCGTACTTGTCGAGCAGATGCACGCGCAGCTTTTCGGCGTCGACGGTCTTGAGCTTGAGGCACATGAAGTAACCGGAGTTGAAGGGGTAGTAATCCCAGGCCTTATCGTACTTGCCGCTGTTGAGCACGGCCTTGGTCTTGAGCGCCCGGCCCTTCATGACCTGGAACTTCTCTTCCTTCTGCGCCAGGAACTGGGGCGAACGCAGCGCCTCGATGACGAAGGTCTGGGAGGGGTGCGGGCAGTTGGAGATCTTGGCGCGGATGATGCCCATGGTTTTCTTTTCGAGGGCGGTCATGACCGGCGCGTTCTCGCCGCTCTTGCCGTCGGCGAAGGTGATGAAGCCGGTGCGGAAGCCCCAGACGAACTCTTCCTTGGTGGCGCCGTCGAGCTTGATGGCGAGGATGCGCGGGTGCAGGTTGGCCAGTTTGCCGAAGAGCGACTCTTTCATGCAGTCTTCGTAGAAGAGGCCGAAGTAGGCGTCGTCGGTGATGGCGACGATGTTGCAGCCGGACTCGGCGACTTCCTTGATGGCGGCGACGATGGCGTTCCCTTCGGCGACGGTCGGGGTGTAACCGCTGGGATTGTTGGGGAAGTTGAGCAGGACCACGGCCTTGCCCTTCTCGGCGGCGGTGTTGGTCAGGACCGCCTTGAAGGCGGCGACGTCATAGCCGCCGGTGGCGGTGAAGGTCGGGAACTTCTTGATGATGGCGCCGTTGCAGGTGCCGAAGGTCAGGTTGTAGTTCCCCCAGAGCATGTCGGGCAGAATCAGGTGATCGCCGGCGCCGAGGAACATGTCGCCGACGATGGAAAGACCGTGGGTCAGGGCGTTGGTGACGATGGGATTGCTGAAGTGTTTCCCCTGCATGCTCGGGTTCTCGCGCAGCATCTTTTCCCGCCACAGAGCGCGCAGCTCGGGCTTGCCGGCGGGCGGGGCGTAGGGGTAGATGTCCTTGGGATCGAAGGCGGAGAGCTTGTCCTGAATGCACTGCAGGTACATCGGACCGCCCTTTTCCGTGGCGATGCCGATGGTGGCGTTATATTTATGCGCTTTATCCTTGGCTTCGGCCGACTGGGTGAGAATCCCCTTGGGAAAGAAGAGATTCTTGCCGAGATCCGAAAGCATCTCAAGAACATAAGGATTGTGTTGGGAAAGCTGTTCGTTGAGTTCGACTGCCAATGGATTCATCATTGTCCTCCTGGGGTGTGGTATCCGGCCATTAAAGGTCGCGGACAAGGGGCGAACCGCGCCGAACCGGAATTAAATCAGCATTGCAAGAAGCTTGTCAACGGGAATGTTTTGGCGGATTCCGTATACGGTAAAAATGCGGGAGAGGTAACCGGACCGGGCATTTTTAGCGGATGACCCGGGTGGCCATCCCCAAGGTCTGGAAGGGGACCTTGAGATTGAGTCGGCGCGCGACCTGCAGATTGATGACCAGGGAAACCCGGCGCGGCGTGTGCAGTTCCATCGCCGCCGGAGAAACCCCGGAAAGAATCTTGCCGAGCATCTCCGCCACCACCTCCCCCTGTTCCTGGGGATCGGCTTCCAGAGAAACCAGCGCGCCCTGGTCGCAAAGAGTTGGAATCTGAGAAATCACCGGCAGGTTTTCCCGGGCGGCAAAGGCCATGATCTGACCCAGACCCAGATGCAGAACGGCGCTGTCGGCGACAAAGAGACTGTCGACGGAACCGCTCATGACCGCCAGGGCCGGATCGATCTCCCCGGCAGCGGCGATGTCCTTGGGCACCAGCGACACGCCGCCTTTGGACAGAATCTCGCCGAGACGCCGGACCTGCAAAACCGAGCCGGCATCGGACGAGGAAAAGAGGACGCCGATGGTTTGTACGGGAAAGATCTCCCGAAAGGCCTTGACCAGGGTCTCCATGGGGGTCTTGCTGCTGGCGCCGGTCAGATTCTTGCTCGATTCCGGAAGGATGCCCAAGGCCGCCGGATCATAGACGTCACCGAAGAGGACCGGCGTTCCCCGCGCCTCTTTACGGGCCACCAGGGTCGCCGGGGCGCCGTAAGTGACGATGACGTCGGCGCCGATCCCTACCGCCTTGCGGATGCTGTTGGTCCAGGACATGGTGTCGGGATTGGGCGTCTGCACGTAGATTTCCACCTTCTGTTCCAGCCCCGCTTGCCGCATCTTTTCGAGAAAGGCTTCATGGGCCAGGCGATAGCGCTCCAGATCGCCGGTGATAATCACCGCGACGAAGGATTTTTCGTCGGCCCAGGCGGAATCGGCGGCGGTGACAAAAAGCACCGGCGTCAACAGCAGCCAACAGAGCAAGTATCGAGAAAAAGCGTGGGTTATCCGCACAAAAAGGGCCTTCTCAAGGGTCATGGCCTACCAGGATCGGGCGACGCTGAGCATATACAGCTGGGCCGCTCCATCAAAATGGCTGTTGTTACGGTCTTCGTAATCGTCATGGGAGAAACGGGCCGAACAGTTCCAGCCCTCTGCCAGGTTCCATTCCAGCCCCAGCCCCAGCCCCATCTGCACGATTTCCAGCTCGCTGAGATTGCGCAAACCATCAGTATCAAAAGGCAAATCCTCAGGCAGGAATCCGGGGGTGAAATAGGAGCGGGAGCGGATATAGCGCGCTTCGAAGAACGTCCGCAACCGTTCTCGCAGCTGCCAGCTGGTGGATAAGGTCAGAGTATGAACCCGTTGACGGTAGTCGACATCGGTATCGAAAAGGCTGTTGTCATCATCCTCAGAGCCGATGCCGTAAGTCAGATCCTGGCGCAGATCGGAACGAAGAAAACCGTAATAGAGATTGGTGCTGACGCTGTCGGTCAGTTGGGCCCAGAACCCGGCGGTAAAATCTTCCTGCTGCTGCCGGCGATCGAGGGAACTGTCCCAACCGGCGCGGCCGAAGTTGCTGTTGCGCCCGTCGGTCAGGCGGATGTTGGCGGTGGCGCCGAAGCGGTCCGTGGGGTTCCACGCCACTCCGGCATAGAGGCGATGGCGTTCTTCCAGGGAAGCGCCGTAGGCGGGGGCGTCGGAGGTTTGTAACTCATACCAGCTGTTGAACTTCAGTCGCGGATTGCCGAGGGGCCGGGCGATAAGACTGGCCCGGAAGCGGTTGATCCGTTCGTCCTCGGGCAGTTCCCAGAGGGGATCGTAATAGGGGTTGGCGGGATCGACAAACTCCCCGGTCCGGTCCCGATGGAGGTCACGGTGTTCGAATTCCCCCATCAACGTCAACCGCCGCACGGGGCGCCAGGAGAGCTTGCCGAAATAGCTGGCCCGGGTCAGATCCATGTTCTGACGGGTGGCGACGACACCGTCCCCCGGCAGTCCGCCCACCAGCAGTTGCGCCGGGCTGCTGCTTTCCTGATCGAGCATGCGGTAACGGAAATTGAGGGTGAACTCGGGCCGGGGGGTCAGGGTGAGATCGGCCGACGCCTTGTGAAAGTCCGTTTCCGCATCGGCTGAAGAGACATCGGCAAGACGGGAAAGGTTTTCCTTTTTGCCCAAGGTGTACCCGGCGGCGGCGTTGAATCCGCCCGAGGGGGAGGTACTGACCTTGAAAGTCGTGGCGGTCAGGCGGGAATCGGGAACGGCGTCATGTTGATAGTCGCCGGCGGAGCGGTAGTCATAACCGTCTTCCCCAATGGCGCCGAAGCTGCCGAAGGGGACGGATTCCCGATCGCGGAACTCACGAAACACCTGCTCGACGGCGACGTTGACATAGCCGACATGGGCATCGAGCCCGAGGGTCACTTCCTCGGTGACCCGGTCGACCTTTTGCCGTTTGCTTTCGAGATGACAGGCGGTGCAGTCTTCGTTGAGATAACGCAGCTGCTTATGCCCGCTACGTTGCAGACGCCAGTAGCCGAGATTCAGATGCACGGGGTAGGCGGGAAGCTTGGTCCGCAGGTTGACCTTGTCGATGCCGACTTCAAGGGCGGCCGTTTCCCCGGGGGAGCGGTCGCTGAAGCGGACCTCGACCTGTTCGAGCTCCTCTTCACTCAGGGTGGTGCCGACGGCATCGGGGCGGTCGTAGGAAAGATAGTCGAGATGATGATAGAGCTTTTCCGTCGATGCATGCAGCCGCACCAGTCCGCGATAATCGAAGTCGGTATCCACCAGGTAATCGCTGTCGTTGAGATATTCCCCCTCGATCATGAAACGCAGGCTGGGGTTGAGATACTTGATCTCCGCCGCCGCCGTCGCGCCCGAATCAAAGAGGGTGTACTGGGCGGCGCGGCCGGCCTGATCCTGAACATCGACCGCGCGATAACCCAGGGAAATGCGCGAGGACCGCAGGGTGGCGCCGTTCGCATCGGCTTCCGCCGCCAAGGCCGGTTGCCCGGCAAGGCAGCAAAGCAGCAGGCTCCAGGTCAGAAAAAACAGGGATCTGATGATCTTCACAGCGAACTCCTGTATACGGGCCGAATCCCTCGATCAGCGGGCGATAAAGGTGCCCCGGCCCCGGGACGACGGGACATCGGTGCCGTGAATGGACGAATGGCAATCGGTGCAGCGGCTGTAAAAGGCTCCCTTCATGGCCGCGTTGTCCTCTTCCAGGGACGGCACATGTTCGCCGAGATGTCCGGAATGACACTGCATGCAAAGGAAGGGCTGGGAACTCTTCAGCAGCGGCCGGTTGGGCGAACCGTGGGGGGCGTGGCAATTGCCGCAGTCCTCGTTGAGATCGGCATGTTCGAAGACGAAAGGCCCCTGGTATTCCATGTGACAGCGGGTGCAGGTGTCCTTGCGGGTCAGGCCGCGCAGCAGGTGATCCTGGGCCGAGCCGTGGGGCTCATGGCAATCGATGCAGGCCATTTTGTGCTCGGGGACGGGGTGATGGGAAAACTGGGCAAATTCCGCGCGCACTTCGGGATGGCACTTGAAACACATGGCGTCCATCTCCTTGCGGCTGACCTTCTGCTGCGGTCCCAGATGCAGGGCGTGGCAATCGAAACAACTGACGTCGTTGTTGGCGTGGGTGCCGGCGTTCCAGTAGGTGAGGACCGGGGTCGACGAAGCCGAGTGGCATTTGAGGCAGATGAGGGATTGGGCCGGGGCGGGCAACTGCTCCAGTTGCAGCAGGGTGTCGAATTTGCATTTGTCTTCTTTGTTCGAGCCGACATCCTTGACCGCCAGGCTTCCCGGACCGTGGCAGGATTCGCAGTTGACCAGCGGCAGTCCGGTATCGCTGGCGATCTGCTCGCCATGCACCGAACGGCGGAAATCATCGTGAATCGGCTGATGGGAGTGACATTTGCCGAGACAGTTTTCATCCCCGACGTAATCGGCGTCGAGGCGCCCGACGATCATCTGTTCGTATTCACGGATGGGGAGCAGCGGATTGTCGCTCCGCAGCTGGTGGAGATCGGAACATCCGACGACAGCCAGCAAACAGGCGGGCAGCAGCAATTTAGCGATCACGACGAAATCTCCCGTAAATCAGTACGACAAAAAAATCGGGCATGCAAGAAACATGAAATTCGGCACATCTTACGCGAAAGGCTTGATTGCGGGCTTTTCATCGTCCCTGGTTTCCCGTCATCGCAAGCCTTCCGCCATTTCGCGGAAGAGCCCTGGGGGATATGGCCGAGCCGCACCTCCAAGGGTATTTTTCATCAGCCTTGAAGGGACCTGTTTTCCACGGCTGATCAAAAATGTCCAGATGCAAGGCGGACGAAATCCTGAGGAATAAGGCGTACCTGAAAGGTACGTCGTTGACAAGGGATGAGGACAACGCCGCGGATGGGTGTTTTTCATCAGCCTAAAACAAGGTGCCGACCACCGTCCCCAGGGCGGATACCGGTCCCGCGTCGCTCATGCCGTCCATGGCCTTTTCCACCTTGCGCAAGGTGGTGACGGCATCGCGGTAGAGGCTGTCCTCGTTGACCAGCCGCCCCAGGCTGCCCTCCCCCCGGTCGATCTTGGCGGCGATGCTGTTGATGCGCTCGACGCTCGCCAGCACTTCGTTGTACAGGGCCTCGTCATTGACCAGTTTGCCCAGGGAGCCGGTGCCGTTATTGGCCTTGGCCGCCACCTCGCCGAGCTGGGCGACGGCTGCGTTGGCCCGGTCGTAGAGCTGGTCATCGGTGAGCAGCCGGCCCAGGGTCCCCTCCCCGTTTTTCAGGCCGTCGGTAATATCGCGCAGATCGGCGACGACCCGGACGGCATCGTCGTGCAGGGCCGGATCGGTTATCAACCGGCCGAGGGTGCCCTCGCCGTTGCGCAATCCGGCGAGCAGGGTCTTGAGTTCGCTGACCACGCCGTTGAAATCGTCATACAGCCCGGGATGATTGACCAGGCGGCCGAGGCTGCCGCTGCCCTCGTCGATCTTGAGCAGAATGTTTTCCAGGCGGGTCGAGGCGTTGACGATGGAATCGCGGCTGTCTTCCACCAGGGCGCCGATCTCGCCGAAAACCCGCTCCTGGTTGCGGTCGAAGCTGGTGATCAACTGGTCGATGTTGGCCCGCTCCACCGACGGCAAGGCGCTGCCGGAGGGCAAGAGCGGCCGTTCCGGCGAGCCGAATTCCAGGCCGAGAAACTGGCCGCCCAGAAGATTGGTCTGGCGGATCTCGGCGATGGAATCCTCACGAATTTCGGTCGTTTCGGAAACCTGGAAGTCGATGCGCACGCGCGAATCGGCGATACTGATCGTCCGGATCTTGCCGACTTCAACCCCGGCCATGCGCACCGGATCGCCGAGTTTGAGGCCCACCGCCGTCCGGAAGAAGGTGTGGTAATCCTTGCTTTTGCTGAAAGGACGCCAGTCTTCGGCAAGCTCGATCATCACCGCGAGGACACAAAGCGTCAGCAGAAAAAAGATCCCCACCCGTTTTTCGGTCGACATGGCCATATTCAGACGTCTCCCTTGATCCCCTTGGTGTTGGTGTAAAGAAATTTGCGCACCACGGGATTCTGGCTGTTTTTAATTTCATCCGGCGTACCGACCGCCACGATTTCGCCGCCGTCGATCATGGCGATGCGATCAGAGAGGTACAGGGCGAAACTCAGGTCGTGGGTGACGATGACGGTGGTGAGGTTGACCTTGGCCTTAAGATCCATGATCACCTGGGCGAGTTCATCGGAGGTGATCGGATCGAGCTCGGCGGTCGGTTCGTCATAAAGAATGAGATCCGGATTCATCGCCAGGGAGCGGGCGATGGCCACCCGTTTTTTCATCCCCCCGGAAAGCTCCGAAATGAGTTTTCCCTCGTTCCCCTCCAGCCCGACCAGGGTGAGCTTTTCCGCGACAATGGCACGGATGCGCTCTTCGGGACAGACCCGCTTTTCCCTGAGCCACAACCCGACATTCTCCCCCACGGTCAGGGAGTTGAAAAGTGCCGAGGTCTGAAAGACCATGCTGTAACGATAGCTCGAAGCGCCGTTGCCGGCGGCGAAGATGTCCTCGCCGTCGATGTGGATGCGACCCGCATCGGGTTCGATCAGGCGCACGATATGTTTGAGCAGCACGCTCTTGCCGGTGCCCGAGGGGCCGATGATGGAAAAGGTCTCCCCCGCGGCGATATCGAGATGGATGCCGCGCAGCACGGCCCGGCCATCGAAGGCTTTGCTCAGCCCTTCAATCCGCAGGCTGACCCCGCGCGGCTCGGCATAATTGGCGACCCCGTGCGACTCGGGCACAAACCAGCCGGCGAACAGTCCGCTGAACATCGTACCTCCCGACAAAAAGCTCACATCATCATCCGGCTGAGGAAATAATCGGCCACCAGAATCATGACGAAGGACATGACCACGGCGCGGGTGGTCGACTGGCCGATGCCCCGCGCCCCGCCCCGGGTCTTGAAGCCGACATAGCAGCCGACATGGGCGATGATGCCGCCGAAGACCGTGGCCTTGGTCAGGCCCTTGAAAATCTCTTCATAGCCGATGGCCCGGATCAGATTTTCGTAATAGACGTTGCAGGGCACATCGATCAGTGGATTGACGTTGCTGATGAAGGCCCCGCCGGCAATGCCGATAAGCATGGAAAAGATCACCAGGCAAGGCACCGCCAGCAGACAGGCGATGAGCCGCGGCATGGCCAGATAGCGCACCGGGCTGATTTCCAGGGTGCGCAGGGCGTCGATTTCCTCGTAGACCTGCATGGCCCCCACCTCGGCGGCCATCGACGAGCCGACCCGCCCGGCCACCAGCAGGCTGGTCATCACCGGCCCCAGTTCCTTGACCATGGAGAGGCCGACAATCGCACCGATCACCTCCTGGGTGCCGTAAAGCGCCAGCTCCGATCCGGTCTGCAACGCCAGGACCATGCCGACGAAGAGGGCCAGCACAGAAGCCACCGGCAGGGTGCCGATGCCGACTTCGGCGGTCTGCCGGAAGATCGACGGCAGATTGCGCGGCGCCTCGCGAAAGAAATAGACGGTCTGGGCGAAGAGCCGCACCATCTCGCCGGCGGTCTGGGCCATATTCATGAGCTGGCGGCCGATCGCCTCGATCATGGGGTTTCTCCCGCCGTCGCCGCAGCGCCCCAGGCCAGGGGCCAGGGGAGATAGAAAAGGTTGATGCGGCCGCCGTCGCCGTCATGGCGGTAGCGGAAGAATCCCTTGAGCAGACTCAGGTCCGTCCCCGCGCCGGCCTGACGGGTGTAGCGGAAGAAGGGAAAGACCTCCACCGCCCGATCCTCGCCGCGCCGTTCCTGCCAGTAAAGATTCCACAGAAAGCTGGAAGCGCTGTTACCCGAATCGTCCCATTTGTGCTGATAAAAACGCCAGAGGGGAGCCCAGTTCCTTTCGATGCCTGGCTGCTCGGGAAAGATCGGTTCCAATAGCGACAGCAGGTGCAGATGATTGACGTTGTTCGCGCGCCGAAAGGAGACGAGAGGCCAGAGATCGATGCGCCGGCGATAGGGAACGGATTCGGCGGCCAGGGTTTCTTCTTGGTTGGAATAGAGAAAAAAAAGGACCCGGTCCCGGCGAAAGCGGTAGTTTTCGCCGCGGTTCTCCTCGATCTTATAGATCGGCCAGAGAAACCAGCGCTTGCGCTGCCCGCCCACCCGTTCGTCGGCAAAGAAGGGAAGCAGACGCAGCCCTTGGCGATCGTCCCCCTTGGTGAGACGCACCAGCGGAAAGGGCAGATCCCATTGCTCGAAATTCCGCCGCCGATCCACGACATGGCCAAAGAAGGGCCAGAGCCAGCTGCTGCGGGAATAGGCCGGTGAGTCATCGGTCAGATAAAAGGGGAACACAGCGCGAATCCGCCGGGGATTGTCGCCGTCGAGCTGAAGATCTTCGGAAAAGAAGATCGGCCACAGGACATAGCCTTTGCGATAGACCCCGTCCTTGCGGCTGCTCCCCCACAGGGGCCAGATGCCGACCCCCGACTCGTCCGGCCCTTGAATCCGGGAAAAGAAGGGCCACAGCCAATGCTCGGTCTGCTTCTCCGCTTTTATCGTCCGGGCATGGAGGGGAAAGAGGGTGAAACGGATCTCGTCCCGGCCAAAGCGTTCCCGCAGCGTACCGCCGAAAGGAAAGAAGGCGAAATAATCCTTCTCTTCCCCGGCTCCCCGCCGGGAAAAGATAAAAGGAAAGAGGGTGAAACGGCTCCCCTCCTCTTTTTCGTCGTGCCGAGCGCGATAATCGAG
>JAVFAR010000087.1:0-11486 GCA_034002365.1 Trichloromonas sp.
ATCGGCCCCTGGATTCACGGCGGCAATCCGGTCGAAGCCCTGCGCTTCGACGAACTGCTCGCTCAGCTGCGGCAAAAGATCGCCGAAGGCCCCTATTTTCAGGATCTGATTCGCCGCTACCTGCTCGGCAATCCCCATCGGGTTACCCTGACCCTGCGCCCCGATGACGGCCTGCAACCCCGCCAGGATCGGGAAATCGCCGCGCGTCTCGAAAAATTACGTTGTCAACTCGACACACGGACGATCGAGGAAATCCGTCGCCAGGCCGAGGAATTGCGCGAGGCCCAGGAAGCGGAGGAGGATCTCTCCTGCCTGCCGACGCTGGAGCTCGGCGACATCCCGGCGACGGAGGCGGCGGTCGGCTACAGCCAAACCCAGGTCAACGAACGCCCGGTTTACTGGTTCGACCAGCCGACCAACGGCATCGGCTACATCACTCTGCATTTCCACATCGGCGGCCTTTCCGATGAACACCTGGCCCTAGTCCCGGTCTTTTGCACCCTCCTCGGCCAGATCGGCGCCGCCGGCTACAGCGATACGGAAATGGCCGAGCGCATGGAGGCGGCAACCGGCGGCATTCACGCCCGCGCCACCATTCTCGACGCCCCCGACAGCCTGGCCGCCAGCCGCGACCTTCTCGCCCTCAAAGGCAAGGCATTGATCCGCAACCAGGAAAAGCTCTTCGAAATTCTCGGCGATCTCTGCCGCGCCCCCGACTTCACCGACTGCAAGCGCCTGCACACGGTGCTCAACCAGGTCCGAACCTCCCTGGAAAACTCCATTCCCGGTTCCGGACACAGCTACGCCGCCCGCTCCGCGGCCGGCGGCCTGACCCCAGCGGCCCGCCTGCGAGAGACCTGGAGCGGCCTGGAACAGCTCCAGCTCATCAAAAGCCTGGCCGCGAAAAAGCCCGAGGAACTCGCCGGCTTTGCCGAAAACATGGCGGCGATGGCCGCGCAGCTCCTCTGCCGGCGGCGCCTTTCCTGTGCCGTCACCGGGGAGCAGGGTCATTTCCCCGAGATTTCCCCCTATCTGGAAGCCTTCATGGCTCAGCTGCCGGTCGGCGAAACGCCATCCGTCCAGGACCCGCAAGATTTCGCCCCCCAGGTCCGCAACATCGGCTGGGCCACCTCGGTGCCGGTGAATTACGTCAGCCGGGTCTTCCGCGCCGTCCCCTATACCCATCCGGACAGCGCGGCTCTGATGGTTCTGGCCAAGCTGCTGCGCGCCGACTTCCTGCACCGGGAGATCCGCGAAAAAGGCGGCGCCTACGGCGGTCTCGCCAATTACGGCGCCGAAGGCGGCATCTTCTCCTTCCTCTCCTATCGCGACCCGCATCTGACCCGCACCCTGCACGTCTACGACGAGGCCGTGGACTGGGCCGTCGCCGGGCGCTTCGGCGACGAGCAGATCAAGGAAGGGATTCTCTCCATCTTCGCCGACCTCGACCGTCCGCTCTCGCCGGGAGGGCGGGGGAACCATGAATTCGCCAACATCGAACAGGGGCTGACTCTGGAGATGCGCAACCTCCTGCGCCGCCGGATCCTGGCCGTCGACCGGGAAACCCTGTGCCGGACCGCCGCCCGCTACCTCTCCCGGGCAGAACGCCTCAGCGCCGTCGGTGTCATCGCCGGGGAAACGGCCCTGCGCCAGGCCGACCAGGAACTCGGCGAGGGTTTTCTGCACATCGAAACGATCTGATCCCGGCTAACCGGCCGCTCAACAAAACGCCCCCTCGCGACAACCGTTGTCGCGAGGGGGCGTTTTGTTGCGGGGGGGGAAATTTACGGGGTGTCTATTCGGCGTAACGGATCGTCATGACCGGAATGGCGGACTTGCGTACCACCTTCTCGGCGGTGCTGCCGAAGAGCACATGGTCAAGACCGGTGCGGCCGTGGGTGCCCATGATGATCAGGTCGGCGGACTGCTCCTCGGCCTTCTTGATGATTTCGTCATAGGGGATGCCCGGCAGCAGAAAGGTTTCGTAGTTGCCGTAGTCGCCAAGCTGCTCGCGGCAGAACTTTTCCATCATCTTCTTGGCCCCCTCCTCGATCTCCTGCTCCAGCTTCTCGAAGGAGATATGGGGGACATAGAAGCCGCGCAGATCGACGGGTTCGTTGATGATGTGGACAATAAGCAGGCGCGCCTGATATTTCCGGGTCAGGGAGAGGGCATACTGGAAGGCGTAATCGGAACTCTGGGAAAAATCGAGCGCGAAGAGGATGGTTTTAAAATCTTTCATGTTCAGGCACTCCTTGGAGGTTGACCGTCAGGCGTTAGCAGAGGTGTGTGCTTCGCTCAAAAATCTTGTTCATCACCGACTTGAGGACATCGAGTTTGACCGGTTTGTGCAGATATTCGAAGGCGCCCAGATTCATGGCCTCAAGATAGGATTCGACCTCACCGTAAGCGGTGATCATGATCACGTAAATACTCGGGTGGCGGCGGCTGAGCTCCCGCAGAAAGGCCAGGCCGTTCATATGCGGCATCTTGATGTCGCTGATCACCAGATTCACCCGCTTGCCGCGCAGATACTCCAGGGCCTCACAGCCGTCGGCGACACTGTCCACCTCATAGCCTTCCTGGGCCAGAAGCTTGGTCAGGCCGATCCGGGCATTTTCCTCGTCGTCGACGATCAATATTTTTTCTCGCCCAGCCCCCACGCGGGATCTCCTTTAAGCAAATTGACTTAAAACGTACCACAGGCGCAACGCCTGTCAAGTTCGCCAGACGTCGCGAAAGACTTTATAATAATTGATTTTTTACCAGGTTGTCGGTGGGGGGGGGAGCGAGGCCGGGACAGCGCGGAAGCGACTCAGGACCGCTGCCAGAGGGTCATCAAACGGTGCCCCAGATCAAGCAGGCGCCCCGCGCCGTCGGTACCGGCGCGCAGGACCTCGTCGTGGGAGAGGGGGCCGGGAGAAAGGCCGGCGGCGAGATTGGCGATCAGGCTCAAGCCGATGACCTCCATGCCAAGATAGCGCCCCATGATCGCTTCCGGGACCGTGGACATGGAGACCACATCGGCGCCGAGCCGTTGCAGCATGCGGATTTCCGCGGGAGTTTCGTAGGAGGGGCCGGGCATCGCCGCAAGCACGCCGCGATGCAAAGCGATGCCCCTTTCCCGCATCTCTTTGCTCAGCGCGGGATAAAGGTCTTGCCGATAAAGCCCGCAAAGATCGATGAAGGGGTGGAGGGGTTCGCCGCGCAGAGGGTTGTCCCCAAGCAGATTGAGATGATCCTCCAGGTACATGAAATCGCCGACCTGAAAGGCCGGATTGATCCCGCCGGCGGCATTGGTCAAGAGCAGACGGCGACAGCCGAGAACGGCGGCGAGGCGCACCGGCAGGGCCACCTGGCGGGCATCGAAGCCCTGGTAGAGATGATAGCGCCCCTGAAAAAAAAGGACCTTCCAGCCCTGGAACCGTCCCGCCACCAAGCGCCCGGCATGCCCTTCGATGCGCACATGGGAAAAGCCCGGAATTTCCCGGTAATCCACATAGACCGCGGACTCGGCCTGATCGGCCAAGGCCCCCCAGCCCGAGCCGAGAATCACCGCCAGATCGAAAGCATCCTCACCGAAACGCTGGGCAAGAGCCCCGGCGCCCGCTTCCTCTTCCCAGACCATGTTCAATCCTCCAGCAGTTTCTTCACCCGGTCCAGCAACTGCTCGGGCTTGAAGGACTTGCCGATAAAATCGTCGGCGCCCCCCCGATAGACCTCGCCGATCTCCTCACTCTTGCGAAAGACGCCGCTCATGGCGAGCAGCCGCACCTTGCTCAGGGCCTTGTCTTCGCGAACCTCGCGAATCAGCTCGTAGCCGTTTTTCTTCGGCAGGTTGAGATCGAGCAGCACCACATCCGGCCGCGCTTCCCGAATGATGCGCAAGGCTTCCTCGCCGTCTCCGGCAAAGAGAAGCTCCGCCTCCAGCACCTTGAAGATATCCCCCGTCAGTTCCCGGAAGAAGCGGGAATCATCGACGATCAGGCATTTTTTTCGGGGGGCGGAGGGCATGGCGGCGCCATCCGCGACAGCGGTTTCCAGATCGACGCGGAAGACGTGGCCGCAGCCGGGGCATTTGATCCGCGGCGCCCGGCTGCCGGCGCGGGCCGGGTCAAAACGGTAACTGGCCTGACAGTTCGGGCAGGCGATGCGCATGGTTAATTTCCCCCGCCTCCGGCATCACGGCGAAGCGTCAGTTCGCTCCGGCCCCGCAGATCGAGGGGCTGATCGGCAAGCCAAAGGTCGATGCTCTCCGGTCGATCAACCTGCAGTTGCAAGGACTTCTCCGCTTGCCAGCTGATGCTGCTGCCGCCGGCCAGGACATATTTGCGCGGCGGCAGATCGTCGATCCGGATCTCCAGGGCGACGCGTTCCCGGGTCTCGACCCGCAGCACCCCGCCGCCGGCCGGAAGCATTTCCGGGGCGGCCGTCGCTGTCTCGACCGGCAAGGAGGAGGGGGTATCAACGGCCGGCGCCGTCCCGGAAACGTCGTCGTCAGGCGAGTCGGCGGGCGGTTCCGGTGCCGTGCTTTCCGCAGGGGCCGGAATGGGGGGTTGACTCTCCGTCACCGGCGGGGCCTGCCGAACCCCGGTTCCGGGCGAAGGCCAGGGTCCATGGCGCCAGACCAGAAAGGCGAACCCCGCCAGCAGAAGCACCGCGACAAAAGCGGCCACAAATCGCCGAAGAGGCAAACGCGGGCGAGACGGCTGAGCCAGAAAAGGGTCGGCGACCAGGGGAGGGATTTCGGTAAAACCGGAGTCTGCGCCGAGCTGAGCGCGAAGCTCCGCCATCAGTTCAGCCGCGGGCAGGCCCAGAGCCTCGGCGTAGCTCTTGAGAAAACCGAAGAGATAAGCATCGCCGGGAAAACCGTCGAACCGGTCCTCTTCCAGAGACTGTAAAAAGGCGAGGCGAACCCGGGTCCTGCTCTCCAGTTCCGGCAGGGTCAAGCCAAGCTCTTTCCGGCGCTGGCGAAGGCGGGTACCGACAGTTAGGCGTTCGGAATCACTCATGATTTATCTCAACACCTCAATATAGCTTTTTGCCAGATGGGCTTCCTCGGAAGCCGGAGCCAGCCGCAGCACTTCCTCAAAGGCCGCGAGGGCCTCGGCCTTCTGTCCGTTCTTCATGTGGGCCAATCCCAGCTTGTAGCGTATTTCGGGCACGGCAGGAGCCAGCTCGGCGGCCTTGCCCAAGGAAGCGACCGCCAGATCCCATTTATCCAGGGCATGATAGGCCTCCCCCAGACGAAAGTGAGCGAGAGCGAAGTTGGGATTATCCTTGAGCGCCTGCTGAAAGGCGCCGACGGCGTCGAGAAACGCCCCCTTTTGCATGTGGGCGAAGCCGATGCCGGTGTGCGCCCGCTCCGGTTGTCCGAAGAGCAGATTGCCGGCCGCCAGGCGGAAATACTTGATGGCGTCATCCCAGCGCTGCATGTCGAGATAGAGAGCGGCCAGGTTATTCTGGTGCTCCGGTGAGTTTCCACCCAAGGCCAGGGCTTTGAGATAGTGTTTTTCCGCTTCGGGATAGGCTTTCTTGAACTGATAAGCCAAGGCCAGGCCGTTCTGGTAATCGGCATTCTGCGGGTTGGCCTCGACCGCCTGGAGAAATTCCTTCAGAGCCTCGGTCAGCTGCTGCTGGCGAAAGTGGGAAAGGCCCATGATGTAGTGGGACTCCCCTTTGGGGGGCTTTTTTTCCGAAGAACCGCACCCGGCGGAGATCGCCAAGGCACCCGCCAAAAACAGAATGAGCAACGGTTTCAACACACATACCTCCCGGTGGTCCGAAAACCACATTCCGGTAAAAGATCAAAGGGTCGCCAACAGGCGGCCGAGTGCCGCCACGGCCCGCTCCCGACCATTGCCGGCACGGGTGCCGCCGCCGGCGCCGATCCGATCCGGAGCCGCAGAAACCGCCCCGTCGACAAGACCGCCGCCGCACAACGGCAGGGATTGCCACAACTGCTGCCGCTGAGGTCCGGCCAGCAGATGAATATCGCTATCGTCGAAAAGAAAGCCCAGGGATTCGGCGAAGCGCAGACCGGCAAGGCGCTGCTCCTCGACCCCGGGGGCGGAACCGCTCTCCAGGTCGTCCCGGTAGAAGGCGAGCCGGCGACTTTCGCGAAGATGGAAGACCACCGCGACCCGCGCCCCCTGAGGTGCGCTATAGACGCAGACATAGGCCTCGGCCTGTTGCGCCGGAAGTCCCGGCAGAGCGACCTGAACGTCCCCCAGGGAACGGTGCAGGCGCAGCACCCGTTCGGCGGGGAGCGCCAGACGCAGGGTATTCCGGTCCCACTGGAACATGGCGGTCCCTCCGAATCAGGCTTCCGGGGAAAAATCCGTGAGCAGCCGGAACTGCCGGAAGCGCTCATGCACCTGAGCGATGCCGAGGGTTTTCAGGCGATTCAGGCTGAAATCCTCGACGTTGAAAGAGGCCATGATCGAACCGAAGATAATCGCCTGGCGGATGTTGGCGCCGGACAGGCTGCGCGTGGAAGCGAGATAGCCCATGAAACCGCCGGCGAAGGTATCGCCGGCCCCGGTGGGATCGAAGACCGTCTCCAGGGGGTAGGCCGGGGCGGTGAAAATGCTGTGTTCGGTGAACATGATCACCCCGTATTCCCCGCGCTTGACCACCAGGGTTTTCGGCCCCATGGCCAGGACCGCCCGGGCCGCCTTGACCAGATTGGCCTCCCCGGCAAGTTGCCGGGTCTCCCCTTCGTTGATCACCAGCAGATCGACGTGCCGCAGGGTCTTGAGCAGCGCCTCCCGCTTCCCGGAAATCCAGAAGTTCATGGTGTCGCAGGCGACCAGTTGGGGACGTTTCACCTGCTTGAGCACGTCCATCTGCAATTCGGGGTCGATGTTGGCGAGGAAGACATATTCGGCGTCCTCGTAGCCGGCGGGCAGTTCGGGGCGGAAGGTTTCAAAGACGTTGAGCTGGGTATCGAGGGTCTGCGCCTCGTTGAGATCGAAGCCGTAACGCCCCTTCCAGCGGAAGGTCCGCCCTGGGGCGGTACGCAGACCGCGCAGATCGATCTCGCGGGATTGGAGAAAGCGGCGGTGCTCGTCGGGAAAATCCTCGCCGACCACGGCCACCAGCTGGACATCGGTGAAAAAACTCGCCGCCGTGCTGAAAAAGGTGCCGCTGCCGCCGAGGACCTCCTCGACCTGACCGAAAGGGGTCGCCACCGAATCGAATGCCACCGAACCCACCACCAAAAGACTCATATGCCCTTCAACCTTCCTGTGAATAAAGAGAGCGTCAAGAACTTTACCCTCGGACCCGCGCCGCCGCAAGCAGGCACGGGGAAAGGGAACTACAGATAGCGCCCGATCAGCAGATCGAGCTTGTTTCGGGTCGCTTCGGGAATCCGTTCGCGCTGGGTCATGATCGCATACTTGAGCGCTTCGCCGCAGCCGCAGTCCCGGGGAGTCGCCAGTTGCCGCGCCGCCCGGCGGATGATATCGCGGGCGGTTGCCACATTGTGCTGAATGATGGCCAGGACCGCTTCGATGGAGACATCCTCGTGCTCGGCGTGCCAGCAATCGTAATCGGTCGCCAGGGCGACGGTGGCGTAGCAGATTTCCGCCTCGCGGGCCAGGCGCGCCTCGGGGATATTGGTCATGCCGATGACATCGACGCCCCAGCTCCGGTAGATGTTGGACTCGGCGCGGGTGGAGAAGTTCGGCCCCTCGATACAGAGGTAGGTCCCCCCCTTGTGCGCGACGGCGCCGGCGGCGACCGCCGCGTCATAGAGCACGGCGGCCAGATCGGCGCAGACCGGATCGGCGAACTGCACATGCCCGACCACCCCCTCGCCGAAGAAGGTCGAGGCCCGCTTGCCCTGGGTGCGATCAAAAAACTGGTCGGGGATGACGATATGCCCGGGAACGATCTCCTCCTTCATGCTCCCCACCGCCGAAACGGAAATGATGCGTTCGACCCCGAGTTGCTTCATCCCGTGGATATTGGCCCGATAATTGACCTCGGAGGGGAGCAGCCGGTGACCGCGCCCGTGACGGGGGAGAAAGACCATCCTGACCCCCTCCAGCATTCCCGTCACATAGGCGTCGGAGGGCGCACCGAAGGGGGTGTCGAGCACCACTTCGCCAATGTCGGTGAGTTGTTCGATTTCGTAAAGGCCGCTGCCGCCGATGACGCCGATAACCGGTTGAGACATACTCGCTTGTTCCTCCCGTAACCGATGAAAAGAAATAGTTTTAACCGCCCTGCCCGTCCGCCCCTTCCGCCGGTGCCGGCAACCGCCCCTGGGCCTTTTCCAGTTTGCCCTTGAGCTGGCCGCAGGCCGCCGAGATATCCTGCCCCTTGCCGGCGCGGCGAATGGCGACGATATTGCGATTTAAAAGATAGGTCTGAAAGGCCTCGATCGTTTCGCCGGTCGGCGCCTTGAAAGGCGAGCCTTCATGCTCGTTGTAAGGGATCAGATTGACCTTGGCCTTGATGCCGTGGAGCAGCGTCACCAGACGCTTGGCATCCTGCAAGGAATCATTCACGCCGCGGATGAGGATATATTCGAAGGTGATGCGCTGTCGGGGTTGCAGGGGAAAGTCGCGGCAAGCCGCCATCAGCTCTTTCAGGGGATAGCGGCGGTTGATCGGCATCAGCTCGTCGCGCACCGCATCGGTGGTGGCGTTGAGGGAAACCGCCAGATTCACCCGGATGCGCTCCCCCAATTCCCGCATCTGCGGCACCAGTCCGGAAGTCGACAGGGTGACCTTGCGCACCCCGAAGTTCAACCCCTCTTCCAGATAGAAAATCCGCAAGGCCTTGACCACGTTATCGAGATTGTGCAACGGCTCGCCCATGCCCATCAGCACCAGGTTCTGCACCGGCCCGTCCTTCAGCGCCGCGCAGACCTGATTGACGATTTCCCCCGGTTGCAGATCGCGCACCAGGCCGAAGGTGCCGGTCAGGCAAAAGGAGCATTGCATGGCGCAGCCGACCTGGGTCGAAATGCACAGGGTCGCCCGCTCGTTCTCCATGGGGATACGCACCGTCTCGACGGTCTGGCCGTCGGCCAGCCGGAAGAGGTACTTCTTCGTCCCGTCGCGGCTTTCCTCGACCCGTTCGGGACTCCAGTCGGAGATAGTCGCCCAGCTCGCCAGATCTTCACGAAAATCCTTGGCCAGGTCGGTCATCTCGGCAAAAGCCGTCACCCCCCGCCCGTAGATCCAGCGCATGATCTGCTTGGCGCGAAAGGGCTTCTGCCCCCGTTCGGCAAGCAGTGTGGACAATTCTTCGAGCGTCAGACTCTTTATGTCGAGCAAATTTCCGGAGGTCATAAAAACGTCGTTCGTCGCTGATTTTACATGAAAAAACCCTTCGGATCATAGCCGAAGGGTCGTCTTTTCACAAGGTTAATCTGGTCCGGAGGGGGATTAGAGCAGTTCCAGCCCGGAGAAGAAGTAGGGGATTTCGAAGGCGGCGGTTTCCGGGGCGTCGGAGCCGTGGGTGGCGTTTTCGCCAATGGAGGTGCCGAATTCCTTGCGCATGGTGCCGGCGGCGGCATCGGCGGGATTGGTGGCGCCCATCAGGTCGCGCCATTTTTTGATGGCGCCGACCGCTTCGAGGACCATGACCACGCAGGGGCCGCTGCTCATGAAGTCGGTGAGTTCACCGAAGAAGGGGCGTTCTTTGTGGACATAGTAGAAGCCTTCGGCCTCGACCTTGCTCATGTAGAGTTTTTTCAGGCCGACAACCTTGAAACCCTCGGCGTAGACGCGGGCGAGAATCTTGCCGGCGTGACCGGCGGCGAAAGCATCGGGCTTGACGATAGCGAAAGTTCTTTCCATGGGGCAACTCCTTGAATGAGGGATTGTTTTCAATAGCGAAAGCGTCGCGTCTTTTAGCATCCTGCATAGAGAAAGTCAAGAAAATCAACGGAAATCCCCGCCCCTTCCGGCCCCTTCCCCTATTCGAATTCGCTCAGATGATAGCAGCAAACGTTATTAAGGGCAGTAGTGGGGTCGGGGCAGTGGAGGGGCCGCCTTGCAGCGCAACAAATGGCTAAAAGGCAGCTCCAAATCCAACGGCTCGCCGATTCCGCCAACGTGGACAACGGGGCAGGCCGGTGTTTCCTTGATTCTGGTTAACCGGCGTTCCGTTTCCTCCGCTCATCGTGACGAGTCATCGAACATCCATCCTCCCCTCCCCACTCATTTTTAAAGTTGGCATCTCCCCCAAGTTTGGTTAGTCTGCGGGAAAAGACCGTGCCGGAGAATCCTGCGTGAACGAGAATAGCGCCGACATCGAAGTAAAACTTGTACAGGCCTTGCGCTCTTTTTTCCCGGACCTGCTGGCGGTTTACCGCTTCGGAAGCTGGCAAACCCCCGCGGAGCGCCCCGCCAGCGATATCGACTTGGCCGTCCTCCCCGCGCGCCCTCTCGACAACGTCCACCGCTGGGAAGTCGCTCAACGGCTTTCCGCGCTGGCCGGTCGCAACGTGGATCTGGTCGATCTGCTCGCGGCCTCCACGGTCTTGCGGATGCAGGTCGTCGGCCACGGCGTGTGCCTGTTCCGCGCCGACGAAAATGCCGTGGCGACCTTCGAAGACATGGTGTTTTCGGCCTATTGCCGGTTCAATCTCGAACGGCGGGAAATCCTCGAAGATATCCGCCGCAGGGGAAACGTTTATGGTTCATGATGTGTTGCTCAACAAGGTTTCGATCATCGAGCGCTGCCTCGCGCGCATCGAACAGGAGTACCGGGGACACGAAGACGAACTGGAAAACAACTTCACCCGTCAGGACTCGATCGTGCTCAATCTGCAACGGGCCTGCGAAGCGTCGATCGACGCCGCGATGCATATGGTCCGGGTCAAGCGCCTGGGCCTTCCGCAGGAGTCCCGCGAGGCCTTCGCCCTGCTCCACGACGCCGGCATCATCGACGCGCCCCTCAAAACCGCACTCCAGGCGATGGTGGGATTTCGCAACGTGGCCGTCCACGATTACCGCAAACTGAATCTCGACGTGGTGCGCGGCATCGTCGAAAACCATCTGGACGATTTCCGAACCTTTTGTCGTGCGATCCTGAAGGGTTCCTTCGCCTAAGTCCCGGCTGTCGCCAATCTTGACCTCCCTCGCCGATCCATGTAGAGTTTCCGCCGTTCGGTTTTTTTTCATCCCTCCCGCTCCCAGCCCCGGATGCCCATGCCGCCTCTGCTTGAGGGGCGGGGCCGGGGCGGCAACGGGGTCGCGTCTTGCAAGGGCGGCAACGGGGTCGCGTCTTGCAACGCGACAAATTTCCAAAAGGCAGCCCCAAATCCAACGTCACACCGATTCCATCAACGCAGAAAACTATACTACCCCTGGCGGCGGCACGTTGCCGATCGGCGGGGGCAGATTCAATTAGCAAGTGCACCACTCAGGGCCTCCCGCATGACCTCATAGGGTGTCCGGTAGCCTAAACACTTCCGCGGTCGGTGGTTGAGTCGCTTAACTGCTCGATTTAATTCATCCTCT
>JAVFAR010000088.1:0-11225 GCA_034002365.1 Trichloromonas sp.
CGGGGTGAGACTGCTTTTCCGGCCTGCCGGCGGGAGCCAGCAGTTCGGGGTGAGACTGCTTTTCCGGCCTGCCGGCGGGAGCCAGCAGTTCGGGGTGAGACTGCTTTTCCGGCCTGCCGGCGGGAGCGAGAAGTCCGGGGAGTGACATGTTCTCTTTCATCCTTTTCGGGAAATGCCCGGAGAATACCACAAAATCCGTTGGAAATGGCAAGCACCTGTCCGGCCGACGGCGGCAGTGAAAATCCGATCCATCTTGACAAGGGCTTAAAAAATTTATATTTTTTTAGCTATTGCGCGCGCCGACGCGATTTTTTATGGGGGCGGGAAAACGTATGTTTCGTCATCTTGGCATCCTGCTTTCTTCAGCTTTTCTTCTGACCGGGCTGACCGGTTGCCTCGCTCCCCGTCCGGCCGTCGATCTCACCCCGATCGAGCGGGATCTTGCGGCCTTGCGCCAGGAACAACGACGGCTGGCCGAACGCCTCGACGGACAGGAGAGCCGACTGGCGAATCTCGAAGAGCGGCTGCGAGCCCAGGAAGAGCGCGTGAGCGCCTCGGTACCGGCGGAGCCGGAAGCCAAAATGGTCACCGCCGAGCGGGAAATGGCGCCGCCGCCCACGCTCATCGCTCCCTTCCCCGCGGACGATACGGGGCCGGGCAGCGCCGCCGAACTCTACCGTCAATCCTTTTCCCACTACGCCGCCGGTCGCTTCGCCCGGGGGGTCGACGGCTTCCAGAGCTTCCTGCGGCAATATCCCGAACATGAATATGCCGGCCACGCCGAATATTGGCTCGGAGAATGCTTCTACAGCCAACAGCGTTACGAAGAGGCGGTCGCGGCCTTCAAACGCGCGGTGGAAAACCACCCCAAAGGGAGCAAGGCCCCCGGCGCCCTGCTCAAAATGTCCGAAGCCCTGAAACAGCTGGGCCATACGCAACATGCCGGCGCCGCGTTGCAGGCCCTGAGCAGTCGCTATCCCGATAGCCGGGCGGCGCACAGCCTGAACCGGAACTGACTTCCGTCACACCTCAACCTGGGGGAATTCATGCGCCTCGCCAAACCCACCCTGCTGCTTGCCCTGCTCCTCTGGCCCCTGCTCGCCTTCGCCCAGGGGGAAATCCAGACCTACGTCATCAAGAAGGGGGACACCCTCTGGGGGATCTCCCAACGTTTTCTCAAGGATCCCTATTACTGGCCGAGCCTGTGGTCGAACAATCCGGATCTGACCAACCCCCACCTGATCTACCCCGGCCAGGAAATCACCCTCTACGACGGCCGCGTGCAGCTGGTGCCGGTCGCCGAAACCGCGGCGGAAACCACCGAGCCGGCGCCCCCGCCGGAACCGGCCGAAGAAACGACCATCACCATCCAGCGGGGGGGACGGGGCTTCATCAGCGAAGACGAATTCAACGCCGCCGGCACCCTGGTCGACACCACCGACAGCCGCCTGCTCATCGCCAGCGGCGAAACGGTTTTTCTCGACATCAAGAATCTGGAAGCGGTTCAGCCCGGCGATCTCTACTCCCTCTTTGATGTCGGCGAGCCGGTCACTCATCCCCAGACCGGGCGAAAGGCCGGCTATCTGGTCGAGGATATCGGGACGGTACGCATCGTCGCCATCAACGAGGAGGTAGCGACGGGGGAAATCGGCAAGGCCTGCCAGGAGATCGAGCGCGGCGCCCGGCTGCGGCCCTACCAGCCGGCCCCGGCCTCCATCGAGCTGAAGCGGGCGAGCAGCGCCCTGACCGGCACCCTGATCGAAGCCCACGACGGCAAAATCGCCATCAGCCAGTACGACATCGTCTATCTCGATCTCGGCAGCGACGACGGCCTGCAGGTCGGCAACCTGCTCAACATCACCCGCCCCCGGGACGCCTCGGCCCTGGGGCTGAACACCTCCGGGCTCAAACTCCCCGACGTCCTCCTCGGCGCGGCCGTGGTCATCGAGACCCATCCCCGCGCCGCCTCGGCGCTGGTGCTGAAAATCGCCGAACCCCTCTACCGGGGGGATCGTATGTCGACGGTGATGGAATAAAGCGGAAACCAACGGTCATGGATTGCAAAGAAGGATTGAGGGAGACTTCAATCCTTCTTTAATTTTGCGAACGCATGGAGGGACCGATGCCGACGGCTGTGGAACGCGCCTGGCTGCGCCTGCATCTCACCCGGGGATTGGGGCGCGTCGGGCTGAACCGGCTGATGGCGGCCTTCGCCTCCCCCGAGGCGATTCTCGCCGCCGCCCCCAAAGACTGGACCCGCCGGGCGGGGATCCGGCCGGCGGTGGCCGAAGCCCTGCCCGCCGCCGAGGCCCCGCTTCTGCGCCGGGCGGAGGATCTGCTGGAACACGACGGCGTCCGCCTCGTCAGCTTCTGGGATGAACCGGCTTACCCTCCCCTGCTGCGCCAGCTCCCCGACCCGCCCGCCCTGCTCTATGTCTGCGGCCGGCTCACCGATCAACCGGCCCTGGCGGTGGTCGGCGCCCGCCGGGCAACGACGGCCGGACGGCGCCTCACCGACGAAATCTGCGCCGAGCTCGCTTCCCGGGGGATCGCCATTGTCAGCGGCCTGGCCCGGGGCATCGACACGGCGGCCCATGAAGGCGCCCTGCGCGGCCCGGGGCAAACCGTCGCCGTGCTCGGCTGCGGCATCGATCAGGTCTATCCCCCCGAGAACCGCCGCCTCTTCCGGCGCATCGCCGAAGAAGGAGCGATCCTCTCCGAGTATCCCCCCGGCACGCCCCCGCTGGCCGGGCATTTTCCCGCCCGCAACCGCATCATCAGCGGTCTCGCCCAGGGGGTGCTGATCGTCGAGGCGGCCGAGGGGAGCGGCTCGCTGATCACCGCCGACTTCGCCCTGGAGCAGGGGCGCGAGGTCTTCGCCGTGCCCGGGCCGGTCTACGCCGAGACCAGCGGCGGGGTCAATCGCCTGCTCAAAGAGGGGGCCCAGCTGGTCACCGGCCCCGCCGACATCCTCGACGTCCTCTGGCCGGGAACCCCCTCGCGCGGGCAACGGCAAAAGGAAGATTCCCTTCTCGAAAAGCTCTCGGGAAACGCCCTGACCGTCTATCGGAACCTCGGCCGGGAACCGCTCCACATCGATGAATTGGCGCGGAAAACCGGCTTGACACCCATGGAGCTTTCCGCTATTTTGTTGCACCTGGAACTCCAGGGGGGGGTTGAACAGCTCCCCGGAATGCGCTATCTGCGCGGCCGGGAAGCCTGAAACCGACAACGGTCCACTTGCCGCAGGAGATATCTTGAGAGAGCGGGTTCTGGCTATCGTGAGCATCATCGCCCAGTATGTCATGGCCGACAGCACGCAACTCACCGAAAGCGACATTGTCGAAGGACTGATGGCCGAGGGCTTCGACGCCGCGGAAATCGACGCCGCCTTTCGCTGGATGGAAGATCTCAACCTGCAATCGTCCTTGTCCGACACCCCGCCGCTGCGCCTTCCCACCCACCGGGTCTTCACCCTGGAAGAAACCTGGGGACTGTCCGCCGAGGCCCGGGGCTTTCTCATCCGCCTGCGCGCCCTGGGCATTGTCGATGACGAAGCCGAGGAAGAGATCATCGAACGCGCCCTGCAGATCGCCGAGGACGATGTCTCCCTCAATGAAATAAAAGCCCTGGCGGCTCTTGTCCTCTTTTCCCGAAACACCCGGGACTGGCATCGCGAAGTCGATTGTTTCATGGAGGACGACTGGGGACGGATGTTCCACTGAAAAAAGACTGTTTCCAGGCTGCGGACCCCCGCAGCCTTTTTGCTTTTAACCAAACCGAGGCATTCATGGCAAAATCACTGGTCATCGTCGAGTCTCCCGCCAAGGCGAAAACCATCGAAAAATTTCTCGGCAAGGGCTTCAAGGTCCTCGCCTCCTACGGTCACGTCCGCGCCCTGCCGAGCAAGCAGGGGTCGGTGGATGTCGCCCACGACTTCGAACCCAAATATCATGTCCTGCCGGAGAGCAAGAAACAGCTCGACCTGCTGAAAAAGGAAGCACAGGGGAGCGACGAACTGATTCTCGCCACCGACCTCGACCGCGAGGGGGAGGCCATCGCCTGGCATCTGCTCGAAGCTCTCGGCATCGACGAGCAGGGAAGCAAACCGGCGGTCAAGCGCGTCACCTTTCACGAAATCACGAAAGACGCCATCCTCAAGGCGATGAGCGAACCCCGGCATATCGCCCGGGATCTGGTCGACGCCCAGCAGGCCCGTTCGATCCTCGACTACCTGGTCGGTTTCAACCTGTCGCCGTTTTTGTGGAAGAAGATCCGCTACGGCCTCTCCGCCGGACGGGTGCAGTCGGTGGCCCTGCGTCTGATCTGCGAGCGGGAAAAAGAGATCGCCGCCTTCGTGCCCCAGGAATACTGGACCATCGACGCCCTGTTGCGCGCCGCGAGCGGACAGGATTTCAAGGCGCGGCTCTTCACCGTCGACGGCAAACGCCTGGACAAGCTGGAGATTGGCGGCGAAGCGAGCGCCCGGCAGCTGGTGACGGCGATCGCCCGGGAGGATTTCCGGGTCGCCTCGCTGGTGCGCAAGGAGAAAAAACGCAACCCGGCGGCCCCCTTCACCACCAGCACCCTGCAACAGGAGGCGAGCCGCAAGCTCGGCTTCTCGGCGCGCAAGACCATGTCCACGGCGCAAAAGCTTTACGAGGGGATCGACATCGGCCAGGGTTCCGTCGGTCTGATCACCTACATGCGTACCGACTCGGTGGCCCTGTCGACGGTCGCCACCAACGAGGCCCGCGAAGTCATCAGCCAACGCTTCGGCCGGGACTATGCCCTCGACCATCCGCGGGTTTACAAAAGCAAGGCGAAGAACGCCCAGGAAGCCCATGAGGCGATCCGCCCCACGGCCATCGCCAACACCCCGGGAAAGCTCAAGCCCTTCCTCTCCTCCGACCAGTTCCGCCTCTATCAGCTCATCTGGACCCGCACCGTCGCCTCGCAGATGGCCGCCGCCGTGCTCGAAGCGACCACCGTCGATCTGACGGCGGGGGAGCGCTTCACCTTCCGCGCCAGCGGCCAGGTCATCCGTTTCCCCGGCTTCATGAAGCTCTACATCGAAGGGACCGACAGCCCCGACGAGGAGCAGGAAGGCACCCTGCCGGCCCTGGCCGAAGGGGAGGCCATCGAACGCAAGGAGCTCTTGCCGGAACAGCACTTCACCCAGGCGCCGCCCCGCTTCACCGAGGCCAGCCTGGTCAAGACCCTGGAGGAATACGGCATCGGCCGGCCCTCGACCTACGCTTCGATCATGAACACCCTGGTGGTTCGCAAGTACGTACGCCTGGAGAAACGGGCCTTTTTCGCCGAGGATGTGGGGATGGTGGTCAACGACCTGCTGGTCAACCACTTCGCCCGCTATGTCGATTACGATTTCACCGCCAAGCTCGAAGAGGATCTCGACGCCATCTCCCGGGGAGAGGAAACCTGGCGTCCGGTCATCCGCGGTTTCTGGGAGCCCTTCATCGCCCTGCTCAAGCAGAAGGAGAAGGAGGTCACCAAGGAAGACCTGACCACCGAAAAGACCGACCGTACCTGTCCCGACTGCGGTCAGCCGCTGGTCATCAAGCTCGGCCGCAGCGGCCGCTTCCTGGCCTGCAGCGGCTTCCCCGAATGCCGCTACACCGAGCCTTTGGCCGCCGAGGAACAGCCCGAGCCGGAAATTTCCGAGGAGAAGTGCGACAAGTGCGGCGCGCCGATGCTCATCAAAATGGGGCGTTACGGAAAATTCCTGGCCTGTAGCGCCTACCCCGGCTGCAAGAACATCCAGCCGCTGGTCAAACCCAAATCCCTCGACATCACCTGCCCCGAGTGCAAGGACGGGGAGCTGATGGAAAAGAAGAGCCGCTACGGCAAGATCTTCTATTCCTGCAGCCGCTATCCCCAGTGCAAGTATGCCCTCTGGGATCAGCCGGTGAACGAACCCTGCCCCAAATGCGGCCATCCGGTCATCGTCGAGAAGGTCACCAAACGCTACGGCACTTTCCGCAAGTGCCCCACGGAAACCTGCGACTGGAAACTGGAACTGATCCCGCCGGAGAAGAAGAGCGCCGACAAGACGGCCCCGGCCAAGAAACCGGCGGCCAAAAAGGCGCCGGCGAAGAAAGCCAAGTCCGAAGAGTAAAACGACGTCATGGGAGCCTGGGGTTAATGCACCCCAGGCTCCCATGACTCATAATACCCCCCCTGGAAAGACACCCCCCCGTGGATCCCATCATTATCATCGGCGCCGGCCTCGCCGGCTGCGAAGCGGCCTGGCAGGCAGCCAACCGGGGCGCATCGGTCATCCTCTACGAGATGAAGCCGAAGCGCTTCTCCCCCGCCCACCAGTCGCAAGGGCTGGCGGAACTGGTCTGCTCCAACAGCCTGCGCGGGGCGGGGATGAACAACGCCGTCGGCTGCCTCAAGGAAGAGTTGCGCCGCTGCCGCACCCTGTTCATGGAGGCCGCCGACGCCACCGCCGTTCCCGCCGGCGGCGCCCTGGCCGTGGATCGCGAAGGCTTCTCCGCCTATATCACGGAAAAGATCGCCGCCCATCCCTTCATCAAGCTCCGTCGCGAGGAAATCGCCGCCATCCCCCCGCAAGGGACGGCGATCATCGCCTCGGGGCCGCTCACTTCGGAGGCTCTCTCGGCGGAGATCGCCCGTCTCACCGGTGCCGAGCACCTTTACTTTTACGATGCCATCGCGCCCATCGTCGAGGCCGACTCCATCGACTTCGGCAAAGCCTGGCGCGCCTCCCGCTACGGCAAGGGCGGCGACGACTACGTCAACTGCCCCTTGAGCCAAGAGGAATACCTGGCCTTCGTCGCCGCCCTCAAGGCCGCCGACAAGGTGGCGGCCCGGGATTTCGAAAAAATGCTGCACTTCGAGGGCTGCATGCCCATCGAGGAAATGGCCGAACGGGGCGAGCTGACCCTGGCCTTCGGGCCGATGAAGCCGGTTGGCCTGCCCGACCCGCGCACCGGCAAGGTGCCCTTCGCCGTGGTCCAGTTGCGCCAGGACGACCGCCACGCCAGCCTCTACAACCTGGTCGGCTTCCAGACCAAGCTCACCTACCCCGAGCAGCGGCGCATTTTCCGCGCCATCCCCGGCCTGGAAGGGGCGCGCTTCGCCCGCCTCGGCAGCCTGCACCGCAACACCTTCATCAACGCCCCGAGTTGCCTGACCCGGACCCTGCAACTCAAGAGCGATCCGCGCCTCTTTTTCGCCGGCCAGATCAGCGGCGTCGAAGGCTACGTCGAATCGGCGGCCATGGGTTTTCTCGCCGGACTCTTCGCCCCCCGCGCCCAGCGGAATGAAGCGCTTCCGCTCCCCCCGGCGACCACGGCCCTGGGCGCCCTCCTCGGCCATCTGGCCGACTCCGCCCCGGAGAACTTCCAGCCGATGAACGTCAACTATGGGCTCTTCCCCCCCCTGGAGGGGCAGCGGATGAAACGGACCGACCGCCGCCTGGCCATGGCCGAACGGGCGCTGGCGGACCTGGAGCCCTGGCGGCGGCAAGTGTTCCCCGGCGCAGGCGCCTGATTTCGCCGTTAAAAATTCCGACGGCCGACTTTTTCAATAAAGACAGATAATTGCGATTATTCTCCAGGCCGGGAAAAGGTTCTTGTCGGAAGAGCTTACGCCCAGGGCGCTGTCCCCGCCAGAACTCAGCCGCAACCCCCCGCAAAGACTGAATAAATGAAAATGGCATTTTTTTTGCATAAATCCCCGAACCCAGTCTGAAACGCCCGATTCCTACGAGAATCCATATATTTAGAAGTTTTCGCTCGTATCAGGTCGATGCAAAAAAACGGGATTATTTCCGCGCAAGGTCCGAGCAAATCGTTGCTTTTGATTTTTTTCCCTGCTAGTATCAGAACCGATTTTAATCATCTAATGAATAAAGGATTTTCCCGGCCTGCCACCCTGGGTGAATCCCCCGCCTGATCGGACCCTTCCGGCTTTTTCTTTCCGCCGCGACGATTTGTGCCGGGCAACAGCGGTGGTCGGCTTATTGCTTTCAAATCGATCAAGAGGCACAGACCCGGTGCAAACAGACATTCACGGCATAACGGGAAGCCACCTGCCCCATCCCCTGCATATCCGGGTTCATCTTCCGGACCTGCTCGACACCCTGCGCCGGGTCGCGGCCCTCGCCCCCCTGCAACTGGCCATCAGTTGCGAACAGGAAATCCTCTTTCCCCACCACGGCCAGGAGCATTTCTTCTGCGGCAGCCTGGGGAACAACGAACTCTGCGACGCCGACTGCCGGGCGATCTTTGAAGGCGCCTTTCGCGAGTCGACCCGGGACGACCGCCCCCTCCTCTTTTCCTGCGCGGCCGGACTGCTCTATTTCGCCATCCCCTTTCGCAACGACCGGAATCAGCACTGCTGCCTCTTTGCCGGCGGCGTTCGGGACGAGGCACCGGAACTCGCCCTGCTGGAAAAGCTCTCCAACGCCCCCAGCGGTGACGGCGGCACCCTGCTCGAAAAACTGCTGCGACGCCCCCAGATCAAACGGGCGCAAATGGAGGAAATCCTCGGCAAAACCCTGACCCTGCTGACGATTCTGGCGGATGAACAGACCCTGGCGCAACCCTTGCGCGGGCTGACCCAGCGCCTCGCCACCGTCGCCGGCGCCTCCGCCGAACTGGATCGCGCCGAAAGCGGCGAAGCCGTTCTGGAACTTCTCGGCGAGACCCTCATCCTCCTTTTCGATCTTTCCCGAGTGGTCATTCTCAGCGCCGAAGGCGAGGACTTGAGTCTCAAGGTGGACCTGGGAACAAGCGCCCGCGCCACGAACTGCGCCTGCGGAAGATTGCGCGAGCTGCTCGGCGCCCATCCCGACGGTAAGCCCCTGCTGCTGCGCCAGGAGGCCGGTGATTTTTTCCCCGAGATCGACAGCAACCGGGCGATCTGCGCCCCTTTGCGCAGCGAGGGACTGGACCTGGGCCTGGCCGTGATCTTCGACGCCGACCTGCCGGGACGGGATCTGCTGCTGCTCGAACTGCTCACCGGCCGGGCGGCGGCCAAGCTGCACCGGCTGCGCCTTTCGGCCCAGCACCAGGAGCGGCAGGCCTCTTCCCGGCGGCTGCTCGCCATGCTCGGCGAGCTTTCCCTGGTGGAAACCCGGGAAGTGCTCTATCAGCGGATCGTGGCCATGAGCTGCGAGCTGCTGCGGGCGGCGCGGGGCTCGCTCATGCTTCTCGACGAAACCGGAGAGTTCCTGCGCATCGTCGCGGCGCGGGGCATCAACCTGGAAGTGGCGGCGAGCATCCCCCTGCGCCTGGGGGAAGGGATCGCCGGCCGCGTCGCCAAAAGCGGGCTGCACCTGCTGGTGACCGACATCGAAAAGGACAGCCGGGTGGGCATCGCCAACCGCCCCCGCTTCCAGACCAAATCCTTCATCTGCGTCCCCCTCAAAGCCCACGACCGCATCGTCGGCATCCTCAACCTGGCGGACAAGGAGACCGGCACTACCTTCGGCGACGACGATCTCGCCACCCTGCATCAGCTCATCGACCACGCCGTCCTGCTCATCGAGCGGGTCGCCGTCTATGAAAACGCCCGCAAGCTGGAGGAGTTGGCGGCCCGCGATCCCCTCACCGGCCTCTACAACCGGCGCATGCTCGAAGCCCGCTTCCAGGAAGAGCTCAGCCGCTGCTCCCGGCTCAAGCACCATTTCACCATCATGATGCTCGACCTCGACCACTTCAAGGCCTACAACGACCAGTGCGGACATATCGCCGGCGACCACGCTCTGAAAAAAGTCGCTTTACTCCTCAAGAAATCGGCCCGGGAGATGGACATCGTCACCCGCTACGGCGGCGAGGAGTTCTGTCTGCTGCTCCCCAACACCGGCAAGGAAGAGGCTTTTTTCGTCGCCGAACGCATCCGCCGGTCGATTGAAACGGAAATCTTCCCCGGCGAAACCGCCCTGCCCACGGGGCGTCTCACCACCAGCATCGGCGTCGCCTGCTACCCCGACGACGGCGAGAAGTTCGAAACCCTGGTCAACGCCGCCGACATCGCCCTTTATCAGGCCAAGAGCAAGGGGCGCAACCGCCTCGCCGGCTTTGAAGTCGTTTCCCCCGCCCTGGTCAAAAAGACCAGCTGAGTTCCCCTCGCCGCGCTGGCATTTTTCCGCACTTTCCGCTATCCTCCCGGCCATGAAATTTACCCGTGATATCGTTCTGGCTTCGGCCTCCCCCCGCCGCCGCGAACTCCTGGAGCGTGTCGGCATCCCGTTCCGCGTCGTCCCCAGCGACATCCCCGAGGATGAACTTTCCGGCGAAACGCCGGAAGAACACGTGCTGCGCCTCGCCCGCGACAAAGCCCGGGAAGTTGCCGGACGGTCCGACATCCCCGGCCGCTGGTTTATCGGCAGCGACACCATCGTCCTGCGCGACAATCGCATTCTCGGCAAACCGGCCGATGCCGCCGAGGCCGCGGCCATGCTGCGCTCCCTTTCCGGACGGGAGCACCGGGTGCTTTCCGGCTACGCCGTCCATGACCGGGAAACGGGAACGTCTCATGCCGGCGTCGTCGCCACCCGGGTCCGGTTCAAAACGTTGACAGCGGCGGAAATCGCGGGGTACATTGCCACCGGCGAACCGATGGACAAGGCCGGCGCTTACGCGATCCAGGGGATCGGCGTCTTCATGGTCGAAGCCATCGAAGGCAGTTACACCAACGTCGTCGGCCTGCCCCTGTGCGAGGTGATCGCGACCCTGGAACGCCTCGGCGCCGTGCGCCTCTTCGACAATCTGACGTAACCGACAGGACCCGCCCATGTCCATCCGCGAAAATATCGAGAGGATTCAGGCCCGCATCGCCGCCGCCTGTGCCCGCGCCGGCCGGAACCCGGCGGAAGTGCGGCTGGTAGCGGTCTCGAAGACCAAGCCGGCGGCGCTGATCGGACAAGCGGCCGCCGCCGGACAGCGGCTCTTCGGCGAAAACTACGTGCAGGAGTTCGCCGACAAGGCTGAAGAGGTACGCGCTCCGGTGGAATGGCATTTCATCGGCGCCCTGCAGAGCAACAAGGTCAAGTACCTGCGCGGCAAGGTGGCGATGATCCACTCCCTCGACCGCCTCTCCCTGGCCGAGGAGATCAACCGCCAGTGGGCCAAACTCGACCGGCCGGTGGATGTGCTGCTGGAGGTCAATCTCGGCGATGAGACGAGCAAGGCCGGAACCGGCGAAGACCAAGCCATCGACCTGGTCCG
>JAVFAR010000089.1:0-11182 GCA_034002365.1 Trichloromonas sp.
GCCTCAGCCGCTCGTCTAATGCCCATTCAAGGTTCTGATAGCGCTCTTTTACTGCCGATTCAATATCCATGGATCAAGGTTATCACACGGCATACAAATAGTCATGTTATTATTTTACAGTTCCTTACCCTTTGATCGCCGCCAGGACTTCTTCCCGGAAGGCCTCGAAACCGACATCCTCGATATACTTGCCGAGGCGCGAACGCTGGTTCTTCGACTTGAACCATTGCAGAATTTTGTCGACAACCGCCAGGGCTTCCTCGTTGGTCGGCACATCCTCGATCAGGCGCATCGAGAGACGCGGCTTGCTGCCGCCGTTGCCGCCGACCAGGATATTCCAGCCCCGGGGAGAGCCGACGGCACCGAGATCCTTGATACAGACCTCGCCGCAGTCGTTGGGACAACCGGAAACCCCCATCTTGAACTTCCAGGTCAACTCCAGCCCGTGATACTTCTCATCCATGGCCAGACCGACGGCGACGGAATCCTGCTGTCCGCGCTTGCAGAAGGTGGTACCGGGGCAGACCTTCACCGAGCGCACGCACATACCGATGGCCGCGCCGGGCTTTTCGTCCAGTTCGCCCCAGATTTCATCGAGCCTGCTCTCGTCGAGGCCGACGATGGCGATGCGTTGGGCGCTGGTCAGCTTCAACGCCCGGGCCCCGTACTTCTCGGCGACATCGGCGATCTTCCGCAACTGGGCGGGATTGGTGATGCCGCCGGGGATGTGGGGGGCAATGGCGTAGGTTTCCTTGTCGCGCTGAATGATGGCGCCTTTTTCGAGAATATCTTTTTTCATCAAAACCTCCGGAAGTCAGTCGAACTAAAAGGAGCGTCGACATCAGGATAAAGGGGACGTCTCCTGCAGCAGCTCTTCGGCTTGCGCGATGAGGGCCGCCAGCTTGAACGGTTTGGCCAGACAGCCTGCGGCGCCCAACTCCAGGGAACGCCGGCGCTCGGGTTCCTGACTCTTGGCGGTCAAGACCAGCACCGGGCAGGCGGCCGTCGCGGGATGCTTCTTGAGCGCTTCGATGGCCTGAAAGCCATCCATGCCGCCGGGCATCATGATATCCATGATGATCAGGTCCGGCGGCTGGGCCGAGGCCTGAACAATCGCGGCCTCGCCCGATTCGACGGCAAGAATCCGCCAACCGTCGCGGCGCAGGGAGATTTCCACCAACTGGCGGACATGGGGCTGATCATCCACGATCATAATCGTTTTCATTTCAAGGTCCTTTTCGGGAAAGGGCGGGGAAAATAGTAATACAAGCTGTAAAACCGAACAAGGCTTTTATTCCGGCGCATGCCGACCGACGGCCGCGGTCAAGCCCCACATCGACCCTCTGATGCAAAATCCCCTTGACTGGGGCTAATAAATCCGTTAAATTCGACTTTGCTTAACCCCTAATTCCCTTTAGAGGAGGTTTTCCCACCATGAAAAAACTGCTGGTTGTTGCCATGCTCGCCGCCTTTGCCGCCGCCCCCGCTTTCGCCGCCGACGTTTACACCTACGAAGGCAAAGGGGTCGTGACCTTTGACCACAAAGGCCATGGCGAAAAATTGGGCTGCGAAGCTTGCCATCAGGGCGAGCCGGCCAAAATCGAAGTGACCAAAGACTCCGCTCACAAGGACGTCTGCAAAAACTGTCACACCGAAAAAGGCGGCCCCACCAAGTGCAACGATTGCCACGTTGCCAAGTAATTGCTTAAGATCCAAGGTTTCGCAAAAAAGGCCCCGATTCGGGGCCTTTTTTGTTTTCTCCGGAAAACCCGTCCCATCCCCCTTGCAAAGCTGACCCACCCTGTTATAGTTTGTCCTGTTTCCATCAATGCAACATTATCTCAATCACAAAGGAGTTCTGATTTATGTCCTTGAAAGGAACCCGCACCGAAAAAAACATTCTCACCGCCTTCGCCGGTGAAAGCCAGGCCCGTAACCGCTACACCTACTTCTCGGCCCAGGCCAAGAAGGAGGGCTATGTGCAGATGGCCGACATCTTCGAGGAGACCGCCAACCAGGAAAAAGAGCACGCCAAGCGCCTCTTTAAAATGCTCGAAGGGGGGGAGGTCGAAGTCACCGCCTCTTTCCCCGCCGGCGTGATCGGCACCACGGCGGAAAACCTGCGCGAAGCGGCAGCGGGCGAAAACCATGAGCATACGGAGATGTATCCTTCTTTCGCCAAGATTGCCCGCGAAGAAGGCCTTAACGACATCGCCGACGTCTTCATGGCCATTGCCGTGGCCGAGAAGCAGCACGAAAAACGCTATCTCGACTTGCTTGCCAACATCGAAAACAACCGGGTTTTCAAGCGCGAAAAACCGATCGTCTGGCGCTGCCGCAACTGCGGCTACATCCATGAAGGGACGACCGCCGTGGATAAATGCCCGGCCTGCGCCCATGCTCAGGCCCACTTTGAACTGCTCGGCGAAAACTACTGATCAACGGGGAGGATCAACATGGCGAAACAACTCGAAGTCTACAAATGCTCCGTTTGCGGCAATATCGTTGAGGTTCTTCACGGCGGTCCCGGCGAACTCGTCTGCTGCGGGCAACCGATGGCCCTGTTGACGGAAAACACCGTCGACGCCGCCAAGGAAAAACATGTCCCGGTGATCGAAAAAGGCGCCGGCTCCATCACCGTCAAGGTCGGCAGTGTTGCCCACCCGATGGAAGAGAAGCACTACATCAAGTGGGTCGAACTGATCGCCGACGGCAAGGTCTGCCGCCAGTTCCTCAAGCCCGGCGACAAACCGGAAGCGACCTTCCCTATCACCGCCGAGAAGGTCAGCGCCCGCGAATACTGCAACCTGCACGGCCACTGGGCCGCCCAGGGCTAAGCAAACCCCACCACAAAAAAAGCCGGCATCCCCTTCCTTGGGGAGCCGGCTTTTTTTGTGACGAAAACGGGAGATCAGGCCAGCAGGGTTTCGACCTTGACTTGCAGATCCCCCATATCGAAGGGCTTGCTGACGTAGGCATCGGCGCCGGCGGCGAAGGCCTCCTGGCGGTCCTCTTCCTGAGCCTTGGCGGTCATGGCGATGATCGGACAGTCGCACGTCGCCTCGTCCGCCTTGAGAATCCGGGCCGCCTGATAACCATCCATACCGCCCGGCATCATCACGTCAAGCAGAATCAGATCGGGGATCTCGGCACGGGCGATGGTGATCGCTTCCTCGCCGCTGGAGGCGTAAAAGAGCTGCCGACCCTTGCGGCTGAGCACAATCGCCAAAAGCTTTTGCACATCGGCCTGATCATCAACGATGAGAATCTTCTTCATTTGCCGCTCCCGAATTGGAACTCCCCCCAAAAAATCCCTTTGTCAGAGGATATCCAGCAGCCGGATTTCAAAGGTCAGATCCTGACCCGCCAGAGGATGGTTGGCATCCAGCGTCACCTTGGTCTCATCCAGTGCGACAATTTTGACCACAATCGGCTCCCCGTCTTCCCGGGTGAGTTCCAGATGGTTACCGACGACCAGCTTCAGTTGGGCGGGGACGTCGGCGCGTCCGACCTCGGCGACCATTTCTTCCCGATGGGGGCCATAGGCTTGTTCCGCCGTCAGGGTCAGTGTCTTGACTTCGCCGGGAGTCATCCCCAAGACCGCCTGATCGAAGCCGCGAATGACCTCCTTGCGCCCGAGGATGAACTCCAGCGGAGCCTGCCCTTCCGAGCTGTCGAAAATGGTGCCGTCAGCCAACCGGCCCACATAGAAAACCTTGACCTGATCCCCTTTTTTCGCCCCTGTCATGTCCTGCTCCTTCCACGAAAACCTCCGACAACCACGCCACCGAGGCGGACAAGGCCTCCGGAGGAGGCGAGCCGCTCTTCCGGAGGCCTTGTGGCAAGCCGAATCATGAAAATTTCATACTATTTATCGTTCTGGATGGAAATCAGCTCAACCTCGAAAAGCAGGGTCGAGTTAGGCTCGATGACCGGCCCGGCGCCCCGCTCCCCGTAGGCGAGATCCGCCGGGATGAAGAGCTGCCACTTGGCCCCTTCCTTCATCAGTTGCAACGCCTCGGTCCAGCCGGGAATCACGCCGCCGACCGGGAAGGTCGCCGGCTCGCCGCGCTTGTAGGAGCTGTCGAATTCGGTGCCGTCGATCAGGGTGCCGCGATAGTTGACGGTGACCGTATCCTCCTTGGCCGGGGTCTTGCCCGTCCCTTCGCTGAGGATCTTGTACTGCAGGCCGCTGGGCAGGGTCACGACCCCTTCCTTCGTGCCGTTCTCGGCGAGAAAAGCGGCGCCCGCCGCCTGATTCTTTTCGCCCATGGCCTGGACCTCGGCTTCCTGCTTGGCCATCATCTCCTGCTGGAAGTTCATCAGGGTGGTCTGCGCCTCTTCATCAGTCATCAGCAACGATCCGCCGGCGAGGGTATCCTTGATTCCCTGGGCAAGAATGGCGGGGTCGATGTCGATCTTCTGGTTGGCGAAATCACGCCCCATGCTCATACCGATACCGTAGCTGACCTTGTCCTTGACGCTGGTCAGTTCCACCTTCTTGCTTTCGCCACTCTTTTCCCCGGCCGTACATCCGGCCGCCACCAGCAGAACCGCCAGAACCGCGCCAACAATCTGTTTCATGAATTTATTTCCTTTCGTCAGGAGGGATGCAAAAGTCAACTTGTACTCTGAGGAACCCGGGCTGTCAAGGGACAAGGGCACAAAATTCTTCGCTGAGAGTCAGTCTCCGTCCGGCTTTTGCGACGACGAAAAATCCCCCAGCGGATCGAAGCCACGCAGGGCCAGCAGCCCGTAGGCGACGCCGACGGTGCTCAGGTTGCCGGCGGCGGGGGTGCGGTTTTCATGACCAAGCAGGGCATCCGGCAGGGTGGCGTAGGGAAAACCCAGGGTGTTGTCCACCGGAACCGCCAGCTTCGCCATTTGCCGCAGCAGATGACGGCGTTTTTCGGCGAAAGCGCTGGCCGCCTCCTTTTTACCCCGGGCAGCGGCATCGGCGCTCAGCCGTTGCCAGGCGTTGGCCAACTGAAAGGTCCACTCCGGGGAAATCAGCGGCCCCCGCCCCAGGGCGGCGGCATGAGCGCGATGGATAAAATCGACCCCTTCGGCCCAGTCCTTACCGTCGAGAGGAATGGAGACCTGACAGTGTTTTTCCACATAGTCGAGAACGGCGCGGGCCGCATCGGGGGCGAAGGTACCCAGCACCTCCCGGCCCAGGGCGGAAACGCCCCAGGATTGCACGTCGGTGGCCACGGTCGCATCGCCAAAGCCGCGATTGAAGCGCTTTTCCACGGCGTTGAAGGCCTGGCGTTTAAGCCAGTCCAGCACCTCCGCCTGCCCTTGCCGGTAATGTTCCGCGCCGGGTTCGGCGGCCAGCAGCCCGAACAGGGCATAGGCATCGAGATTGATCTCCGTGGCGTAACTGTCCGCGTACCGGGGAAGGGCCGGATCGTAGTTGAAATGCTGATCCTTCGGGTTGGCCGGATCGCCGGGGGGCCCCATGGCGATGCCGCCGTAATTGGGATCGTCCCGGCGCTTCTCCTGCAACAGAAGCGCGGCGTCGGCGATGCGGCGGGCCAACTGCAGATAAGCCGCCTCGCCCGTGCGCCGATAGAGATGGCCGGCGGCCAGCCCCAGCCAGAGATTGGCGCCGCTGCGCACCGACCAGTCCCGCCCGACCGGTTGCCCTCCACTGAAACTGACCGCCTCGATCACCCCGCCAAGACGCCAAACCTCCGGTGTGCGCAGGTAGAAATCGACGATCCGCCGCGCCTCCGAAACCTCGCCCACCGCCAGCCAGGCCAGCGCCGTCACCGCCCCGTCGTAGGTGAAGGTCCAGCCGCTAAAGCGCGCATCCCCCACGTGGCTGTAGGGCAGCCCGCTGGCGGGGTCGCGGTTGGCCTTCAGCCAGCGCACCAGACCTGTTTCCAGCTCGGTGAATTCCCCGGCCCAGGCCGACCCGGAGCAGAGCAGCCAGAACAACAGGAACAACGCCGCGCATCCCTTCTTCATTTTCCCTCCTCCCGCAGCCGACGCACCCGCTCGACGACCGGCGGATGGGAAAAATAGAAAGCCGCATACCAGGGATGGGGATGGAGGTTGGCGAGATTGTCCCGGGCGAGGGCGGCCAGGCCCGAGGCGAGATCCTCGGGATGGCCGTGCAGCTCACAAGCATAGCGGTCGGCCTGCCATTCGTCGCGGCGGGAAAGCCAGGCGCTCACGGGAGTGAAGGGAAAGGCGACCAGAGAGCCGAGAAAGGCCAGCGGCAGCCAGTGCGCCGCGAAGGAAAGACTGTCGATACCGAACAGTCCCGGCACCCCACCCCAGCCGATCAGGCGATAGGCCAGATAAAAACCGGCCAAAGCCAGCAGTTCGGTGACGAGCAGGCGCTTGAAGATGTGCCGTTTCTTCCAGTGGCCGATTTCGTGGGCGAGAATGGCGAGAATTTCTCCGCCATTCAGACGGTCGAGCAGGGTATCGAAGAGAACGATCCGTTTGACCCGGCCGATGCCGGTGAAGTAGGCGTTGCCGTGACGGCTGCGGCGCGAGGCGTCAACCTGGAAGACCCGTCCGGCGGCCAGCCCGGCCCGCGCCATCAGCGCCTTCACCCCCTCTTCCAGCCCCTCTTTGCGCACCGGCTCGAAACGGAAGAAGAGCGGCTCGATAACGTAGGGGGAAATCAGCATGATAAAGAGGGTGAACAGCGCAAACAGCCCCCAGCCCCACAGCCACCAATAGCCTGGGCTGACCTCGACCAGCCAGAAACCTCCCGCCAGCAGCAGCCCGAGCAGCACCAGGCTGAGCGCCAGGCCTTTGAGCAGATCGGCGATCCACAAGCTCAAGGTCTGGGTGTTGAAACCGTAGCGGGCTTCGAGAACGAAGGTCCGATAAAGGCTGAAAGGGATGTCGAGGAGGGTCTTGGCCGTGAGCAGCAGCAGATAAAAGAGGGTTCCGGCGGCGACGGGGGAGAGCCCCAGGCCCTGAATCCAGTGGTCGTAAAGGGGGAGCGGCCCGGCGAAAAGAAAGAGCAGCAGCACCGCGCTGTCGAACAGGCTTTCGATCAGCCCCAAACGGCTGCTGTCGAGGGCGTAGGCCGAGGCTTTCCGCAACACCTCGCCGTCGATCGCCCCCTCGAATCCGGCGGGAACCTCGGCGCCATGGATTTTCAGATAGGCCAGATTGAGGGCGCGTAGCAAAAGCCCGGCCAAAAGCGTGAAGAGATACAACAAAAGAAGAAGAGTCGTCATAAGCGGCATGATAGCCGAATCGCGCCGGCGGGTCGAGCTTCTTCCTATGCAAACGGTCGAGGCGACAAGAACGGATTCCTGCTTCAATCGCCGAAAACTTCGGTTATGATTGAAAAACTGAAAAAATCACAACCAGTCCATCAATCCCCGGAGTCCCCATGTCGGAAAAACCTTCGCCGTCAGACCCGAATCCGGCCGCATCTTCCGCGCCCCAGCCGCCGGCCCTGGATGAAAAGGTCCTGGAGCAGTGCCGGGCCGACGGCGCCAACTTCCGAGCCGCTCAGACCGAAGCCGTGAACCTGTTATTGGAGTCCCTTGTCAAAGGGCGGCGGCAACTGTCCGAAGCCTTTGCGCAGCGGCCGAAGAACCCGCCCCCGGAAGAGGCGAAAGAATTCGTCAAGCGCCTGCAAACGGAACTGACCGCCCAGCGCACCTGGTTGCTGAAGAAGGTTCGCCCCCAGTTCGAACAGGCCGCCAAGGGACGGCTCGCGGGCAGAAAAACCGTCCTCGCCCTGCTCGAAAAGCTCACCGACAGTGCCCGGCGTCAGTTGGAACGTTATCAGGCCGAAAGGGACGCCCTCCCTCTCCCCGCGGACGCCGGGCTGTCGGCCCGGCTTGCCTTTCGCTTGCGGGAAACCGCCCGCGCCCGGGGGCTGCTCAACGGTCCGGCCGAAAACCTGCCGACGGCCGAAGAGCTGGAATACCATCCGCTGGTCGAAGAACTAAGCGAGCTGAGCGCGCGCCTGCACAGCCGCGTGTCCGACCTTTGGCCGAGCATCCGCTTTCATTTCCAGGTTGCCGATGAAGAGCTGGCCCGCCTCGCTACGTCTGAAAACGAACAGGAGGCTGTCGTCGATTTCAGCCAGGGGGTCGAAGAAGCCGAACAGCTCGCCTGCGGCGTCCTCGCCGCCGCCGAGCAGCAGATCGCCGAACTCTTCTCCCCCCTGGACGACTTCTGGACCGGACTGGACAAGCGCCTGGAAGCCTGTGGCCGGGAACTGGCCCGGGGGGAATATACCGGTTCCCGCCCCTGGCGGGATCTGGGCGAGGGCCTCAAGCGCCGGGGGAAAGAGGCGCTCCACCGCTATCTCGACATCTGCGGCCAGGAAGAGACCTCCCTCCTGCGCGCCGCTTCAAAAAAAATGTTCGGCAGCCTGCCAGATGTTCTGCACAAGGACGCAGCTCCCCAGGAAAAACTCCTGAGCCTCACCGACCTGCCATCGGCCCGGGAAGTGCTGCGCCGCAGCGAATCCTTCCCCCCCCTGCACCGCCGGCTCTTCATCCTCGGCCCGTTGAAGACCCGGGAATTTCTCGTCGCCCGCGATAAGGAACTGGAGGTGCTGGATGATCTCTTCACCCGCTGGGAACAGGGGCAGGCATGCAGCCTGGCGGTGATCGGCCCGGAAGGCAGCGGCAAAACCTCGCTGGTCAACTGCTTCGCCAGCGAATACGGCGCCCAGGGGGAACTGCGGCGGCTGGAAATCGACAAGCGGCTCCAATCCCCGGAGGATGTCATCGAACTGTTCCGGCAAAGCTTCGACATCAAAAAACCGCTCGCCACCCTCGACGAACTGATCGGGGAGATGTTGACCCGCCCGAAAGGCTTGGTGCTGGTCGAAGGCGGACACAATCTGGCCCTGCGGGTGGTGGGCGGCGGCCGCGCGGTAGAGGCCCTGTGCTATCTGCTGCTGGCTACGCGACGGCACTTTCTCTGGCTGGTCACCTTTCGCAAAAGCCCCTGGGAACGTCTCGATTACCAATACCGGATCAACCGCTTTTTCACCCACCAGGTTTCGACCCTGCTTGCCGGCCAGCAGGAGATTCGCCAGGTTCTGCTGCTGCGCCAGCGCATTTCCGGATATCCCCTGACCTTCACCGGCGAAGGAAACGGGAAAGAGAGCAACGGCACCACCGGTGACGAGCGCGAGCGGGAAAACCGTTTCTTCCGCGAACTCTTCGCGGCCAGCGGCGGCAACCTCGACGCGGCTTTCCACTACTGGCTCTTGTGCCTCGGCTACGATGCCGAAACCGAGAGTTTTCGCGCCTGCCCCCTGGGAAAAATCGACTTCTCCTTTCTCCGGGCGCTGGACGGCGACCAGCACTTCACCCTGGCGGAGGTGCTCGGCCACGGCGGACTTTCGGCCGAGGAACACCAGCGCATTTTCCAGTGCGATCCCCTGACCGGCCGCCTGCGCCTGGAATACCTGGCGAGCCTCGGACTGTTGCTGACCGAGGCCCCGAAGGGAGCGGAGGGAGAAGTCCGTTACCGGCTCAATCCCGTCTACTACACTCCGGTCGTCAAAACACTGGAAGTCATGAATATCCTTTATTGAACGGAAAAGGCCATGAAGGAAGAAACCATTCAGAACCTCCTCAATCAGTTCTCACCGGGGCGACTTTTGCTGGCGATTGTTTGTTTTGCCGCGACCTGGCTCTTTGTCCACCTGCTCCGGCTTGGCGCGGAACGGATGCAAAAAAAATTCGGCCGCCACCGGCTGTTCATCGCCAGCGTCTTTCCGGTTTTGCGCCTGCTGATCTGGATCGGCGCCGTCGTCTTCATCATCTTCGCCGTCTTCAATCCGCCGGTGAACACCCTCGTCGCCATCAGCGCCTCGGCCGGTCTGGCGCTCGGTCTGGGCGCCCAGGATCTGATCAAGAACGTCATCGCCGGCATCCTGATCCTTCTCGACCGCCCCTTCCGGGTCGGCGACATGATTCAGGTCGGCGACCACTACGGCGAGGTGACCAACATCGGCCTGCGCTCGATCCGCGTGCAGACCTTCGGCGACAGCACCGTGACCCTGCCCAATGCCCTGGTGCTGGGGCAGGCCGTCTCCAACTCCAACTCGGGCGCCCTCGATGAAATGGTCGAGGTCGATTTCACCCTTCCCGCCCATCTCGATCTCACCCTGGTGCGGAATCTGGCCCATGAATCGGCGAGCAGCTCCCCTTACGTCTACCTCAAAAAGCCGATCCGGGTGCTGATCGAGGACCGCTTCGACCGCACCTTCCTGACCCGGCTGACGATCAAGGCCTACGTTCTCGATGTCCGCTTCGAACGGCTGCTGGCCAGCGACATCACCCAGCGGTTCAAAAACGCCCTGCGCGAACATGGGATGATTCCGGAGACGCAACTGGGGCAGGTCATTGTCGATTGATGCAGACAGCGGCGGGCGTGGCAGGGAAGGAAAAGGGTGGAACGGAATCGGGGGGACGCCGAAGGGCGCCCCCCTTTTTGGTCAGAAGTCGAAGAAAACCGCCAGACTGGAGGTAAAATCGGCGCTGCCGTCCGACAGGCCGGTGCCGACATAGCCTTCGAAGGCGACATCCGCGACCGGGCGCCAGACCAGTTTGAGACGGCCTTCCAGCGCTTCGTCGGCGCCGTCGGCGGGGGCGGTGGCGCCCACGGCCTGCACGGCGCCGTAGAGGCCGTCGTTGAGCTGATAACCGAGGCCGCCGTTGTAACGGAAATAATCCTGGCTGTCGTACAGATCCGAATCCCCCTGCACGACGTAAACCCCTTCGGTGAAGAGATGCCAGTCACCCAGCCACTTGGCGAGGGTCAGGCCGGGCCCGAAATCGAACTCGCCGGTGCCGAGTCCCTTGTCTTCGTCCGCCGTGGGGAACTTGAGATAGAAGGTGGGGCGGATCTGCGGCGTCCCTGAATTTTCCTCGATCAGCACATAGCCGGCGGTCAGGGTTATGTCCCCCAGGCCGCTCTCGGAAGTATCGCGGCTTTTCGTGGTGGTGGTGGTGGTGGTCGTCGTTGTGGTCGTCGAATCGGTGGCCGCCGCCCGTCGGCCGCGCACCGCACCGGCGGCCGAACCGCCGGAAGTGCGGTAGACCACCGTCGATACGTCGCCGTCCTCCAGGGATTGATAGACGTAGGGGATGATCAGCTCGAAGTCGAGACGCTCGCTGGGATAGAAATCGATATAGAGGGGGACGGAAACGAAATCGCTGTCGCTGCCGGT
>JAVFAR010000090.1:0-11082 GCA_034002365.1 Trichloromonas sp.
TCTCCCATATCGACGCCGGCAAGACCACGGTTTCCGAGCGGATTCTCTTCTATTGCGGCGAAATTCACCGCATGGGCGAGGTCCATGACGGCTCGGCGACCATGGACTGGATGGATCAGGAGCAGGAGCGGGGCATCACCATCACCGCCACCAGCACCAGTTGCCGCTGGCGGGAGCTGTGGATCAATCTCATCGACACTCCCGGGCATATCGATTTCACCATCGAGGTGGAGCGCTCCCTGCGGGTGCTTGACGGGGCGGTGGCGATCTTCAGCGCTGTCGAGGGGGTCCAGCCGCAGAGCGAATCGGTCTGGCGCCAGGCGGACCGCTACCGGGTGCCGCGCATCTGTCTGATCAACAAGCTCGACCGCGTCGGCGCCGACTATCGGGCCGTTTGCGAGCAGCTGCGGGAACGTCTCGGGGCCCGTCCCGTTCTGTTGCAGATTCCCCTGGGCTGCGAAGGGGCTTTCGCCGGGGTGGTCGATCTGCTCGACGGGCAGCTGTTGCGTTTCGACGAAGACGATCAGGGGAGTACGGTTCGCGTTGAAGCGATCCCCGACGAGCTGCGCGACGAAGCGCGGGCGGCCCGGGAGGCCCTGATCGAGGCGGCCGCCGACTTCGATGACGGGATTCTCGACGACTTTCTCGAAGGTCGGGATGTCGACCCGTCCCGGCTGCGTGCCGCTTTGCGCCGGGGCACTCTGGAGTGCCGGATCTATCCCGTGCTGCTCGGCTCGGCCCTGCGCAACAAGGGGATTCAGCCGCTGCTCGACGCGGTCGGCACCTACCTGCCTTCGCCTCTCGACCTGCCGCCGGTTCCGGCCCGGCATCCGCGCCACGGCGAACGGGAAGAGCTCTTGCCCAGTACCGCCTCCGGGCCGCTCTGCGCCCTGGCCTTCAAGGTAGTGGCCGACGAAGGGCGCAAGCTGACTTACCTGCGCATCTATTCCGGGCGGATCAAGGCCGGGGACGCGGTCTGGAACAGCAGCCAGGGCTGTCACGAAAAGGTCGCCCGGCTCTTTCGCATGCACGCCCATCGCCGCGAGCGCCTCGACGAGGCGGGGGCCGGGGACATTGTCGCCGCCGCCGGGCTGAAGAGCGTGCTCACCGGCGACACCCTCTGCGCCGTCGATCATCCCCTGCTGCTGGCCGGGCTGTCCTGCCCCGAGCCGGTCGTTTCCCTGGCGGTGGAGCCCAAGGGGGTGGATGATCGCGACAAGCTGCCGCCGGCCCTGGAGAAGCTGCAATGGGAGGATCCCACCTTCAAGGTGCGGGAGGACCAGGAAACGGGGCAGACCATCCTGGTCGGCATGGGCGAGCTGCATCTGGAGGTGCTGACCACCCGCCTGGCGCGGGATTTCGGGGTCGAGGTCAAGACCGGCAGGCCGCAGGTGGTCTACCGCGAAACCCTGGGGCGGGAAGTGGAATGGCGCGAGCACTTTCACCGCGAGGTGGAAGGGAGGGTGCAGGACGGCGAGGTCCTGCTGCGCCTGACTCCCCTGCCCCGGGGGGGGGGGCTGCAGATCCTGCTCCCCGCCGAAGGGGAGTGCGCGCTGCCGCCGGAGTTGCGCGCGGCCGCCCGGCAGGGGCTGGAGGCGGCCTGCGCGGCGGGGCTGGTGGTCGGTTATCCTCTCACCGATCTGCGGGTCGAACTGGTCGAGGCTCCCTTCGTGCCGGGGTTGACCAGCGAGCCGGGCCTGCGCGCCGCCGTCCAGCGGGGCCTGGCCATGGCCGCCCGCGAGGGTCGGCCGCTGCTCCTGGAGCCGGTCATGGCCATCGAACTGCTGGCCCCCGGCGATTACGCCGGCAAGGTCCTCGGTTCTCTGCAGCAGAAGCGCGGCCGGATCGAAGGGATCCAGAGCCGGGGCGATCTGGAAGTCATCCGGGCGAAGGTGCCGCTGGTGGAGATGTTCGGCTACATGACCGAGTTGCGCGGCGCCACCAAGGGGCGTGGAACCTTCACCATGGAGTTCTCCCATCATGACGATGCCCCCCCCGAGGTGCTCCAGCGTTTCGGCTTGCTCTGACGGCTTGCTCCCTTTTCGCCTCTGGGGCCGTGCGGCGGGCGCGAAAGTTTCCGTGGTCAGCGCGGTAAAAAATTGTTATATTCACCCTCCGCTCATGAGTCTTTAATATGAAATGGCTGGATGGGGGCTTTTCTCGCCGCCGGCGACGCCCCCGGTTGCCCAGGAGAGAAGATTTTCCATGCCCGATTCGCGACCCCGGGAAGTTTGGCTCAAGGACTATGCGCCGCCGGCTTACCTGGTTGATACCGTCGATCTCCACTTCGATCTCGATGACGCCCGCACCTGCGTTACCGCTACGCTGAAGCTGCGGCGCAACCCCGACGCCGCCACAAATGACCCGGTTCTGACCCTCTTCGGCCGCGATCTGGAATTGCACTCCCTGCGCCTCGACGGGCGGGAGCTGGGGGAGGGGGAATTCCACATCCTTGGCGAGACTTTGAGTATCGCCGGAGTCCCCGACGCCTTCTCCCTGCGGATCGAAACGGTCATCCATCCCCGGGAGAACACCTCCCTCGAAGGCCTCTACACCTCCAGCGGCAGCTTCTGCACCCAGTGCGAGCCCGAGGGCTTCCGCAAAATCACCTGGTTTCCCGACCGCCCCGACGTCCTCGCCCGCTATACCGTCACCCTTGTTGCCGACCGCGCCCGTTATCCGGTTCTCCTGGCCAACGGCAACCGGGTTGAGGCGGGGGAGCTTGCGGACGGCCGCCATTTCGCCCGCTGGGAAGATCCCTTCCCCAAGCCGAGTTACCTCTTCGCCCTGGTGGCGGGGGATCTGGTCGAAATCGCCGACCGCTTCACGACCGCCTCCGGGCGCGAGGTTGCCTTGCGCCTCTATGTCGAGGCCCGCAACCGCGCCAAATGCGAGCACGCCATGGCCTCTCTGAAAAAGGCCATGGCCTGGGATGAGGCGGTTTACGGCCTGGAATACGATCTGGATATTTATATGATCGTGGCGGTGGACGATTTCAACATGGGGGCGATGGAGAACAAGGGGCTCAACGTCTTCAACTCCAAGTATGTGCTGGCCCGGCCGGAGACGGCCACCGATGCCGACTATCAGGGGATCGAAGGGGTCATCGGCCACGAGTATTTCCACAACTGGACCGGCAACCGGGTCACCTGCCGGGACTGGTTTCAGCTCAGCCTCAAGGAGGGGTTGACGGTCTTCCGCGATCAGCAGTTCTCGGCGGACATGGGCTCGGCGGCGGTCAAACGCATCGAGGACGTGCGCATCCTGCGCAACAGCCAGTTTCCCGAGGATGGCGGGCCGATGGCCCATCCGGTGCGCCCGGAATCCTATGTGGAGATCAACAACTTCTATACCGCCACGGTCTACAACAAGGGGGCCGAGGTCATCCGTATGGTCCACACCCTGCTCGGCCCCGACCGCTTCCGCCAGGGTTTGCGCCTCTATCTGGAGCGCCATGACGGCCGGGCGGCGACCACCGACGGCTTTCTGCGGGCCATGGCCGAGGCGGGGGGCATCGATCTCACCCAGTTCCAGCGCTGGTACGAGCAGGCCGGCACCCCCGAGCTGCAGGTCGAAACCATTTATGATGCCCCAGCCCGGACTTTTGACCTGACCGTTCGGCAGAGCTGCCCGGCAACGCCGGGGCAGCCGCTCAAGGAGCCCTTTCACATCCCCTTGGCCGTCGGCCTGCTCGGTGCCGACGGCCGCGATCTGCCCCTGCGCCTGGCGGGGGAACCGGCCCCGGCCGTAGCCGGGACGCGAGTGCTGGAGCTGCGGCGCGAATGCGAAACCTTCCGTTTTGCCGACCTGAAGGAGCGCCCGGTCCCATCGCTTTTGCGGGGATTTTCCGCCCCGGTGCGGCTGCGCGGCGACTGGCCCCAGGCCGATCTGGCCCTGCGCATGGCCCACGACAGTGACCCATTCAATCGCTGGGAGGCCGGGCAGCAGCTCGCCGGCGATCTGCTGCTGCGGCAGATGGCGGCGATTCGCGACGGTCGGGAGGTGTCTTTCGATCCCTCTTTTGCCGCGGCTTTTCGCGCGGCCCTCAAGGATGCCGAAAGCGATCCGGCGCTCCTCGCCCTCGCCCTGACCCTGCCCACCGAGACCTGTCTCGGCGAACAGCTGGAAGTGATCGACCCCGCCGCCATCCATCTGGCCCGGGAGGGGCTGCGCCGGCATCTGGCCGAGCAGCTGCGCGACGATTTCTTCCGGGGCTATCGCCGTTGCCGGGAGAGCGGCCCCTACCGGCCGGAGCCGGCGGCGGTCGGTCGCCGGAGTCTGAAAAACCTCTGCCTCGCTTACCTGATGAGCCTGGAGGACGCGGCCGCTCTTTCCCTGTGCCTGGAGCAGTTCGAGACTGCCGACAACATGACCGATGTCCTCGCCGCTCTCGGCGGTTTGGCCAACAGCACCGACCCGCGCCGGGACAAGGCCCTGACCCGCTTTCGCGAGCAGTGGGCGGACGATCCCCTGGTGCTGGACAAATGGTTCATGCTCCAGGCCGCTTCCCGCCGTCCGGAGACCCTGGCCGAGGTGCGCCGCCTGATGGGGGACCCGGCCTTCAATATTCGCAATCCCAACAAGGTCCGCGCCCTCATCGGCGCTTTCTGCCAGGGAAACCCGGCGCGCTTTCACGCTGCCGGCGGGGAGGGCTACCGCTTCTGCGCCGATCAGGTGCTGGCCATCGACCCCTTCAATCCCCAGGTGGCGGCCCGCCTGCTTGGCGCCCTCAGCCGCTGGCGGCGTTATGACGGGGCACGGCAGGGGCTGATGCGCCAGGAACTGGAACGGATTCTGGCGGCGGAGGGTCTGTCGCCGGACTGTTACGAAATCGCCGCGAAGAGTCTCGCGTGACAATGGGTGAAATACAAATGAATGATGCGGAAGTTTTGATCGTCGGCTGCGGCGACATCGGTCGCCGGGTCGGGCGCTTACTGCTGGCCGAGGGTCGGAAAGTCGCCGGCGTGGTCGCTGGCGAGGAGAGTGCCGCGAAGCTCAAGGAGGCGGGGATCCGGCCGCTGGTCGCCAATCTCAACGATCCGGACGAACTGCTTGATCTGCCCACCGCCAAAGCGCTGGTTTTTTATTTCGCGCCGCCGCCCGGCGGCGGCATCACCGATCCCAAGGTGCGCAACTTCTGCGCCGCCGCCAGCGGCGAGCGCGCGCCGCGACGGCTGGTCTACATCAGTACCAGCGGCGTCTACGGCGACTGCGGCGGAGCGACGGTTACCGAGGAAACCCCGGCCAACCCCCAGACCGCCCGGGCCAGGCGCCGCTACGACGCCGAACAGACCCTGCTGCGCTGGGGGGCGGAACAGGGCGTTGCCGTCATCATTCTGCGCGTCACCGGGATCTACGGTCCCGGCCGGATTCCCATTTCCCGCCTGCTCGACGGCCATCCCCTGCTGCGCCTGGAAGAATCGGCGCCGACCAACCGCATCCACGCCGACGACCTGGCCCAGGTCTGTGTCGCCGCCGCCGGGAAGGGGGAGGCGGGGGAGATCTTCAACGTCAGCGACGGCCATCCCAGCACCATGACCGAATATTTCCTGGCGGTCGCCGAACTGGCGGGTCTGCCCCGGCCGCCCCTGGTCTCCATGGAGGAAGCGCGGCGGGTGATGACGCCGCTGATGCTCTCTTACCTGGGCGAATCGCGGCGCATGGACAATACCCGGATGCTGGAGCGGCTCGGGGTCAAGCTGCGCTATCCGACCCTGGCCGAGGGGTTGCCCGCGAGTCTCGCCGAGGGCTGACCATGCCCCAGGCCCGTTTCTCCCTGCATGTGGGACCCGAGGAGCTGCTGCGTTATTATCGCGGCCGGGCTTCGATGGTGGCGGTCACCGCCGACGACGGCAGCCGCTTACGCTTCCCGGCAGCCAGCCTGCGGCCCTTCGTGACCCAGGAGGGGGTGCACGGGCGGTTTCTCATCCGGTTTGACGAAAATCTGCGCCTGGTGGAGTTGCGCCGCATCGGCGGCTAGGTGGGTTCGCGCCAAGAACCTATCCATCATGCGTGTATACTGTATACTGTATTTAATAGTGTTAAATTTTTTTATTGTGTGGCATTCTGATGCGCACGGCGCTGCGCGTAGGCGCGGCGACAAGATGAACAAAGACACCGGCGGGCGGCGGGGGTGGTCGCCGCCGGATGTTGTGAGCTACGAAACTGGGGAGGAGTCTATGCCGATGTTCAAATCCGTTTTAACCTGCCTGTTTGCCGTGTTGCTGCTGACCGGTTCGGGGATCTGGGCGCAAGCCGCGAACCCTCGGGAAATCCCCCGGGATTGCGTCGATTGCCACGATGACGAAGGCAAGGCCCTGGCCGCGCGGGGAGCCGCGCACCAGGAGGTCGGCTGCCGCGGCTGCCATGTCGGCCACCCCCTGGAGGGACGCAAACCCTATACGGATTGCGTCGAGTGCCATGACCCCGCGGCTTCGGAGCACTACACCCTGCCCGACTGCGCTTCCTGCCATGACCCCCACAAGCCGTTGGACGTCGATTTCTCGCACCTGAAGTCGGCGAACGAGGTCTGCGCCAGCTGCCACGCCGATCCGATTCCGCCCAAGACCGGCCCCAATCCCCATGCCGAAATGGGCTGTAACGAGTGCCACGTCATCCATTCCCAGATGCCTCAGTGTCTCGGCTGCCATGAGCCGCACAGCAAGGAGATGGGACAGAAGGACTGCCTCGGCTGTCATCCGGCCCACGATCCCAAGTCGACCAAGATGGATCTGTCCCAGCCGGCGGAGGCCTGCGCCGGCTGCCACGGCGCCATTGTCGGCGCCATCAAGAAAAACGGCGGCGCCCATCGCGACATGGGCAACTGCTCCGAATGCCATAAATATCATCCCCCCGAGACCGGCAAGGCGCCGGTTTGCGCCGATTGCCACGCGCCCAGGAAAAATGCCCATTTCGCGGTCAAAAATTGCGCCGGCTGCCACGATCCCCACGCGCCGCTGGTCAAGCCCCTGGCCGAGATGAAGAATACCCGCGAAGCCTGCGTCAGCTGTCACCCCGGTCCGGGCGAGCAGATGCAGAAAACCCCCAGCGCCCATTCCCAGCAGGAATGCGTCGCCTGTCATCCCCGCCACGGCGAGGCGATGGCCTGTCTCGATTGCCACAAGCCGCACAAGGCGACCATGGGCAATCAGGAGTGCGCCGGTTGTCACGCCCCCCATGCGCCGCAGGCGGCGGCGATCAGCACCAACGTTCCCGCCAGCTCCTGCGCCGTCTGTCATGAAGAGGTCGTCACCACCTTCGAAACCTCCGGCGCCATGCATAAGGAGAGCCTCGGCGGCTGCAACGATTGTCATCCCCGGCACGGCGAAGCCAAATCCTGCATGGAATGTCACGAGCCCCACAGCCCATCGATGACCGCCAAGGACTGCCTGGCTTGCCATGCGCCCCATGCGCCCGCTGGATTGGCTTACGGTGAATCGGTGGCGCCGGAACTCTGCGGCGCCTGCCATGCAGGGCCGACGGCGGAACTGGTCAAACAGGGGGGGGCGCACAAAGAACTCGGCTGCGCCGGCTGCCATGCCCGGCACGGCGATATCCCGGCTTGCGCCGGTTGTCATGCACCGACGGAGCGGGCCCATTTCGCCCTGAAGGATTGCGCCTCCTGCCACGCCCCCCATGCGCCCCTGGCCAAGCCCCTGGCGGAGATGAAGGATTCCGAGACGGCTTGCGCCACCTGCCACGGCGGGGTGATCGAAGAGTTCAAGCGCCACGGCGGCAAGCACCAGTCGGAGGTCGCCTGTCAGGAATGTCACCTGCGCCATCCGGCCAAGGGGGAAAAGGCCCAGGTCGACTGCGCCTCTTGCCACGCTCCGGACGATAAACCCCATTATGCTCTCAAGGAGTGTGCCTCCTGCCATCACGGCCATCGCCCGCTGAAGCTCGATTTTGTCAAGGCCGGTGCCGTCAAGGAAGCCTGCCTGAGTTGTCACGAAGGGATCGTGACCGTTACCGAGGGGATCTCCAATCGCCACGATAATCTCGATTGCACCAAATGCCACCTGACCCACGGCGAGGATACCCCGCAATGCCTCGGCTGCCATCCCCCCCATGACGACAAGATGGGGGAAAAGGACTGCCAGGCCTGTCACGATCCCCACAACCCCATGGCCATCCGTTACCCGGCGGAGGTTGCCCCGGACCTGTGCGGTGCCTGCCATGCACCGGTGGTGGAGGAGCTGAAGGCCAAGGGGGGGGCGCACCTGGATCAGGCCGGCTGCTCCGCCTGCCATCCCCGGCATAAGCCGGTCAAGGAGAGCGAACCGCTGGCCTGTGCCGAATGTCACGCCCCCGAGGAGAATCCCCACTTTGCCCTGAAGGACTGCCAGTCCTGTCACGGACCCCACTCTCCCCTGGCCAAACCGCTGGCGGAAATGGCCAACGTCGGCGCCGCCTGCGTGACCTGCCATGCCCAGCCGAAGGCCGACATGGACAAGACGGGGGATGCCCACAGCCAGCAGCCCTGCATCGACTGCCATGCCGAGCACGGCTTCCTCCCCGACTGTCGCCAGTGTCATGAGCCGCACGCGGAATCGATGACCCGGGACGATTGCCAGAAGTGCCATCCCGCCCATGCCCCGTCGGCCCTGGCCTTTGATGCCAAGATCGGCGCCAGTCTCTGTGGCGCCTGCCACGAGGGACCGACGGCGCTGCTCGGCAAGGCCGGCGGCAAGCACCAGGCCGTCGGTTGCGGCGGCTGCCATCAGGAGCATGGGGCGATTCCGTCCTGCGCCGATTGTCATGCTCCGTCCGAATCGGCCCATTTCGCCGTCGCTGACTGTACCAAGTGCCATCATGCCCATGCGCCGGAAATCAAGGACTTAAGCCGCATCCGCGGCGTGCGCCCGGCTTGCGTCTCCTGCCACGAAGGTCCTGGCCGGGAGACCAGCGATTTCCCCAGCGTCCATTCGGAAATGGGCTGCAACGAATGCCATCCCAAGCATGCCGAGGCCAAGTCCTGTTTCGAATGTCATGGGCCCCATAGCCCGGAAATGACCTACGAGGATTGCCTGCGCTGCCACGCCCCGCACAAGCCGACCCTCACCGATTTCTCCGGGAATCCCTCCACGGCTCTGTGCTCCGCCTGTCATGCCTCCCAGGTGGCCGATCTCGATCGGCAGGGAGGAGCGCACAAGACAGCGGTGAGCTGCGCCGACTGTCACGGCCGCCATCCCGGCGTCGGCTGCACCAATTGTCATGCCCAGCATCCGGAAGCGGGCGTCGCCGCGCTCATCTCCTGCGCCACCTGCCATGATCCGGCGGCTAATGCCCACTTCAATCTCGGCGGCTGCGCCCAGTGCCATCCGCCGCACAGCCCGCTGGCCATCGATCTGAAGGCGGTGGAGCCGGTCAAGCCCGCCTGCATCTCCTGCCATCCCGCTATCGGTGCGGAATTGCAGGCCCTGCCCAGCGCCCATACCAAGATGGACTGCAACGAGTGCCATCAGGTGCACGGCGAGTATATTTCCTGTCTCGGCTGTCACCAGCCGCACGCGCCGGGGATGAGCTACGAGGATTGCCTGCGCTGCCACGCGCCCCATCAGCCGACGGCGCTGAATTATCCCAAAGAGGTGCCGGAGGCGCTCTGCGGTTCCTGTCACGGCGACGAAGCGGCCAAGATCGCCGATAAGGGCGGGGCGCACAAGACCAAGGCGACCTGCGCTTCCTGCCACCCCAGCCATAAACCCCACGGCCAGGAGACGATCCTGAGCTGCCGCACCTGTCATCCCCGGCTGCAGAAGCTGCATTACACCAGCGAGCCCTGTACCCCTTGCCACGATCCCCATGCGCCGATGGATCTCAACCTCGACAGCCGCAAGGAGGTCAAGCCGGTCTGCGTCTCCTGCCATTCCGAGGTGGGGCGTTTCATGGAGTTCAATCCCTCGGCTCACTCGGGGATGGATTGCCGTGAATGCCATGAAAATCACGGGGACTTCAAGGAGTGTCTGAGCTGTCATGCCGGCCACACCCCGGAAATGACCTATGCCGACTGCCTGCGCTGTCATTCTCCGCATAAACCGACGGACATCGCCTTCGCCCGGGAAGTCAATCCGGCCCACTGTTCCTCCTGCCACGGCGAAGTGGCCAAGACCATTGAGGACAAGGGGATGGCGCACAAAACGGCGGTGACCTGCGTGGACTGCCATAAGGCCCATCCGCCTCAGACCGACGGGGTGATGCCTGAGTGTGCCGCCTGCCACGATCCGAAGGACAACAGTCATTACCAGGTCGGCGGTTGCGTTACCTGTCATGATCCCCACGCGCCCCTGGAACTCGATTTCAGTCAGGCGAAGGAGACCCGCGCCGCCTGTATCGGCTGTCACGGGGATATCAATCAGGCGATGCAGGCGCGGCCGAGCAAGCACCTGGAGGTTGATTGCGCCCTCTGTCATCCTACCCATGGCGGCAAGCAGGCCTGCGTCGAATGTCATGCCCCGCACAGCCCGGAGATGACCAGCGCCGATTGTCTGGTCTGTCATCCGGCCCACACGCCGACACAGATGAATTTCACCGACGGGCTGCCGTCGATCCATTGCGCCGCTTGTCATGGCGAGGTGAGTGCGATGCTGGCCGCTTCCCCGGCCAAGCACCGGGAGCTCGATTGTGTCACCTGTCATCAGGGAACCCATGGGTCGGCCATGAGTTGCGAAGATTGTCACGGCCAACCCCATGAGGCCGGGCTCCACAGCAAGTTCCCGGATTGTCTGAAGTGTCACACCAATCCGCACAACTTGGCCAACTGGAAGGCGCAATGAGCCCCTTGCCGGCAACCCCTATGATAAAGAAGGAGACTGCCTTTATGAAAATACCGGTCCGTTGTCTGTCCTACGCCCTGCTGGTTTTGGTGCTGGCTCTGTCCGGGAGCCCCGCCGCGGCGCAACCGGCTCGTCCATTGACCCCGGGGGACGGGGCGGAGGCTTATCTGCAGGAACTTGAGCAGATGAACACCGCCGAATGCGGTAAGTGTCATGTGGAAATCTTCAAGACGATTCGCGACAAAGGGGGGCTGCATCAGCTCGAATGCCGGGAATGTCATCACAAGTTCCATACCTTCACCCCGGGCGT
>JAVFAR010000091.1:0-10702 GCA_034002365.1 Trichloromonas sp.
GACGTGTGCTCTACCGATCTCGTCCCTTTTGCCGGAGGGGGGGCGGTTCATGAACCGCCCCCGCCGATTTTGCGATCCCCCTGACCCCCCCCCATCCCGCGTCCCTCATCGATCATACCCTGCTCAAACCCGATACCCGCGCCGACCAGGTGCGCCGCCTCTGCGAGGAAGCGGTGGAATACGCTTTCGCCTCGGTCTGCATTCCCCCGGTTTACGTGCCCTTGGCCGCCGGGCTGCTTTACGGCTCGGATGTCGCCGTCGGCACGGTTGTCGGCTTTCCCCTCGGCTATACGCTCTCCGCCGTCAAGGTCTTCGAAACCGCCGAGGCCGTCGCCGCCGGGGCGGCGGAAATCGATATGGTGATCCCTGTCGGTAATGCCCTCGATGGTGAGCTCGCCGCCGTCGAGGAGGAAATCCGCCAGGTCGTGGGCGCCGCCGGGACGGCCCGGGTGAAGGTGATTCTCGAATGCTGTTTTCTCGATACGGCGCGCAAAATCGCCCTGACCGAGGCGGTGGTTCGGGCCGGGGCGGCCTATGTCAAGACCTCCACCGGGTTCGGCCCGGGGGGAGCGACCATCGCCGATGTCGAGCTGCTGGCGCGGATCGCGGCCGGGCGCATCGGCGTCAAGGCCGCCGGCGGCATTCGCGACTGGACGACTTGCCGGGCGCTGCTGGCGGCGGGAGCGACCCGTATCGGCAGCAGCGCGGGCACGGCCATCGTCGACGAATGGCGGCGGGAGAACGGGCTGTGAGCGGGGGTGGGGTGAAACGGGTGGTGCTGATCACTCTGGACGGCTGTGGTATCGGCGCGTTACCGGACGCCGCGCGCTACGGGGATGTCGGGGCCAATACCCTGCGCCATGTGGCCGAAGCCTGCGGCGGCCTGAATCTGCCCAATCTGCAAGCGCTGGGATTGGGCAACATTCTCGAACTGCCCGGCGTACCGCCGGTCGCCGCGCCGCAAGGGGGCTGGGGACGGATGGCCGAGGCTTCCGCCGGCAAGGATACCACGACCGGCCACTGGGAAATCGCCGGCATCATCGAGCCTAACCCCCTGCCGACCTATCCCACCGGTTTTCCCGAAGAGATCATCGCCGCCTTGAGGCGGGACACGGGCCTGGACTTTTTGGGCAATATCGCCGCCAGCGGGACGGAAATCCTGAAAGAGCTCGGCGACGAGCATCTGCGCAGCGGCCGACCCATTGTCTACACCAGCGCCGACTCGGTCTTTCAGATCGCCGCCCACGAAGAGGTCATCCCGGTGGAGCGGCTGTACGAGATCTGCCGCGCCGCCCGGTGCATCCTCGACCCTTACCGCATCGGCCGGGTCATCGCCCGCCCCTTTGTCGGCGACGCTCCGGACAACTACCGGCGCACCGCGAACCGCCACGATTTTTCCCTGGCGCCCACCGCCCCGACGATTCTCGATGGATTGACCGCCGCCGGGATTCCGGTTTTCGGGGTCGGCAAGATCCGCGACATCTTCGCCGGGCGCGGGATCGGCGACTTTGTCTACAGCAGCGACAACCGCGACGGCATGGCCAAGACCCTGGCGGCCCTTGCGCAACTGGAGCGGGGGCTGATTTTCACCAATCTCGTCGATTTCGATATGCTTTACGGGCACCGGCTCGATGCGCGGGGCTTCGGCCAAGCCCTGGAGGAGTTCGATTTTTGGTTGCCCCAATGCCTGGACGCGCTGCGCGACGACGATCTGCTGATCGTCACCGCCGATCACGGCTGCGATCCGACCACGCCGGGGAGCGATCATACCCGGGAATATGTGCCGCTGCTGGTCTGGTCACCGGGCATGGCGCGGGGGACGGCGCTGGGGGAGCGCACATCCTTCGCCGATGTGGCGGCGACCATCGCCGAGGCCTTCGGCTTGGCGGTGGGGGCGGGGAGGAGCTTCTGGCGGGATTTTCCGGGGTAGGCGGGCACCGCTCAGCGCGGCGGCTCGAACTGGTCCGGGGAAACCTGGGGGGCATGTTCCTCGGTGGAGACGTCGCCGAAGAAGCGTTTGCGGATGAAATCGCCGAGGGCTTGACGATCCGCCTCACTCAGGCCGATGAATTCCACGCCAACCCCCTGCAGATAGTTGTTGTCGGCGCCGGGTTGCACGCCGTAGAGCACCCGCCCCGCCAGTTCCAGTTCCTTGCCCATGCCGACCAGGGGAACGCAGACGGTGAGGGTGTCACCGGGGACCATGCGCAGGCTGGTTTTGATCATCAGCCCCTGGATGCTCAGGCTGAGAACTTCCGCCAGGCAGATCTGCTCCCCCCGGGAGAACATCCCCGGGAGTTTGACGGTGAGGCGCAGGTTTTTACGGGGGAAGCGTTCCGTGTGGCGCTGCACCTGGGCGAAGAAGCTGAAAAGGTCGATGGGGACGGCGATCGGGTCATGGGGGAGACTCGGGTCGTTCTCGATGCCTTCCTCGTTCAGGACCAGCAGTGGGCAGTTGCCCGCGGCCACCAACTTCTCGACCCGTTTGCGCAAGGAGCTTTCGCCGTTGGCCAGCAAACCGGCGCCAAGAATGAGCAGGTCGGGGGAGGTTTCCCGCAACAGCACTTTGATCTGCTCGGGGCGCGACGAAACCAGGACCCGGTAGCCCCAGTGCTTGAGCACCCCTTCGATGGTTTCCAGCAGCGGCTGACGGGTGTCGCCGAGGAGCAGACGTTTCATTGCGGGTATCCTTGACTGAGGAAGAGGGAGCGGTTATTCGGGCCGCCGCATCTGTTGAATCTAAATACCCGATCCCGACCATTTGCACAAGGAACAAAAAGGAGGGGTGACCGCCATGAAGATCAGCTTGGTCTTGCTTTTGCTGCTGCTGTCGGGGAGCGGAGCGGCCGGGGCGGTTGAGATTGCCGAGGGGGTGGTCACCACGCAGGTCGAGAACCATCGGCCGGTCGACAGGGTTCAGCGCTGGCCGGCCGCAGACGGTCCCCTCTACTGTTTTACACGGATCGTCGGCGTGGAAGAACCGACCCCGATCTTCCATGTCTGGTATCGCGGAGATCAGGAGATGGCGCGGGTTGAATTGCGGGTCCGCCATTCCCCCTTCAATACCTGGTCGGTCAAGACGCTGCAGGCGGGATGGGCGGGGGATTGGCGGGTCGAGGTGGTCGATGCTTCGGGCAGGGTCTTGCGCACCGTCCCCTTTGCCCTCTTCTGATAAAACGAAAAAAGCGCCCGGCGGGCGCTTTTTTCGTGGAAAACGGTCATTTGACCGCCGATTACTTCTTTTTGCCACGAGCCGCGCGGGCCTTGGCGAGGTTGTCGCCGAGGCCGCGTTCCACGGCCATCACCCGACGGCTTTCCGAGTAGTTGCGGGCCGCCAGGGGCTGCTTGCTGGGGATGCCGAACCGCTTACGGTACTCGGCGGGCTTGAGGTCGTGAGCGGTCTTGAGATGACGGGCCAGGGTTTTCATTTCCTTGCCGCAGATCATGCAGACGACTTTGTCCTTGCCGAAAGCTTTTTTCAGGGAAATGGCGGGCGCGGCGGCTTCCGCTTCGGCCGCGGCCGCTTCCACGGCCGGGGATTCGCCTTTTTCCAGGGCGCCAAGGGTCTTGTGCAGCTCAACCAGTTCGGCAACGAGTTCTTCTTTGGTCATGGTGGTTGTCGAAGCGTGGGCGGCTACGATTTCGGCCGCCATTTCCAGCAATGTCGCCATGTCTTTCCTCCTGATCAATCGGTTATTGTGATGTTTATCGAAAATAATTTGTGTTACTAATACAATATCCAATGATAAAAGCAAGAAGATTTTTCCCGTAAACACGAACGATTGCCAATAATGAGCTGTTTCCTGGTTTTTCGGGCCTTTTCTTGCGGGCATGCATCGCTATGGATAGAGCGGTAGCTTTTCAAAGGTAGACATTGGGGAGACGGCTAGTTTCACCAATAATGTTTTAATCGGAAGAGGGCGGTCATGAATATACGTTGTTTGCTTGAGGAACGGGAAGAGCGATTTTTGTCCGGGCAGGCCTGCCGCAGTGCCGATAGTGTCGGGCGTAACCGCCCGGAAGAAGCCTGTACGATCAGAACCGCCTTTCAGCATGATCGGGACCGTATACTGCATTGCAAATCCTTTCGCCGCCTGAAACACAAAACCCAGGTCTTTCTCGCCCCGGAAGGGGATCATTATCGAACCCGGCTGACCCACACCCTGGAAGTTTCCCAGATCGCCCGCACCGTTGCCCGCGCCCTGGCGCTCAACGAAGATCTTACCGAGGCCATCGCGCTGGGACACGATCTCGGCCACACCCCCTTCGGCCATGCCGGCGAGCGGGTGCTCAACGAACTGGCGCCGGGCGGTTTTCACCATGTGCGGCAGAGTCTGCGGGTGGTCGACGTGCTGGAGAAGGACGGGGCGGGATTGAACCTGACCTTCGAGGTGCGCGACGGCATCCTCAAGCATTCCAAGGGGCAGGGGCCGATTCAAGGGGCCGATCCGGCGGTGCGGGCCGCCACTCTCGAAGGGCGCATCGTGCGCCTGGCCGATATCATCGCTTATGTCAATCACGACCTGGACGACGCCCTGAGGGCGGGTCTGGTGAAGAGCGGTCAGATCCCCGGGAGGATCATCGCCGTTTTGGGGGAGACCCATTCCCGGCGGATACGGACCATGGTCACCGACATCATCCAGCATTCCCTGGCGGCGGATGGCGGGGAAATCCTCCTCTCCGATCCCCTGGCCGAAGCGGTCACCGACCTGCGGGACTGGCTCTATGACCACGTTTACCAGGCGCCGAGCGTCCACGAGGATTTCGCCAAGGCCGCCCGCATTCTGCGCGAACTATTTCTCTTTTTCATGGAAAACGAAGAGGCGCTGACGGCTCATGGCGGCCGGCGACTGCCGGGGGACTGCCGCGAAGTTTCGGTGGCGGATTTTCTCGCCGGCATGACCGATCGCTATGCCATTAATCTTTATCACCGGCTCTTTCTGCCGCAGCCCTGGAAACTCTTCTAAATCGCCTAACCTATTGAATTTTCCGGTCGCTCCTCTTGACACTCCGGGAGCCCCTATGGTAGCGTTTCAGCTGATTTGGCGGCCTTTCCGGAAGCCGTCGAAGGCTTGAACTCGGGGAGGTGAGCATGTCCTGTTCCGTTGGCATGTCCCTGGTTTTCCGCCTGGGAGGAGTCGGGTTTTCCCTGGCCGCGGAGGATCTGCTGGAAATCCGCGAGGAAGAAACCCTGGAGCCCTTCGCCGCCGATGCGCCGCCGGCCACGCTTCCCTTTCGCGACGGGGAGATTCCCGTGGTCGATCTGCGGCGACTTTTCCGGTTGCCCGGTCATCCCCGTCCTGAGGCATCCGTGAAATATCTGGTGCTCGCTGGTGAACGGGGAAGCTGGGCCGCTCCTGTCGACCTTGTGCTGGGGGTTCATCCGGCCTCGGCTTTCACGCGCTGTCCGGCTCCGCTCTTGTCCTTCCTTCCCGGCCCCCGGCCCTATGGCGATGTGGAACTCTGGCGGGACGAACTTCTGGTCCGTTGCGACGCCCTGTGGCTGGAACAATGCCGGCGCGGGATCTGAGCCATCGGTTCGTGCTCTTCCGCAACCGTGACGGCGCTTTCGCCCTTCCGTTGGCGGATGTCCTGGCGGTGGTGCCCCTGCCGAAGGTCCGCTTTTTACCCCTGCTGCCGCCGCAAGTGGCGGGGATGGTGGTTCATGACGGCGAGGCCCTTCCCCTGTTGCGTCTTGGCGCGAAGGGTTCCCCGGTGACGGCATCCGCTTTTGCCGTTATTTGCGCCGTTTCCTGGGGGCGGGTGGCCCTGTCCGCCGATGCCGTCCCCCGCGTCCCGGCGCCGGAGCGGTTTGCATCGTCCGGACTTCTCGCCGCCGGTGAAAACGCGGAACGGCAGGTGCTTTATGACCGGGTCCCCTATCTTCTTTTGGATATCGAACGGATTGTCGCGGAGCTGTCCCGCTGGGATTTCCGGCAACCTTCCCCATCGGGGAATCAGGAGGTTTGAATGAGCAGGAAACTGTTACTGGCCGACGACAGTGTTACGATTCAGAAGGTCATTGGCATCACCTTCGTCAACGAAGATTACACCCTCGCCGTCGCCGGCAACGGGGATGCCGCCCTGGAAAAGGCCAGAAGCGACCGGCCCGACCTGATTCTCGCCGACGTCTTCATGCCCGGGAAAAACGGCTACGAGCTCTGCGCGGCGGTCAAGGCCGACCCCTCCCTGGCCGGGGTTCCGGTTCTCCTGCTCACCGGCACCTTCGAGCCCTTCGATGAAGCCAAGGCCCAGGCCTGCGGCGCCGACGGCTGGATCGCCAAGCCCTTCGAATCCCAGACCCTGATCACCCGCGTCAAGGAACTGCTCGACAAGGCCTGGGCCGCGCCAGTCGAGCCTAAAGCGCCTGCGGCGCCTGCCGAACCCGTCGCGCCGGTGGCCGAGCCCGTGCCGGAGTCGGCAGCTGTTGCCGTATCCATGCCCGAGGCTGAGCCCGTTTCCGCTTCCGAGCCTGAGGTGGAAGCGGATATCTGGACCGAACTGGAGGATTCCGAGACCGCCCCGGCGCCGGAACCCGCTGTCGCCGCGGCGTCCCCGGAGGTCGATTTCAGCGCTATCTTCACGGATGAAGCCGTGGAGCCTTCCGCCCCCGCGGAGGAGGAAGCGGCTGAGGACATCTGGAATGACGTTTCCCTGGTCGAGGAGGATCTGACTCCGGCGTCCGCCGAACCCGCCGCCGCCACGGATGAGACGGTCGACCTGAGCGAGGAAGACGAGGTGATGGAGCTGGATGATGGGGATATTCTGGCCCTCGACGAGGGGGATATCCTGGAGGATGAGGCGGGCGTCGACGCCCCGGCCGCCGAGGATGATTTCGTCTTCGTCCCGGACGAGACGGAGGCCGATCTGGCCGCCGATGAAGATCTTCCGCCCCTGGCCGAGGACATCTTCACTTTCGAGGATGAGCCCGTTCCCCTTGCCGCCGGCGAATCTGAGCCCGAGGTCGTGACCGAGACCGCTCCGGAGGCGGCCGTCATCGGCGAAACCCCGGTGGCGGAAGAGGACGACTTTGTCTTTTCCACCGAAGAGCCCGAGTTTGAGCCCGAGGATTCGGTTGTGGCCGAGAGCGTCCAGGAGGACGACACCCTGAGACCGGAGCCGGAGATGCCGGCCGTGGAGCTTGCCGAAGCGGCTCCGGCCGCGGCGGAAGCCTTCGCCGCCACTGCCGCCGGATTGCCGGCGGAACCGGTCGCGGAACCGTCTCCGGTCGAAGCGCCCGCCCCAGTTGTGGCCGCCTCCGTCGAAGAGCGGGCGCGGGAATTGAGCGAAGCCGAGCTGGAGCGCATTGTCGAGCGTGTCGCCGGGGCGGTGATCGAACGTCTGGCCGGGACCATCCTCGAAAAGATCGCCTGGGAAGTCGTGCCCGGCCTGGCCGAGAGCCTGATCAAGGAAGAGTTGCGCCAGATCAAGGCCGAGGCGGAACAAACGAGTTGAAAGGCGTTGTTTGACGCAGTGGCGGCGATCGCCGGTTGACGGATGGAATGGGGATGTTTAAACTCCCCATTTCTTTTTTTATTCTCAATTCCGACGTGCAGTCGGGAAAAATTTAATACGCAGGAAGGACGCAGTGTCCATGGAAACCCATCTGCCCAAAGGATATGAACCCCGCGACGTCGAGAAGAAATGGTACCAAGCCTGGGAAAGCCAGGGCTGCTTCCGCGCCGACGAACATTCCCCCAAACCCCATTACTCCATCGTCATCCCCCCGCCCAACGTCACCGGGGTGCTGCACATGGGGCACGCCCTGAACAACACCCTGCAGGATATCCTGGTGCGCTGGAAGCGCATGAGCGGTCATGAAGTGTTGTGGATGCCCGGCACCGACCATGCCGGCATCGCCACCCAGAACGTGGTGGAAAAACAGCTCGCCGCCGAAGGCAAGGACCGCCATGAACTGGGACGCGAGGCCTTCATCGAGCGGGTCTGGCGGTGGCGCTCCGAATCGGGCGGGCAGATCATCCATCAGCTCAAACGTCTCGGCGCCTCCTGCGACTGGGAGCGGGAGCGGTTCACCATGGACGCGGGGCTTTCTCGCGCCGTGCGCGAGGTCTTCGTCAGCCTTTACGAGGACGGCCTGATCTATCGCGACAACCGTCTGATCAACTGGTGTCCCCGCTGTCACACCGCCCTTTCCGACCTGGAAGTGGAGCATGAAGACAAAAAGGGCAACCTCTGGCATCTGCGCTATCCGGTGGTGGGGAGCGACCGCGTCCTGGTCGTGGCCACCACCCGCCCGGAGACGATGCTCGGCGATACGGCGGTGGCGGTCAATCCCGAGGACGAGCGTTATGCCGACCTGATCGGCAAGACCGTATTGCTGCCTTTGGTCGACCGCGAAATTCCCATTATCGCCGACGAGTACGTTGACAAGGAGTTCGGCAGCGGCGCGGTGAAGATCACCCCGGCCCACGACTTCAACGACTTCGAGGTCGGCAAGCGCCACAGCCTGGAATTCATCAACATCTTCGACCCCTCCGGCAACGTCAACGAGAACGGCGGCGCCTACAACGGCATGGAGCGCTACGCCGCCCGCAAGCAGGTGGTGGCCGATCTCGAAGCGCGAGGGCTGCTGGAGAAGATCGAGGAGCACGGCAACGCCGTGGGCGAGTGCTACCGCTGCCGGACGGTCATCGAGCCGTACATGAGCAAGCAGTGGTACGTCAATGTCGGCCCCCTGGCCGAGAAGGCCATCGAGGCGGTCAAGGACGGCCGCACCCGCATCGTCCCCGAACAGTGGGAAAAGACCTACTTCGAGTGGATGTACAACATCAAGGATTGGTGCATCAGCCGGCAGATCTGGTGGGGGCACCGCATCCCCGCCTGGTACTGCGACGACTGCGAGGGGGTCACCGTCGCCCGCGAGGATGCGATCGTCTGCGCCCACTGCGGCGGCACCCGGCTGCGCCAGGAGACGGACGTGCTCGACACCTGGTTTTCTTCGGCCCTGTGGCCCTTCTCGACCATGGGCTGGCCGGAAAAGACCGAGACCCTGAAGAAGTTCTATCCGACGTCCTGCCTGGTCACCGGCTTCGACATCCTCTTCTTCTGGGTGGCGCGGATGATGATGATGGGCCTCAAGTTCATGGGCGAGGTGCCCTTCAAGGAGGTCTACATCCATGCCCTGGTGCGCGATGCCCAGGGGCAGAAGATGAGCAAATCCAAGGGGAACGTCATCGATCCCTTGAGCGTCATCGACGAATACGGCACCGATGCCTTCCGCTTCACCCTGGCCGCCTTCGCCGCCATGGGGCGCGACATCAAGCTCTCCACCGAACGCATCGCCGGCTACCGCAACTTCGCCAACAAGCTGTGGAACGCCAGCCGCTTCACCCTGATGAACCTGGAAGGCTTCGAACCCGAAGGGATCGATCTCGACCGGTTCGATCTGTCGCCGGCCGACACCTGGATTCTCTGCCGCCTGGCCGAGGCCGCCCGCGAGACCAATCAGGCCCTTCGTGACTACAAGTTCAACGACGCCGCCGGCGTTCTCTACGCCTTCACCTGGAACAGCTTCTGCGACTGGTACATCGAACTGGTCAAGGACGATCTCTACGGCGCCGATCCGGCGGTGAAAAGCCGCGCCCAGAGCGTGCTCTATGTGGTGCTGGAAAGCCTGCTGCGCCTCCTTCATCCGCTGATGCCCTTCATCACCGAGGAGATCTGGCAGGCGCTGCCGGGCCGGCGTCCCACGACCTTCCTGGTCGACTCCCCCTATCCGGACGGCGAGGGGCTGCCCTACGCGGAGCGGGGCGTGGCCGGGATGGAGCTGATCATGGAGACGATCAAGGGGATCCGCAATATTCGCGGCGAGATGGATGTGGCGCCGAGCAAACAGATCCAGGCGGTGCTCGACTGCAAGAGCGAGGCCTCGGCGGCGGTGCTGCGCGACGGCGCGGGGTACGTCAAGGCCCTGGCCCGGGTCGGCGAACTGACCCTCGGCGTCGGCGTCGAGCGTCCCGCCCAGGCCGCGACCCAGGTGGCCGGGGATGTGGAAATCCTGCTCCCCCTGGCGGGCTTGATCAACGTCGAGGAGGAGGAAAAGCGCCTGCTCAAGGAGATCGCCAAGGTCGAGAAGGATGTGGAACTCTTCGCCAAAAAGCTGGCCAACGAGAATTTTGTCGCCAACGCCCCCCGCCACGTCCTCGAAAAAGATCGCGCCAAGCTTGCCGAGGCCGAGGAAAAACGCGCCATTTTGCAGGAGAGCCTGAAAAAGATTCAGGCACTGCGCTGATCCGGTACCGGGTGCGGGAGATTTCTCCCCGCCCCGGCTTAAGAAGACGGCCCAAAGGATCATCGGTCTTTTGGGCCGTCGTGTCCCGGGATTGTAAAAGAGATCGGCAACCATGCGATAAAATGACGATTATCAGGATCGCCGACCGTTAAATCTGGACCCTTGCCGGCTTATCCTTTATAATCTCAAACCATTCTCTGGAGGAATGGTTTTGGTCGGCCTCCTCTTTGGCGGCCGGCAACACCCCTTGGGGCACTTGACCCCTCGGGTTTTTGTCTCTTGTTTTGTTTGTTTTATCCGGAAGTCTTCTTATCCCCCACGCTAAAGGAACCCCCATGCTTGTCGTCGCCTGTATCAAGCAGGTCCCTGACACCACCCAGGTGCAGATCGATCCGGTCACCAACACCCTGGTGCGCGAAGGGATCCCCTTCATCGTCAACCCCTACGATA
>JAVFAR010000092.1:0-10677 GCA_034002365.1 Trichloromonas sp.
CAGGTCATCGCCGAGATGGAGGCGATCGAGAACAACCGCCTCTTCATCGTCGACAACTCCCTGGCCCAGGACCGCCAGTGGCTGAAAGAGCTGTTCACGGCGATGATCCCGCTGAAGAAGAAATGGGTCTCCCACCCGATTCTCGACGATCCGGAAATTCTCAAGCTGGCCGCCGACGCCGGTGCCTGGTACGTCTACCAGGCGGTATTCGACACTTCCGATACCATCCGCAACCGCATCCGCCGCCTCAAGGACCACGGCATCGGCATCGAAGGGACGATCATCCTCGGCACCGACGACCAGGATGAGGACGCCATCAAGCGGCTGGTCGACTTCCTCATGGAAGTGGAACTCGACGTCGCCGAATTCACCATCATGACCCCCTTCCCCCATTCGCCGATCCGCGCGCAACTGGAGCGCGAAGGGCGCATCCTCTCCAACAACTGGCTCGACTACAGCGCCGACAAGGTCGTTTTCCAGCCCAAGCGGATGACGCCGGAGAAGCTGCAGGAGCTGTTCCATTACGCCTGGGACACCTTCTACGCCGGCGGCGGCTACGCCCTGCGGATGGGGGAGCTGTTCAAGACCGTGATGCGCCAGGAGATGGACGACGGCACCTACCGCCGCTACGATCCCCGCACCCGGCGCGGCTTCAGGACGGCCGGAACGCCGGCATGAGCCGGGTTTTCCTCCTCTCCGCCAATGTCGTCACCGAACCCTATCCGGTCTATCCCCTGGGGATGGCGGTGATCGCCGGGGCGCTGGACCAGGCCGGACATACCCTGCATCAGTTCGATTTTCTCGCCGCCGGCCGGTCCGAGGAGGCGCTGCGCGCGGCCCTTCGGGATTTCGCCCCCGAGGTCGTCTGCCTCTCCCTGCGCAACATCGACAACGTCGATTCCTTCGACGGCGAGGAGGGCTGGTATCTGGCCCGTGCCCGGCGGCTGGCGGCACTGGTGCGGGAGACGACGACGGCGCCGTTGATCGTCGGCGGCCCGGCCTACTCGATCATGCCCGAGGCGATTCTCGACTACCTCGGCGCCGACTGCGGCGTGGTCGGCGAAGGGGAGCGGGTGCTGGTGAGTCTGCTGGAGGATTGGGCGGCGGGACGGCCGCTGCCGCGCCTGGCGAGCGAACCGGGGGCGGGGCTTTCCGGAGCGGAGATGGCGGCGCCGCTTTTGGTGCCGGATTTGGTGCGGTTCTATCGCGAACGCTCGGGGATGGCCAATCTGCAGACCAAGCGCGGCTGTCCCTTTCACTGCGCCTACTGCACCTATCCCGGTCTCGAAGGGAAGGTCTTCCGCTGCCGTCCGGCGGCGGCGGTGGCCGACGACATCGAGCGCCTGCAACGGGAACACGGCATCGACCATCTCTTTTTCACCGATTCCATCTTCAACGACCCGGCCGGCCATTACCTGACCGTCGCCGAGGAGATCCTGCGGCGCGGCGTGCAATTGCGCTGGAGCGCCTTCTTCCGTCCCCAGGGGCTCGGGTCCCCGGAGCTGGCCCTGCTCAAACAATCCGGCCTCCAAGCCCTGGAGCTGGGGACGGATGCCGCCAGCGACGCCGCCCTGGCCGGGCTGGCCAAGGGCTTCACTTTCGCCGAGGTCGAGGCGGTCAACCGCGCCTGTGTCGCCGAAAGGCTCCCCTGCGCCCATTTCGTCATCTTCGGCGGCCCCGGCGAAACCGAGGGGACGGTGCGCGAAGGTCTCGCTAATCTGGAGAAGTTGGAACACACCGTGGTCTTCGCCTTTTCCGGCATCCGCCTGCTGAGCAAATCGCCGCTGCACGCCCGCGCCATCCGCGAGGGGCTGGTCGCCGCCGACCAGTCGCTGCTTCACCCCCTCTACTACTATGCCCCCGGTCTCGACCGGGAATGGATGAACGCGGCCATTGAACAGGCCTTTCACGGCCGCCGTGACCGCATCTTCCCCCCCTCCGAGGGGCAGAAGCGCATGCAGGTGATGCAGGACTTCGGCTTTCGCGGGCTGCTCTGGGACAAGCTGATCGCTTTCGACAAGCCGCGGAGGGGGCATGGCCGCCGCTGAACGCATCCTGCTGGTGCATCCCCTGGGCTACGCGGCGGAAGCGGCCGGGCGCGACATTTCGCGGCTGGCCAACATCATGCCTCCTTTGGGACTGGCGAGCATCGCCGCCTGGCTGGAGCGACAGGGCTTCGCCGTCGATCTCGTCGATTGCCACGCCCATCCCGACGCGGAAAGCCGTATCCGTGAGCTTTTGCGCGGCACGCGGCCGGGCTGGATCGGCTTCAGTTGCACCACCTCCAGCTTTCTCGACGGCGCCCGGTTGGCGTGGCTGGCGAAAAGCGAACTCCCTGGCATCCGTACCGTCTTCGGCGGACCCCACGTCTCGGCGCTGAAGGAGCGGGTGCTGACCGATTTCCCGGAAGTCGACGTGGTCGTGGTCGGCGAGGGGGAAGAGACGCTGGCCGCGCTCCTCGCCTCCGGCGGCGAGAAGATGGAGGAGATCCCCGGGCTGGTCTTCCGCGACGGCGGCGTGCCGCGCTTCACCGGCTACCGGGAACCGGGTCTGGAACTCGACTCTCTGCCTTTTCCCGCCTACGAAAAGCTCGACGGCTACCCCAAGGCCTATCAGCTGCCGATCTTCAACTACCCCAAGGCGCCCAACAGCAGCTGCATCTCCAGCCGGGGCTGCCCCTACGCCTGCAGCTATTGTGATCGCTCGGTCTTTCGCCGCACCTTCCGCTACAACTCAGCCGACTACCTCTACGACCACCTGCGCTATTTGCGCGAGCGCTTCGGCGTTCGTCACGTCAACTTCTACGACGACCAGTTCACCTTTAACCGCGGGCGGGTCGAGGCCCTGTGCCGGAAACTCATCGATGAGCCCCTGGGTCTGACCTACAACTGCGCGGTGCGGGCCGAGCACGTCGACCCCGAGCTGCTGCGGCTGATGAAGGCCGCCGGCTGCTGGATGGCCAGCCTCGGCATCGAAACCGGCGACCCCGAGCTGCTGGCGAAGCACCGGCAGAATCCCGACTTGGTCATGCTCGCCGAGAAGATCCGCCAGATCAAGGCGGCCGGCATCCGCGTCAAGGGGCTGCTGATGATGGGCCTGCCCGGCGAGAGCGAAGCGAGCATCCGCAAGAGCATGGAGTACGTCTTCTCCCTGCCCATCGACGACTTCAACCTCTCCAAGTTCACCCCCTTTCCGGGTACCCCGATCTACGAAAACGCCCGCGAACTCGGCGTCTTCGACGAGGACTGGGGGAAGATGGACTGCATGCATTTCCAGTTCGTCCCGAACGGCATGACCTGCGAGCGCCTGGAAGAACTCTTCACCCTCTACTACAAGAGCCACTTCCAGCGCCCTCGGGTGCTCCTCGGCTATCTCGCCATGCTCTGGAAATCCCCCGATTCCTGGCGCCGCTTCGCCCTCAATGCCGGCTCGTTTCTGCGTTTCGCCCGCGACAGCCGGCGCCTGGGGGATTCGTGACGATGACGGCGCCGCGCATCCTCATTGTCATCCCCGTCTACAACCACGCCGCGACCCTGCGGCAGGTGGTGGAGCGGGCGTTGGCGGTGCATCCCGAGGTGCTGGTGGTGGACGACGGCAGCAGCGATCGGCCGTTGGATCGTCTGCACGGTTTGCCGGTGCGGCTGGCGAGCCATCCCGTGAACCGGGGGAAGGGAGCGGCGATACTGACGGCGGCGCGGCTGGCCCGGGGGTTGGGGATGAGTCACATCGTCACCATCGACGCCGACGGCCAGCACGACCCGGCCGACTTCCCGAAGTTTGCTACGATGGTCGCGGCGGAGCCGATGGCCATTGTCGTCGGCGCCCGGGATTTCACCGTCGCCAACGTGCCGGGCTCGTCCCGCTTCGGCCGCAGGTTCTCCAACTTCTGGCTGCGCCTGCAGACCGGAAAGTCCCTGAGCGACACCCAGAGCGGCTTTCGCGCCTATCCCTTGGACGTTCTGGAGGGCCTCAAATTGCGGGAGCGGCACTACTCCTTCGAAGTCGAGGTGCTGGCGCGGGGGGCCTGGGCCGGGGTGCCGCTGCGCGAGGTGCCGATCAGCGTCCACTATCCTCCTCCGGGAGAGCGCGTCTCCCATTTCAAGGCCTTTCGCGACAATCTGCGGCTGACTCTGCTCAACACCCATCTGACCCTGCGTTCGGTCCTGCCCTGGCCCCACCGCAAACTGGTCGCCGACGCGGGGGGCGAACTCAAGGTCAGCGTTCTCCATCCCCTGCGTTCGATCAAGACGTTGCTCACCGAGCACGCCACCCCCGGGCAGCTGGCGACGGCGGGCGGGGCGGGGGTCTTCCTCGGCGCGCTGCCGCTGATCGCCTGCCACACCCTGGCGATCCTCTTCGTCTGTTCCTTCTTTCGCCTCAACAAGGTGGCGGCGGTGGGGGCCAGTCAGCTGTGCATGCCTCCCCTCGTTCCGGCCCTCTGCATCGAGGCGGGCTATTATCTGCGCCACGGCGAATTTCTCACGGAGATTTCCCTGGAAACCCTCGGCTATCAGGGATTGGAGCGGCTCTACGAATGGCTGCTCGGCGCGCTGCTGATCGGGCCGCTGCTGGCGCTCACAACGGCGGGAATCATCTTTGTCATGGCACAGTTTCTGCTGAGGTCGAATCGTGTCGCCGGCTGAGTCGAGGAACCGCTGGAGCAGCCGCAGTGTCGGCTCGCGTTTGCAGCACGGCATCTTCTACCTGCTGATCCGCCTCGGCGGGCGGCGCGCCGCCTATGTTCTGCTGCATCTCGTGGTCCTCTACTACGCCCTGCTGCGCCCCGATCAGCGGCGCAAGGCCGAGCCCTACCTGCGCCGGCGCTTCCCCGGCGCTTCCGGGTGGCGGCGGTTTTGGCAAGGCTATCGGATGATTCTGGCGCTGGGCAAGGTGCTGGTCGACCGGGCGGTGGTCGGCATCCTCGGTCCCGGACAGATGCGGGTGCGGCTGCACGGCAAGGACGGGTTGCTCACCCTGCTCGCGGAGGGGAAGGGGCTGATCCTGATCGGCGCCCATGTCGGCTGCTGGCAGGTGGCGATGAGCGCCCTGGGCTTCGTCGAGGTGCCGGTCAACCTGCTCATGCAGCGGGAGGACGGCGACATCGACCGCCATTACTTCGAGCACGCCGGGCGCGAATGCCCCTACCGCATCATCGACCCCCGGGGCTTTCTCGGCGGTTCCCTGGAGATGCTCGCCGTCCTCAAGCGCGGCGAGGTGCTGTCGGTGATGGGGGACCGCCTGCTCGGCAGCGACAAAAACGCCGTTGCCGTCGACTTTCTCGGCGCTCCGGTGCTTTTTCCGTTCAGCGCCTACAAGCTCGCCGCGGCCACCGGCGCGCCCATCGCCGTCCTTTTTTCCGCCAAGACCGGCCCGGAAAGCTACGAGCTGGAGCTGGCCCGGATCATCCGCGTGCCGGCCATCGCCGGACGCGGCGGCGCGGCCTTCGCCCCCTATGTGGCGGAGTTCGCCGCCGCCCTGGAAAAATTCACCCGGGAGCACCCCGACCAGTTTTTCAATTTTTTCGATATGTGGCAGAATGACCGGACAAAATAATTGAATGGAGAGGAGTTTCCTTATATGGATATCAAAGAACAGCTGAAAAAAATTCTGGTCGAGGAATTGAACCTCGAAGACCTGACCCCCGAGGAGATCACCGACGACATGGCGCTCTTTGGCGAGGGGCTGGGGCTCGATTCCCTCGACGCGGTGGAGCTGGTGGTGCTGGTGCAGAAACACTTCGGCGTCGAGATCAAGGATATGGAAGAAGGCCGCCCGGCCCTGCAGACCGTCGCCACCCTGGCGGCCTTCATCGAAAAAAAACGGCAGGGATGAGGCGCCCCGCTCCGGTGGCTGTTACCGGCCTCGGCTGCATCTGCGCCGCCGGCAGGACCCTGCCGGAAACGATGGCGGCGCTCTTTCGCGGCGAGCGCGCCCCGGCGCCGCCGCGCCGCTTCGCCACCAGCCATCCGGCCCCCTTCCCGGTGTTCGAGGTGGATGACGATTTCGCCGGGCGCGACGATCTGCCGCGCACCACTTTGCTGGCCCTGGCCGCCGCCGACGAAGCCCTGGCCGCCGCCGGTTGGAGCCGGGAGTCGCTGCGGCCCTTGCGGGTCGGGGTCTGCCTCGGCACCACCGTCGGCAGCGCCATGAACAACGAGGATTTCTACCGGGAATATCGGCAGGGAAAAGAACCGTCGCTGGCGCCGATCCGCCGCTTTCTCGCCGGCAACCCGGCGGCGAGCCTGGCGAAAGAGTACGGCTTCGACGGCCCCTGTCAGACGGTGGTCAACGCCTGTTCCTCCGGCAGCGACGCCGTCGGGCTGGCCGCCGCCTGGATTCGCGCCGGGCTCTGCGGCCTGGCCCTGGCCGCAGGCGCCGACGAGCTCTGCCGCACCACCTGCAACGGCTTTCACGCCCTGATGATCGCCTCCGACGCGCCGGTGACCCCCTTCGACCGCCGCCGCAAAGGGCTCAACCTCGGCGAGGGGGCCGGGGTGCTGGTGCTGGAGAGCGAAGCGCTGCGCGGATCACGTCCGGCTCGGGCCTTCGTGCGTGGCTACGGCGCGGCCTGCGACGCCCATCATCTGACCGCGCCCCATCCCGAAGGGGCCGGGCTCAAGCGGGCCCTGGCCGAGGCGCTGGCCGGAGCCGGCGCTTCGCCATCGGAGATCGCCTTCGTCAACGCCCACGGCACCGGCACGGCGGACAACGACCGGGTCGAAAGCCGGGTGCTGGCCGCGATGCTGCCGAACGTGCCGTTCCTCTCCACCAAGGGACATACCGGCCACACCCTCGGCGCCGCCGGCGGCATCGAGGCGGCCCTCACCGTCGCCTGCCTGGAACGGCGGGAAATTCCGGCCAGCATCGGCTTCGCCGAACCCGATCCGGAGCTCCCCGCGACCCCGGTGACGCAGACCACTGCCGTGACCGGCGACCTGGCGATCTCCCAGTCCCTGGCCTTCGGCGGCAACAACGCGGTGCTGGTCTTCGGGCGGGGGACGCGGTAGGAGCGCACCGCACGAAGGTTTTTTATTCGCCATGTAGGGGCGAGGCGTCGCCTCGCCCTGGGCGACCCAGCGGGTCGCCCCTACGTCGAATAAGGAGATTTTATCTATGAACGCCATGGCCATTCAGGGGATCGGGCTGGTCGGCGGTTTCGGCTGCGGATTGGAAGATTTCGCGGCGGCGCTTGCCGGCGGATCGGTGCCAACCCGCCCGGCGGCCTTCGCCGGCGGTGAGCTTCCGGCGCTGCTCGCCGACACCGCCCCGCTTACGCGCTTTGTCGACAAACGGGCCTTGCGCCGCATCGATCATTTTTCCCGGCTGGCTCTGCTCGGCGCCCATCTTGCCCTGGAGGATGCCGGTCTTCCAGACTTGGAGCGCGCACGCCTGGGGCTGATCGTCGCCACCGGCTACGGCGCCACCGCCACCACCTTCGCTTTTCTCGACACGGTCCTCGACGGTGGCGACGCCCTCGCCTCGCCGACCCACTTTTCCAGTTCCGTGCACAACGCCGCCGCCGCCCACACCGCCATCCTCCTCGGCATCACCGGCCCCAATCTCACTGTCAGCCAGTTCGAGCTTTCCGTCCCCACGGCCCTTCTCGCCGCGCAAAGCTGGCTGGCCGAAGGGCGGGTCGACGCAGTGCTGTTGGGCGGGGTCGACGAAGCCTGCGCGGTGCTGCGCTACTGCCGGCATCGCTTTTTCCCCGAAACCTCGGACCTCATCCGCCCCTTCGACTTCGACCGGCAAAGCGCCGTCCCCGGCGAGGGCGCGGCCTTTTTTCTGCTGACCGCCGATTCGGGCACGGCCCGTTACGGACGGATCACCGAGGTGCGCCAGGGCAACGCCAGGGTGCGTCCGCCGCTGCTGGATGCCGCCCCCCTCTATCTTCTCGGCGCCGACGGCCACCGGGAATGCGGCGCGAACTATCCCCGCCATCTCCCCGCCGACGCCCGGTGTGCCGCCCATGCCCCAGTTTACGGCAGCCTGCCGGCGGGCCCGGCCTTCGATCTGGCGGTGGCGGCGCTGGCCTGCCGGGACGGGCGCCTGCCGCCTCCCCCGGTCGGGAGCGGCGCGGCGCAGGCTCTACAGGGGCGGGATTTGTGCTGTCTCAAGTTCGGCCGGGGCGGCGACTACGGGCTGATCCGGGTGGTGCGGGAGATGGCGGCCGGAGTCGGAGAGAGGAACGGTCCATCCTGATCGGTACGAAAGACGTCCTCGCTTTTATCGCTGGTTAATCGGAGTCGAGAGGAAAAGCAATATTCACGAAACCCTGTCAAGCCAAGGAGGAAAAAATCATGAAAATACGCCATCTGTTGATCGTCCTGACCCTGGTTCTGTTCGTCGCCGGTGTCGCCCGCGCCGACATGGAGGCCTATCTCAACAGCCTGACCGCTTACGCCAGTGCCGACCTCGGGCGCTTTCGCGCCGACCTTGGCGCCCATTTCGGTGCTTCCGGTCCCGATATCGATCTGGCCCTGCGCACCGTCTCCCGCCACGGCGACGCCGCGCTTTGCCTGTGGCTGAGCAACCGCACCCGGCAGCCCATCGACGTGGTGCTGCGCGAATACCAGGCGCGCAAGGGGCAGGGCTGGGGAGCGCTGGCCCAGAGCCTCGGCATCAAGCCCGGCTCGGCCGACTTCCACGCCCTCAAGCGCGGCGACCTCGGCTGGCATCCGGAAAATCGCGGCGACGACGGCGGCAAGGGCAAGGGGCAAGGGAAAGGCAAGGGGAGAAACAAATAGGTTCGGGGAGCACCTTATATTTGCTCAGGAAAATTCAAGTATAGATGTTCCCCAAATGGGGGAGGAAGACATCATGGCATACAAATGGAGAGCAACTTTCAGTTTTGATTATCCAACCTGCGGGAATCCGTCCTATATTCCAGCCGGTTCGGACGTCATTAACGACGACGGCAAAATTGTTCACTACGCTATGCTAGGTGCCGACACCGGATGCAGCAATCCTAGATGCAAAAAAGGACAGAGACGAAAAGACAATCGTGTAACATCCGAAGCTGAGAACCCTCTGTAACACCGGATACAAGCCCCTATGTAAAACCCCCGGATCGAACAAGATCCTGAAAAATGTTCAAGTCTTATTAAAGCCGCCCGGGCCATCGTGCCCCAGACCGGAGCCGGGACATCCACCGCTGCAGGGGTTCCCGACTTTCGCGGCCCCAAGGGCTTGTATGTGACCCGCCGCTACGATCCGGAAAAAGTTTTCGACAAAGACTGGTTCCGGCATTCACCCGGGGACTTTTACGAATTTTCGCGGGATCACGTCGAAGTGGCAAAGGATGTCCGCCTCACCTTCAGCCATCGCTTCCTGGCCGCGCTGGAGCGGTCCGGCTCCCTGACGGCGGTCATTACCCAGAATATCGACATGCTCCACCAGATGGCCGGCAGCCGCCGGGTCGTGGAACTGCACGGCTCCTACCACTCCGCCACCTGCCTGGCGTGCGCCCGGCAACAGCTGGAGCTCTCCTACGCCTGGTGGCGACAGGCGATGATACGCGCGGCACAGCCGCCGGTCGTGACCTGCCCTGACTGCGGCGGTTTCCTCAAGCCGAACATCATCTTTTTCGGCAAACCGGTGCATGGCTTCGGCGAGGTGCAAAGACTGGCCGAGCACTGCGATTTTCTGCTGGTTCTTGGCTCCTCCCTGCAGGGCTCTCCAGCATCCTATCTAGCCCGCGGGACCGGCCGAACGCTGAACGGCGGATGGAAGGATCAACGAAGCGGAGGGATCATCATGAACAAACGCAGGCTGGTGCTTTTCGCCCACGGCAAGGAGAGCGGCCCCTGGGGGAGTAAAATCCAGGCCTTGGCCGAGATCGCCAAATATTACGAGTACCGGGCCGAAAGCCCCGATTACAGCGACCTGCCCGATGCGAAAAGCCGGGTTGCGCGGCTGCTCGAACGCTATCCCGAAAACCCGGGGGAACTGATTCTGGTCGGATCGAGCATGGGCGGCCATGTCTCCCTGGCCGCCTCGGCCGCCCTGAAACCCCAGGGGCTGTTTCTGATGGCCTCCGCCATCGGTCTGCCGGGATACGACCCGGCCCCGCCGCCGGTCGCCGAACGCACGGTGATCGTCCATGCCTGGCAGGACGCCGTCGTCCCCGAAGCCCAGGTCACCGCTTACGCCCGCGACCACCAGACGGAACTGCATCTGGTCAGCAGCGACCACCGCCTGACCAGCGCCCTCCCCTTCATCCGCCTGCTCTTTCAGGAATTCCTCGAATCGTTCATCCCGGAATAACCCGCCCAGGAACGCCCGCGACGCCCCTTTCAGAAGATGCCGTAACGTGCGGCAAGCTCCCGCACATGCTCGGCGAATTCCTCCCGCAGATCTGGCGGGCCGAGAATCTCCACCTGGGCGCCGAACCCCTGCAACCACCAGCGCAACTGGGCGGTGTCACGCACCTGAGCTTCCAGCAGAACCCGGCCATCGGCCTGCACGGTCAGCTGTTGCCCGGCACACAGGGGCGTTTCTTCGAACTGTTTGGCCGGCTCCGGCGCAAAGAGTGCCCGCAGTTGCAGCAGGCCCTCGCCTTCGGGATAACCGAAGGCGCCGGAGTCGACATACGCCTGTAAATCGAAGCGTTCCGGACTCAAGGCGGACGTGTCGAGGATCTCGGCCGATTCGATGCGATGGATCGCCAACTGCTTG
>JAVFAR010000093.1:0-10630 GCA_034002365.1 Trichloromonas sp.
CAGATCGAGATAGGTCGGCAGACCCGCCAAGGCGGTCAGCCCCGAGACGGTGCTCTGCTCTTGGCACTGGTAAGGAAGAATGCCTTGTGCCATAATCCGTTCACCTCGTTGATGATAGTTTGTTGGCCCCAACCGCATTCTATCTTCCCGGTTCTACTGGGACAACGAGGTTTTTCTTTTTTTGATGGTGGATCAGGGCACGCCACGATCAATCATCTGGTGCTTGCGCACCACGCGCCATGCCTGGCGCACAACGAAAAAAGCGGCCCCGGTACGAAACCGGGACCGCTTTTTTCATGCCTGCTTGGAGCTGAGTCTACTTGCGGGCCTGGAAACTGACCTGCTTGGCAACCAGGTCGACGACCGGCAGGGGCGGCACTTCGGTCAGGCCATAGGTCGCATTCAGGTCGATATCCTCGGGGACGCTGGCGAGGAGCTTTTCGGCGATCTTCTGATCGGCCTGGCGGTAGCGCAGTTTGACGTCGAGATTGACCACCGGGCTGGCACCGGCGTTGATGCCGTAGTAGACATCCTTATGCCCCTTGGGGGGGATGGTGTCGTGCCGGGAGAAGGCGGTGATCACCCAGGGATCGACGGCAAAGTGGAAATCGCTGCCCATGCCGTCCGAATTGAACAGCCGCGTGTTTTCCGGCAGTTGACCGTTGCCGTCGACGGCGCCGCTGGTCATGATCACCTGCCCTTTTTCGTCGGTGGCGGTGATTTCCAGCCAGAGCTGACGGATATTGGTGAGAGAGGTCGGCAGGTTGTGGCCGGCGCGGATATTTTTCACCCGCACTTTCACCTCGCCCAGCTGGCCGTTGTTGTAGACCGGGGTGATTTCGAGATCGGCGGCCGACTGAAGACGGCCCACCGCCATTTCGTATTTGTTCATGATATTGGCGGCCAGGGCCTCGTCGCCGGCCTTCGTGGCCGCGCCGGCGGCCAGATAGTAAAGCAGATAGTTGGCGCCGTTGAAATAGTGGCGATATTCATGGCGCTCGGGCTTCTTGAATTCGTCGGCGGTGCGCTTGAAGGTTTCGAGATCGACCATGTGGCAATCCTGGCAGAGGATGGTCTTCTGCGCGTAGGCGCCGTGTTTCCATTCGAGATAGGTGGCTTCGAGGGGGAAGTGCTTATCGTAATGATAGACCTGGTGACAGCCGGCGCAGAGATCGGCCTGCAGGTGCAGGGAAGACTCGTCGCATTCATGAAAGCCCATGCCGCATTCCTCCGAGACGGCCGCCGGACCCTGCTTTCTCAGCTGCGGTCCCTCGGGCGTATCGACCCCGGGACGAATGATGAAGGAGCCGTTTTCCGGTTCGTGAGTCGGCGTCTGCCAATGGGTGGTGCCGACGATGGAATGACAGACGTCGCAGGAAACTCCGGCCAGGGCCATGGGACTCAAACCTTTGAGACCAGGTCCCTTGATTTCGCCGGTGACCACCGCGGCCCCCGAATGGCAGCCTTCGCACTGGCGGGAAATCTCATGGCCGACGGCCTTCACCGCGAGGTTGAGCTCACCCTGGTAGACGGGGTCCTTAAAGGCCAGGGCATGAATCGAACCGGTCCATTCCTCGTACTGCTTGGTATGGCATTCGGCGCAGACTTCCGGGGGGGTAAATTCGGCACCGTTCTTCTCGTATTTGATGAGCGACGGATAGTTGGGATAAAATTCCCGATCAACGTCAAAGACCGGGGGCGGATCGGCAAAAGCGCCGCTCGTCACTAAAAACAGACAGAACAACATCAGCAACTTCTTCATCATCTGGCCTCCTTCAGGGGGGGGTAGTCCGGAATGGACACTCAATGTAAGACATAAACGGTTATAAATTATCAGGCGCTAACGTCTTGTCAATCGATATTTTATTGACAACGGCGATTTTCCCCAGTCGAAATCTCGTCCCGGAGCTAATGGTTCTGTGTATTTACACAGTGTATTCCGCGAGGCTTTGTGTTATTTTTCGAGATATGCGCCTGACACTCAAACACCAGATCATTCTCGCTCCGGCTGCGGTCCTGCTGCTGATGGCGCTGCTGCTCGCCTTTTTGCAGTACACCTACTGGGATCTCTCCCGCAAGCGCCAGGAAGCCCGCAACCTGGGCACGGTCTTCGTCGCCCTGGCGGAAGCGGAACTGGCGACTCAACGGATGCATTCCCTGCTCATGCAACTGGGTGACGAACCGTTGGTCGACGTGCGTTGTTTCGGCGAGCTGAACGGCCTCTACGAACACCTGGACGGCGCCACCGGCCGCATCCTCCAGATTCTGCCGTTGCCCGAGCAGTCCCGCACCCTGCTGCGTCAGGCGGTCGCCGACCTCAACCCGGAGCTCGGTATCGATGTCGACCGCTTCAACGCCGCTATCGTCATGCTGCGCCCCGAACTCGGTTCTCTATCCGAACTGATCCAGCGCCAGCGGGAGAAATTGCGCGGCCTGCACAGCCAGGATGTGGACGAACTGGTCGATCATACCGCTTTCGTTTCCATCGTCGTCCTCGGCTCGGCGATTCTCGTCGGCATCTTTCTCTCCATGTATTTCAGCCGCGGCATCCTGCGCCGGGTCAAGGAGCTGTCCGACAGTGCCGGCCGCATCGCCGCCGGGGATCTCACCCCGCCGCCGGCGCCGGCCCAGGTCCACGACGAACTCGACGCCCTGGCCCTGGCCATCAACCACATGACCGATCGCCTGCTGCGGGTGGTGGGAACGGAAAAGCTGCTGGAAGGGGCGGAAGAGGAGCGGCGGCGCATCGCCATGGATATCCACGACCAGACCCTGGCCGATCTCGCTTCGGTGCTGCGGGGCATCCAGGAGGTGCGCTGCGAGGGGGAGTGTAAAAGCGGTGTGGCGCGCATTGAGGAGGATCTGCGCCGGGCCATCGGCAACCTGCGTGAGGTGATGGACAACCTCCACCCCCAGACCCTGGACATTCTCGGCCTGGGACCGGCCCTCGAATCCCATCTGGAGCGGCACCTGAACAAGCCCGGCCTCCCCCCCTATCACCTCTACATCTCTCCCCGGGTCGACACTCTGCCGCTGTCGCGCGCCGCGCGCCTCGCCCTCTACCGCATCGCCCTGGAGGCCATCCACAATGTCATCAAGCATGCCCAGGCCTCCCGCTACGAAGTCAATCTCGACCGCCGGGAAAACGACCTGATTCTTTCCGTCGAGGATAACGGCTCCGGCTTCGATCCCCGCGCCGTTCCCGCCTCGGGGCACCGGGGGCTCTACAACATCCGCGAACGGGCCAAGACCGTCGGCGCCGAAGTTTCCTGGAGCCCGTCACGCTTTACCTCGGGAACCCGTTTTGAACTGACCCTGCCGCTGCCCGCCGCCGGGCAAGGAGCCTGAGGAGCATGCCGCCATTGGATATTCTGATCGCCGAAGACAACCCCAAGGATTTCGAATTCCTCGATCACCTGCTACAGGGGCTGGAAGTCGAGTGTCGCGTGGAACGGGCGCACAACGGCCAGGTCGCCCTCGATCTCGCCCTGGGCCGCGCCAACCCCCTGGTCATCAGCGACATCCAGATGCCGGAGCTCAACGGCATCGAATTCGCCCGGGAACTCTGGCAGCGGCAACCGACGGCGCGGATCGTCTTCTGGAGCCAGTACAAGGATGAAATGTACGTGCGCGCCCTGTCGAAGATCGTCCCGCCGGAAACGGTCTACGGCTACATCCTCAAATCCAACACCAAGGAAAGCATCGCCTCGGCCATCCGCACTGTCCTGCTCGACGACCAGTGCTGGATCGATCCCGAGGTGCGTAAAGTACAGGGGCGCGCCGGACACAGCCAGACCGCCCTCTCGGACATCGAATTCGAGGCTCTGCTCGACATCGCCCTCGGCCTCACCGACAACCTCATCGCCCAGCGCCGCTACCTCAGCCGCCGCGGGGTGCAGAGCCGGCTCAACTCCCTGTACAACAAGCTCGCCCTCGACCAGGACCAGTTCAACAGCGAAAAGATCGGCGACGCCTTCAACCTGCGCAACCGCGCGGTGGCTGTGGCCTTGCGGCGGGGCCTGCTCAACTCTTTCGAACTGGAGCACGAGGAAGTAGAATTTCAGGAGTGGCTCAAGCAGTTCAAGAAAAACCGCCGCTGACCACTTCCGCATACACAGGACAAAGATCCGTTTATTATCCACCCCAGGGTTTCAGCTTCGCGATTTCCCCGGTTATTCGCATTTATTTTTTCGAAGGAGAGAATCATGCCGCAAAGAGTCCTCTTGGCTCTCGCCATCGTTGCAGGTCTGGTGACGGCTTGGCCGACACCTTTCGCCCAAGCCTTTTCGGGACAGCTTCAAGGGATTTACGGACAGGTCGACAATGAAGAACTCGAAGGAGGCGGGGCCAGCCTCGCCGTCGGCTCCCGTTTCGGCCTGCAACTCGACGGCGCTTACGCCGAACGGGAAGAAAACCAGCTCAAAGGGGTGGGCCTGCACCTTCTCTACCGCCAACCGGACCACTTCCTTTTCGGCCTGCTCGCCGCCCACGGCGAAGACCAGAATGTCGACCTCAATCGCCTCGGCATCGAAGGGGATCTCTACCTGAAGACGCTCACCCTGGCGGCAACGGCGGGGCAACAGCAAGGAGATATCGACGACAACCTCTTCGCCACGGCCGATCTGCACTGGTATCCGACCCCGGAACTGGTCCTCACCCTGGGCGGTGCGTTCGCCGACAAAAACGACGGCCGCCTTCATCTTGGCGCCGAATACCAGATCTTTCCGGGACTGGCCGCCTTTATCGACGCCGCCGCCGGAGAAAACCACTACGATCACCTCCTGGGCGGCATTCGCCTCTATATCGGCCGGAGCAAGCCCCTGATCAACCGGCACCGGGAAAACGACCGGCCCAACCCTGTTATCGACAATCTCCTGCAGGGATTGGCGAGCATCGAATCACGACGCTAAAGACGTCCTTCTCAACCGCAAAAAAGCCGGGGCCGCTTCGTATGACACGAAAGCGGCCCCGGCTTTTTTGCGGCGGCAAAGAACGCTCAGCCGACCAGCACCGTCCACAAGACCCCGGCGCCGATGGCCGAACCGATGACCCCGGCGACGTTGGGGGCCATGGCGTGCATCAGCAGGTAGTTGGTGGGATCTTCCTTCTGCCCGATGGTGTGCGCCACCCGCGCCGAGTCGGGAACGGCGGAAACCCCGGCGGCGCCGATCAGGGGATTGATTTTATCCCCATCCTTGAGAAACAGATTCATGAACTTGGCGAAGAGGATGCCGCCGGCGGTGGCGATACAGAAAGAGAGGGCGCCGAGGCCGAAGACGAGCAGCGACTGGGGGGTGAGGAAATGGTCGGCGCTGGTGCTGGCGCCGACGGAAACGCCAAGGAGAATGGTGACGATGTCGATCATGGCGTTGCGCGCGGTGTTGGCCAGGCGGTCGGTGACCAGGCTTTCCTTGAGCAGGTTGCCGAAGAAGAGCATGCCGATGAGGACGATGGAGCCGGGGGCGATCAGGGCGCAGATCATGAACCCGGCGATGGGAAAGATGATCCGCTCGCGGCGGCTGACCTGGCGGGGAGGCTTCATGTGGATCAGCCGTTCCTCGCGGGTGGTCAGCAGCTTCATGATCGGCGGCTGGATGACCGGCACCAGCGCCATGTAGGAATAGGCGGCGATGGCGATCGGCCCGATCAGATGGGGGGCGAGCTTGGCCGAAAGGAAAATCGCCGTCGGCCCGTCGGCACCGCCGATGATGCCGATGGCCCCGGCTTCCTGGGGGGTGAACCCGAGAAAGAGGGCGCCAAGCAGGGTCAGAAAGATGCCGACCTGGGCCGCCGCCCCGAGGAGGATCAGCTTGGGATTGGAGAGCATGGTGGAAAAATCGGTCATGGCGCCGATGCCGAGAAAGATCAGCGGCGGAAAGATCCCCTGACTGACGCCGTAATAGATATAGCTGAGGACGCTTCCCGGTTCGTAAACACCGATGGCCATCCCCGCCGTGAAGGGGATATTGCCGATCACCACACCGAAACCGATCGGCACCAAGAGCAGCGGCTCGTAGTCCTTGACGATGGCCAGGGCGATGAAGACGATGCCGATCACGATCATGATCGCGTTGCCCCAGGTCATCAGGGAAAATCCGGTACCGTCGAGAAATTTCAGCAGCATGTCCATGACTTAGGCTCCCGGGAAGATGTCAGAGATCGCCCTTGCGCCGGTTTTTCATAACCTCGGCGGGGGCGATGGCCATGATCTCCTGTCCCTGGTTGACCGTATCGCCGGGATGGACATGAATGGCGCTGATGGTGCCGTCGAGATGGGCGTTGATTTCGTTCTCCATCTTCATCGCCTCCATCTTGTACAGGGGCTGACCGGCCTGAACCTTGTCGCCGACCTTGACGAAGACCGCCATGATCGAGCCGGGAATCGGCGCCCGCACACTGCCCGTTTCGTTGGAGCCGGGCAAGGCCCCCACATAGGCCGGGGCCGTCACCGGGGCGGAAGAAGAGAAGCTGCGCACCGGCGGCGCCTCGCCGGAAGCGCCCAGGGCTTCGCTGATTTTGTCGATGGCGACCCGGTAGCTTTGGCCGTTCACCTCCAGTTGCGCCTCCTCGGCGGAGAATTCCACGACATTGACGGAAAAGGGGTTGCCGTTAATCTTTAGTTCATACTTACGCATGGGGACTCCTTTGCGAGAGACTGCGCACCTTGCCGGCCGAAGCCCAGATCGCGCCCTGTCCCGAACGTCTCAAGATGGTGATCTTCTGGCTTTCTCCGGTCAGCCGTTCCAACTCCATATGCACCACCAGGCTGATGGCCGCCATGAGCTCTTCCCCCTGGGGCCCGGCCGCTGTTTCGGCACCGGGCGCGCTCGTCGCCGCCGGCCGCGCCGACCGGGCCGTCAGGCGGTCGAAAAGATCGAGCATCCTGGGGAGTTGCGCGATGAAAAGGCTGATCAGCAGCAGACCGGAAAAGACGATAGCCATGCCGATGAGGGTGATGGCGAAGCCGTGACCGTCCAGCACATTTTGCCAGCTAACGTGAATCATGGTAACCACTCGCTCCGGTCAGAGGGGAATGTTGCCGTGCTTCTTGGCCGGCAGGGCATCCTGCTTGTTTTCCAGCATCCCCAGCGCCTTGATGATGCGCAGCCGGGTGCGGTAGGGCAGGATGATGTCGTCGATGTAGCCGCGCCGCGCCGCCACGTAGGGGTTGGCGAAGGTTTCGGCGTATTCCCGCTCCTTTTCCGCCAGCAGCTGTTCCGCCTTTTCGGGATGCTTCTTCAGCTCCTTGGCGTAGAGGATTTCCGACGCCCCCTTCGGACCCATGACGGCGATTTCCGCCGACGGCCAGGCGTAGTTGATATCCCCCTTGAGATGCTTGGAACTCATGACGCAATAGGCGCCGCCGTAAGCCTTGCGGATCGTCACCGTGACCTTGGGCACGGTGGCCTCGGCGTAGGCGTAGAGCAGCTTGGCGCCATTGCGGATGATGCCGCCGTATTCCTGCACCGTTCCGGGCAGAAAGCCGGGCACATCGACGAAGGTCACCAGCGGGATGTTGAAGGCGTCGCAGAAGCGCACGAAGCGCGCCCCCTTCACCGAGGCGTGGTTGTCGAGCACGCCGGCGAGATACTGGGGCTGATTGGCAACGATGCCGACGGACATGCCGCCGAGACGGGCGAACCCAACGACCAGATTGGGCGCGAAGTCGGGCTGGATTTCGAGAAAATGCCCGTCGTCGATCACGTTGAGAATAATCTCCTTCATGTCGTAGGGCTGGTTGGCATTTTCCGGGAGCACTTCGTTGAGATAGGGGATTTCCCGGTCGGGGGGATCGTCCGTTTCCAGACGGGGCGGCGACTCGAGATTGTTTTGCGGCATGAAGGAAAAAAGCTCGCGCAGAGAAGCGATGGCCTCGTCCTCGCCGGCGGCGGCCAGATGCGCCACCCCGCTCTTGGCCGTATGCACGGCGGCGCCGCCGAGGGTCTCCTCGTTCACATCCTCGTGGGTCACCGCCTTGACCACCTTGGGACCGGTGAGGAACATGTAGCTGTTATCGCGGACCATCACGGTGAAATCGGTGAGTGCCGGGGAATAGACGGCGCCGCCGGCGCAGGGGCCAAAGATCCCCGAGAGCTGGGGGATGACCCCGGAGGCGCGCACGTTGCGCAGGAAAATATCGGCGTAACCGGCCAGGCTCTCGATTCCCTCCTGAATGCGCGCCCCTCCCGAGTCGTTGAGGCCGATGAGCGGCGCGCCGTTCTGCACCGCCATATCCATGACCTTGCAGATTTTCTCGGCGAAGGTTTCCGACAAAGAGCCGCCGAGCACGGTGAAATCCTGGGAAAAGACATAGACCAGGCGGCCGTCGATGGTGCCGTAGCCGGTCACCACCCCGTCGCCGGGCACCTGGGATTTCTCCATGTCAAAATGGTGACAGCGGTGGGTCTTGAACATGTCAATTTCTTCGAAACTCCCCTCGTCGAGAAGCAGCGCCAACCGTTCCCGGGCGGTGCGCCGCCCCTGGTTGTGCTGTTTCTTGATCCTCTCGGCGCCTCCTCCCTGCATCGCCTGCCGGCGCATCAGTAAAAGATGATTGATTTTTTCTTCCATCGTTTGAGCCATGGCCGTAATCCTTCACATGTGAGGCGCGTTTACGCGATCAACCGTTGTAATAGATCTGATACAGGGTCTCGTGGCCGAGAATCCGGTCCACCTGGGACTGCAAGGCGATACGCTGCTCGTTGCGCAGCCACTGGTTCCAGTTTTCCAGGGATTTCCAGGTGCTGATGACCAGATTCTCCTCGGGATCGTCGTAGTTGACCAGGGTTTCACCGGAGATGTAGCCGACCTGGGCGTTGGCCACGGCCCGCATCTGCAGCAGCAACGGACGGATTTCGTTCTGTTTTTCCTTGGGTACGCGCCTGACGATGATGATCTTGACGGCCATGGGTTCCTCCAGCGAGGGGAAAGAGAATGTATGGTAAGAACAACCCTTTTTCGCACAAATTAACTGACTGCAATCTTCATACCCTGCTTAAAGCAAAAAAATAGGGGCAGCCCCGCGAACAACAACGGCGAGGCCCACCCCTTAAATCAAAGAATTTTCCGCCGTCAGCGGGCGACCACGTCGAATTCCACCCGGTTGCCGTCGGCATCCTTCTCCTTCGGTTTTTTGTCGATATCGGGCCGGGTCTGGAAAAGACGCTCCGCCGGCAGTCCGCCGGGACCGGTCAGATAGTTCACCACCGCCGCCATGCGCGCCTGGGCCAGGGACTGCAACTGGGACGGGCCGACCTCGGTATTGGCCAGGATCAGTTTTTCCATTTCCTCCGCCGGCAGACTCTTGTTGAACCCCAACACGTTGCGGGGCTTGGGGAAGTCGGCGCGGTCGTAGACTTCTTCCAGATAGCGTTCCCGCTCTTCCGGAAGAATCTCCACGTTCGCCTCGGTCTGTCCCGGCAGATTTTCCTTTTCATCCACCAGCTCAAGAAATTTCGCCTTGCGCAGTTGCTGCTCCAGCAGTTCCTTGCGATAGCCCTCGGGATCCTTATCGGCATCGACGAAACCAGCGAGTTCCAGCCGCAAAGCCGGGCGGTCCTTGAGCATGGCCGCCAGGGTATCGAGCTTTTGCTGTTCCGCCGGCAGCAGTTCCGAACTGCCGAAGGGAAAGACCGCCGCCGTGATGTCCTCGCCGCCGCCGCCGAAAGCCGATTGCAGCAACGAGAGGGGCGAAGTCGCCGCCTTGATCATCAGGTTTTTCAGCACCGTCAGCACCACCGACCAAACGCTGAATTTCGGGTCGTCGGTGCGGCCCGCGACCGGGATGTCGAGCTTGATGGCGCCGTTGCGATCCTTGAGCAGGGCCACCGCCAATTTCACCGGCAGATTGACCGCCTGTTCGCTCTCCACCTCGTCGCCGAAAGTGAACTGGTCGATCAGCACCCGGTTTTGCGCCTGCAGGGCTTTTTCGGAGATTGTATTCAAGGTCGAGGGTCAGCTTCCCCTTTTCCACCGTGTAGCCGAGGTAGGTGCCGGCGTAGGGAGTCGCCGGTGAGAGCTCGATATCCTTGAAGCTGAGCTTGATGTCGGCGAAGAGCTCCTGCGCCAGGGGGCTGATCTGCCCGGAGATCTGCAAGGGCGAATGGTTTTCCAGATGCCCGCGCAGATCGACCTCGGCCGGCGCCGTTCCCGAGGTGGAAATCCGGCCGGCCTTGCCGCCGAGCTGGTACATGGTGGTGGAGAAATCCGGCTGCATCTGCCGGTCGGTAAAGGAAACCGTTCCCCCTTGCAGGGTGATGGCGCCGATGGCGGTTTCCGGCGGGGCCGGTGCGGTGGTCGCAACAGCTTTGACGGACGCCGCCGCCTCGCCCGCCGGTTCGGAAGATCCCTTTTCTTCCCCGCCGGCCGTTTCCGGTTCATCCGTAGCGACGATCCCCTTCAGGTTGAGCAAACCCTTTTCATCGATGACGATCCGCGCCGTATAGTCGCTCAGGGCGATACCGCCGATATGCAGGGCGAAGGGCTGAATATCCCCGGCGATGCCGTCGATCTGCAAACTCCCCCAGCGCAGCAGCTCCTCGCGAAGCTCGCCGTCGAGACCGTAGAAGTTGCGGATGCCGAGGTTGCCGGAGAAAGCCCCGGTGAGCCCGTCCTTTTGCGGATCGAGTTT
>JAVFAR010000094.1:0-10594 GCA_034002365.1 Trichloromonas sp.
TCCTTACTTGTTGATCGGTGACCATCCGCCATCCTTTCTCCAGAGATGGTCGGAGTTTATAATCCCCTAAGAATTCCGGGAATTTTAATTGTCGCCGAACGGGAGGTTTAATTGTCGCTGATCAACCTGACCTATGTTTCATCGTTCGGTATTCAGGAGCGTGTCATAAACGGCGTGGCGGTTAAAATTTACAGCCCTGCGAAGACGGTGGCTGATTGCTTCAAGTTCCGCAACAAAGGCGGTCTCGATGTCGCCATCGAAGCGCTTCGCGAAGCATGGCGCTCACGTAAAATCAACATGGATGAGCTGGTGGAAGCTGCTGGAGTCGACAGGGTGTCGAAAATCATGCGCCCATACCTTGAGGCGACGGTATGAACCAGAACAAGAAAAATCATTTACCTTCACATCGCACAGATCACAGCGGGTCGCGTCGGAGCGGCGCACCATCAGGTCCTCGGAAGGCTGACCTGAGACGCGCAACCTTGGTTGAAGCCGCAGGGAAACTATTCGTGGAAAAGGGCTACGAGGCCACCACAATGGATGAGATCGCTGCCGCTGCCAATTTTGCAAAGGGGACGCTTTACCATTACTTCGCCAACAAAGCCGAACTGCTTGGAGCTTTGAAGGAAGGTTTCGAAAACGAGGTCATGGAACGTATCCTGGCACGCGTGGAAGACTGCTCAGCCGATGATTGGCGCGGACGTATCAAGTCATGGATCGACGCAGCGGTCGACGCTTACTTTGAGTTAAAAGAACTTCATGATATTGTGATCTATAGCTTAGGAATGCCGTTTCGGCACGCAATGGTTGATGCCGAAATTACCCGATATCTTACAAAATTGATTCATGATGGCTGCGAGGCAGGGGCTTGGCAGGTTGATGATGAACGTTGGACTGCGGTAGTCATGTTTTACAGCTTTCGCGGCGGTTGCGATGAGGCCATTATGGGGGCTCAACGCGCTGAAGACGTGCACAATAAACTCAACGATCTCTTTCTGCGAATTTTGGGTATTTATGACTAAGAGACAAATGAAGGTACTTTGTAGGCTGCATTCAAGCTGGCGGATCGCCTGAGGCAGATGATCCAACAAGCTTGATATGGCACGTTATTCTTACTTTAAAAGGTTTTACGGTCTGGAATCCTGAAGAGACTGCCAAGTGTCCCGGTCCAAAAAGCTTGCCTCCACATTGCTCTCCATTTCGAGAAACATTTTCCAAGGCATTGCAAACGAAAGATACTCCGCACCTAAAAGTTTGCGAACATTCTTTCTGGCCGAAATATCCGTGAGCCCCACAACCGCCCGGGGATTTTCCGATTTGGCCTCGTTCCAGGGAATGATGCCAATTTGTTGGCATCCGGCAGCCTGGGGGATGATCACGTTTTCCGTGCCTTGTCTTTCGTAGTTGGCGAGAATCACCAAGGCCGACAGTTGGTCTGTATCAACGGTAAAAACCACGTTTTCCGGTTTTTCTGCCACAGGGTTCGTATCAGAAAGCGGCTTAAAAAGTACATAGCGGGATTTGATTTCCATGATGGGCAGTTCCTCCTTAAGCCACTGATCTACCAGCTCTGGATTCTTCACAAATCTTTCGCCCTCCAGAAAATCATCTGCAAACTCTTTTCTCGCGGCTCCGGCAAGACTTGCCCCAATCTGTCTTCCCTTTTCCCACTGCTTGTTTCCAGACGACAAAAACCGGGTAAAACAGTCAACTCCACCCGGAAACTGCTCATATGCGTTGCCGAATCCGAGACCAACACCGCCGCCCCAGCAGCCGTAGGTCTGTGCGTCAAAGGCTGCGGTCTTGCCCTTCGCGGCATTGGCAAACAAAAACATCACACATCCCCATTTGCCGGGTTTAAATTGAAGAGCGTTTTCCGGTTTGTCATCCGCCAGAACAACCGCCACGGGATTGTACTTGAGTCCAATAGCTTTAGCGATTTTGGATTCCATAAATTTTTCTCCTTCCTCGTTTTTAATCTTAACGGATCAGTTAAGCATCAATTATTGGCTGTGATCCTACAAAAAAATCTACCGAGAGTCAATTAAATCGACCGTTGGTCGATTTTTTAATCTGAATCATCCACCAGAAATGCACCGGTTCAATCATTTACAAATTTAGCAAAAATATCTTTGATGCCCTCGCAAAAAGAGAAGGTCTGATAAATAGCTTAAATCATTAGATTGTTTGCAATTTTTTCTTGCGCCTGGACGTGACCTGTGGTAAATTTCTAAGCAATTCCAATGCCTTGCGAGGGACCGCCATGATTCACGTCAAAGACCGCAAACAGGTCGACATGTTCCATCCCTTTGAGCATCTCGGCCCGAAACGGCTCGCCCTCCTGGAATCCTCCTGGGCGCATCTGTTCCGGGAGAAGATCCTCCACAAGTTGCCGGTGGAGAAGCTGTGTCCCCGCTTCGATGACGTCAGGGGGCGCCCGACCAGGGAGCTGTACGCCAGGCTCGGCATCGTTCCGCTGCAGCAGATGGAGGACCTGACCGACGAGGAGGCGGTTCGTCAGTTCGCTTTCAACATCCTCTGGCATTATGCGCTGAACGTGACCGATCCGTCGGATTTCAGTTCCTGCGTTTCCCCTCGGACGCTCTGGGCCATGCGGGACCGGGCCGGGCGGCTGGGCCTGGAGCAGCCGCTCTTTGCGAACGTGACCGGTGCGTTGAGGCGGCTCTTCGATCTCGATCCTTCCCGGCAGCGGCTGGACTCGGTACACATCTTCTCCAACATGGCCCATCTGGGGCGCATCCGGCTTTTTGTCAAAACCATCCGGAAGTTTCTGGTCAACCTCAAGCGCCATCATGCCGGCCTCTGCCAGGCCCTCGGCGAGGTGTACCGTTTCCGCGCCGGGGCGGAAGCCGCCATGTCCAACCTTGACCGCGTCACCGGCATCAAGCATCTGCGGGTCAGGGGCATGCGTCAAGTCCGGCTGGCGGCGGTTCTGAAAGCGGCGGGGTTGAATATCCTGCGCGCCGCCGTGTTCAGAAATCGCCAAAAACCCAAAGAAACCCGAAAAACAGGAACGAATCTTTATCCAAATGGCGCTGTCAGCGTTTTAAAAGTGCCATTAAGACCGCTGCGGGGCTATCTACGACATCTTGCCGAGGCCTTTCGGCCCGGCAACAACCGAATCGGCTGGCTCATGCCTCATGCCGCGTGAGCTTTTTTCGCGAGGGCATCAAGGTTGGCAGAAGCTGCCTTTTGTGGTCTAATCCTTCCAGCCGATTTCGCCCCCCTTCCGAGGAGACCCGCATGTTTTCCGTCCGTAGCCTCTCTCTTGTCCTGCTCTCCCTTACCCTTTGCGCCTGCGCGCCGAAAACCATGACCGCCAATCCCGAACAGCCCTATCCCCTGCCCCAGGAACCGCAACTGGGGCAGATCGTCCACCTGCCCACCGGCGTTCTCGTCGACGAGGCGCGCCTGCACGCCATCGCCGGCGACGCCCGTATCGTTTACGTCGGCGAAACCCATGACAACCCCGCCTCGCACCGCCAGCAGGTCGCTCTGCTGCGCGCCCTGGCCGAACGCCATCAAGGGAGAATCGCTCTCGGCATGGAGATGTTCGTCCCTTCCCAGCAGCCGATTCTCGACCGCTGGAGCGCCGGGGAGCTTTCGGAAAAAGAGTTTCTCAAAGAGTCGCGCTGGTACGAAACCTGGCGCATGGATTTCGATTATTACCGGGAACTGCTCGAACTCGCCCGGGATCTGCGGATTCCCGTGCTCGGCCTCAACGCCGAGAAAAGCCTGGTCGCGGCGGTGCGGGCCAAGCCGGTGGCGGAACTGACGGAAGAAGAGCGAAGCCGGGTGCCGGAGATGGATCTCGCCGATCCCTACCAGAAGGCGATGACCGAGGCGATTCTCGGCGACCACGGCAAGCACGGGGCGATTTCGGCGGACGGCTTCCATCGCGTCCAGACCCTCTGGGACGAAACCATGGCCGCGAGCGTCGTCCGTTACCTGAGCGACCCGGCCCACGCCGAGCACCAGATGATGGTGGTCGCCGGGGGGAACCACGTGCGCTACGGCTTCGGCATCCCCCGCCGGGTCTTCCGCCGCCTGCCGACCTCGTACCTGCTGGTCGGCAGCACCGAAATCGTCGTCCCCGAGGATAAAAAAGACCGGCTGATGAATGTCAAAAAGCCCAAATTCCCCATGGTCCCCTACGATTTTCTTCTCTTCACCGAATACGAGGATCTCGGCAAGCAGGAGGTCAAACTCGGGGTGATGCTCGGGGAGGGAACGGAGGGCGTAGTCGTCGAGGGGGTCATGCCCGCCTCGGTGGGGGAAACTGCCGGATTGCTGAAGGGCGACCGGATTCTCGCCATCGACGGCGAGCCGGTGGCGGAAAATTTCGACCTGATCTATGAGGTAAAACGCAAAAAACCGGGGGACCGCTCCACCCTGAGGATTCAGCGGGGCGAGGAAGAGTTGGAAATCCCCGTGGAATTCGTCCTCCCGCCGGCGGGCGATCCGCACGGGACGATGCCGAAGAAATAGGGGACATCCCGCGGTAAAGGCGCAGCATGCTGCGTCCCTACCGCCAACGGTTCGACGTTCGGGCGACCCATGGGTCGCCCCTCCCTCCACACCACCCCGATGCGGTTCCTGCCGTCACCGCATCCTACATCGGTGAAATGATGCCGCTGCCGTGCCGCCTCATCCTTGCCCTGCTGCTGATCCTCTTCGTCGCCCTGCCGGTTCGCGGCGAAGAGTCGATCGATCCCCATCGCTTCTTCGCCGCCCACTACGAGGCGATGGGCGGGCTGGAGCGCTTCAAACAGATTCGCTCCGGCTGGAGCGTCGGCACGGTGCGCTACGACGGGCTGGAGGGTACTTTTGAAGGCTGGGCGGAGAAACCGCTGCGTTACCGGCTCGATGAGGATTTCGGCATCATCCGCCAGAGCGAGGGGGATGACGGCAACCTGCGCTGGCGCCGGGATACCAACGGCCAGGCCGAGGAGGTGCGCGACGAAGAGACCCTCAAGCGCCGCCGCATCGCCGAACTGCTGGAAAACTTCGAGCACCTGAACCCCGACTCTCCCTGGTTCACCCTGAGCGACGAAGGGCTCGCCGAGGTGGAGGGCGTGCCCTGCCGGGTGTTGCGCCTGGAGAACCGCATCAACAGCGACGTCAGCCGCTTCTTCTTCGCTCTCGACGATCTGCGCGTGGTGAAGACCGTCGATACCCAACCGGATGTCGAGATTCACACCCGTTACCACGACTACCGGCGCATCGACGGCCTGCGCCTCCCCTTCCGCCAGGTCGCGGATATCCACCCCCGCAACAAGCGGCGGGAAATCATCGTCGGCGCCCAGCGCATCGACCCGCCCGTGGACCGGCAACGCTTCGCCAAACCCGCCCCGGAAACGGGCGCCATCGCCTTTCCCGCCGGCGACCGGGCCGAGAACATCCCCTTCCACTTCAGCGAAAATCTCATCTACCTGCCGGTCACTATCAATGGCGACACCCGCTGGTGGATTCTCGACAGCGGTGCCTCCATGTCGGTGATCGACGCCGACTACGCCGAAAGTCTCGGCCTCAAACCCGAGGGGAGCATCGGCGGCTTCGGCTTCGGCGAGCTCTTCACCCTCGCCTTCGTGCGCCTGCCTCCCTGCCGGGTGGGGGAACTCACCCTGCCGGCGCAGACCATCCATGCCTACAAGGGACTTGCCGAAAACAGCTACGAACCGGTGCGCGTCGGCATTCTCGGTTACGATTTTCTCTCCCGCTTCGTCACCCGCATCGACTACGCCCGCCGCACGGTCTCCTTCTACCGTCCGGAGAGTTTCGTCTACCGGGGCCCCGGCAAGGTCGTCGACGCCCCCCTCAAGTACCGCACCTTTTCCCTGCCGGCCAGGGTCGACAACCTACCCGAGGAGCGTTTCAGCCTCGACCTCGGCGCCCATCGCAGTTCCTTGCACCATCCCTTCGCCGCCCGCCACGGCCTGCTGCAACGGCCGGGGGTGCAGACGGTCAGCAAGGGGATGGCCGGTTTCAGTTTCGAGACCCTGAGCGCCTTCGACCGGATGGAGATCGCCGGCTTCGCCATCGACCGGCCGCTTCTGACCATCCCCGACGAGGCCGGGCCGGGGACGGCGGCGGTGGGGGAGCTGGCCGGCAACCTCGGCAATTCGCTGTTGCGCCATTTCGTCCTCACCCTCGATTACGGCAGGCAGCAGGTGATGATCGAACGAGGCGCCGAGTTCAACGGGACGTTTCCCGAGGATCGCAGCGGGCTGCTCGTCGGCCAGGGGGAGGACGGCGGGCCGATGGTCTCTTTCGTGGCGGCGGGGACACCGGCGGCAGAGGCGGGTTTTCTTGCCGGGGATGTCATCACAGCGGTGAACGGCCGACCGGCGGCCGAGTATGGCGGAGTGCTGCCGCTCCGCGAGCTGCTGCGCCGGGCGCCGGGAACGCGGCTGGACTTCACCCTGCTGCGGCAGGGGCAAGAGGTGCATATCGAACTGGTTCTGCGGGAACTTTTGTGAGGGGATGAGGAAAACAAGAGAAACAGGCGAGCGGACGATTAGTGCCGGTCAGGCAGTTTCATTCACAAGGAGAGAACACAATGTGTTTATGCAAATGGATACCGATGTCGGCGATGATGCTTTTTCTGGGGGGCTGCCTGGCCCTGAGCCCGAGCTTCGAAACGCCGACGGTGGGGCTCAAGTCCTTCCGCATCCTCCCCTCCGAAGGGGCGGCGCCGCGCTTCGAAATCGGCCTGCATGTGGTCAACCCCAACCGTTCGGCCCTCAAATTGGAAGGCATCGTCTATTCGGTGATCCTCGACGGACACAAGGTCCTCACCGGCGCCTCCAGCGACCTGCCGGTCATCGCCGCCTACGGCGAGGGGGAGGTCACCCTGACGGCGACCGCCGACCTGTTGCGCAGCATCGGCCTTTTCTCCTCCCTCTTCAAGGACCCGCAAAAGCCCTTCAGCTACGATCTGGAAGCGCAACTGGACATCGGCCGCCTGCACCCGCGGATCAAAATCCACGAGAAGGGGGAGATTTCCCTGCAGGACGCGGCGAAATAAGGGATCAGGCCGACTCTTCCGCCATCACCCGCGCCAGGACCCGGCGCAGTTCGGGACGCAGGGCGTCCTTCTTGCCGGTCTCCCCTTGGCGCAGAGCGGCGAGATAGCTTTCGAAGAGGCGGCGCCGCTCCCGATCCCAGCCCGCCGTCGCCCCCTGCTTGCCTTCGGGGAGGGTCAGGGCCGGACTTTCGCGGCGGGCGTGGGCCCAGTTGCTGACGCACTGGAAATAGATGAGGGCGCGGTCGAGCAGGACGAACATCAGCTGGGGATTTTTCAGGGGCCCGACCTGGATGCGGCAGCCGCCCAGCTCCCGGGAGAAGGGGCCGATATCGACCTTGAGCCGTGACAGGGGGCGGGTTCCCGACCAGCCGGCGAGAGCGCCGAGCGCCCCCGCGCCGAGGGTGAAGACGCCGAAGCTGATACCGGCCGCGGCCACGTCGAGGACCGCGCCGGTCGCCGCGCCGACCGTGGCCAGGGCGATGCTCAGCTGTTTGCGGGTCAGGCCCAGCGCCTCCCAGGTCTCCTCGGAAAAAAGATCCCGCGCCGCCACCGTTTCGGCGGCGAGGTCGACAGCGAAGACGTTGTGCAGAAAACGCCCCTTGAGCTCGCTCCGGCAGGCCTCTTCGAGCCGGGCGATCTGCTTTTGAAACTCCGCCGTGAGCCGTTCGCGCACCCGCTGACGTTCCCCTTCCTCCTCCGCGCGGCTGATCTCTTCCAAGGTCAGGGTCAGGGCCTTTTCCAGCATCAGCAAGATGGCATCGGCGCAGGCTTCCAGACGCCCGTTCCAGTCCTCCCTGAGGGCCGTCACCACCCGTTTGAGGGGCGCGCCCCACTCCTGTTCGATGTGCCGCAGCGCCTCCAGCAGTTCGATCCGTTCACGAAAGGTCGCCCGGTGGGCGTTGAACCGGAGATTGACGTTGAAGGTCTTGGCGAAGGCAGCCTTCCACTCGTCGAGATAGGCGGTCTCGTCGCTTTTGGCGTTGATCACCGCCATGCGCGGCCGCCCGGTGAGGCGCAATATCTCCATTTCCGCCTCGTCGTTGGCACGCGGGGGACGGGAGCCGTCGACCACGTAGATAATCCCGGCGTTATCCAAGAGCGGCCGCAGCAGCTCGCATTCGTCGGCGAAGCGGGGATCGTCCCGGTGCAGGCGGATGAAATCCTCCAGCATGCGCCCCGGCGGCCCGGAATAGCTCTTCATCCAGCGCAAGGTCGGCACCGGCATCTGGAAGCCGGGGGTGTCGACGAAACGGGCCAGCGGCTCGCCGTCGAGGGTGATGGCGTAGCTCACACAGCGGCGGGTTTCCCCGGGGACCGCGCTGACCGGAACAAAGTCATCCTCGGTCAGGGTCGAAACGACCGAGGATTTGCCTTCGTTGGGATGCCCCATCACGGCGAATACGGGGACCTCAGTCATGGGCGGACCTCCAGTTGCGAACCAGGAGCGCGCCGTCGCCGAGGGTGGCGAGACGGCCGCGCCAGATAGCGAATTCCCGGGCGGGGGTCGGCATTCTTGCGCCCTCCCCGCCGTCGCGGCCGACCAGCACCAGGGTCAGCAGCCGCTCCTTGCCGAGGGCGCGGCGCAGCGCCTTGAGATATTCGAGGGTAGCGGTGATGCAGGGCTGCCAGCCTTCGAGCACCAGCACCGGCGAAATTCCCGCCGGTTCCGCCGCCAGCGCCGCCAGCACCGCGGCATCCTCCTCTTCATCGAGGCGCACCGCCGCGATTCCCGCGACGTCCCCCTCGAACTGCTGCCGCAGCGCCGCGCGCCAAGCCTCCTCCCGCCCCTCCGCCAGCAGTTCCGCGGGTATCAGCACCCGCAGCTGAAGCAGTTCCGGCGCGGGGGACGTCTCCGCATAGTCCGCCAAGGGAGCGCTCCCGGCGACTGGCGCATTCTCCTTACCGATCCGCATCTGCCCCTGGCGCATGCGCCGCAGCAGCGCCTCGCAGCGGGCATCGGTGAAAGCAAGGCGAGCCTTGGCGCGGGCGCCGGCGAAGAGGGCGATGCCGAGAAGGAGCAGGCGGGGGAGAAGGGCGTAGACGAGAATCGCCCAGAGGAGAAAATACCACCAGGCCTGAAGATCGGCGTTGGCCAGATGTTCCAGCCCCTCCTTGAGAAAGACCCGCGAGCCTTCGACCTGCTCCAGGGTCGGATGGGACCGGGGAGGCTCCGCCAGAGCGGACCAGGGCCGGGCAATCAGCGTCGCCAGCCGGTAGACCTGGTCGGCGGAAACCTGGGCCGTGGTCTGCCAGCTGAAGGCGAGATCGGCGGCCCAGCCGCGCAGCAGCACCGTCAGCCACAGACCGAGCGCGAAACCGAGCCCGGCGAGCTGCATCCAGGCGAAGATCAGCCGGCCCAGGATCCCGGCATGGAGGCTCCCCCGGGCGCGCAGACGGCCCCAGGCCGAGGCGCCCCGCCCTTTGCCCCCGCCGGTCAAAAACCGCCCTAGCCGGGTAACGAGCGCGCCGGTCAGGGCGGTGACGACGGGACCGGAAAAATCCCCGCCCGTCAGCCGCCGCGCCAGGGGCAAGAGCGCCGAGGCCAGGGCCAGCAGAAAAGGAAGGAGAACCAGCAGCAGGAGCGCCACGAAGAGATTGATCGGCCGTTCGCCGCCATAGCTCAGCACCCCCCAGGCCAATCCCGAGCCGGAAACCAGGGCGACGCCGAAGAGAAGCAGCGGGAGCAGCCGGGCCAGCGCCGCGACGGCGGCGCCGGGCAGCCCCTCCTCCCCGCGCGCCTGGGCCGCTTCCCGGCGCAGTTCCAGCCAGCGGCGCAGGAGAACACGCCGGGACAGCGGCGGCGATTGCGCCAGACGGCCGCGATAGAATTCCCGGTCGCGAACGGCCAGATCCTCCTCGTCGGCCTCGGCGTCCCGGCCGAGAAAATATTCCAGATCGGCCAGCGCGGCGAGATCCCAATCTGCTCTTTTTCGTGGTGTTTTCGCCATCAGCTTCCCGAAAATATAACGTGGCTGAAGGAAACGGCATTCAACGCGGCATCCTCCCCGCAACCCGCCCACCACATTAAAGCATATCCACCGGATCGACGTCGACGGCGAGGGCGACGCCGGCGGGGATTTTTTTGCGCAGCGCCGGCAGCCGGGAAAGCAGGCGGCGCAGGGGGAGCCGGGTCGGGGATTTGAGCAGGATCTGTACCCGGCTCTTGCCCCGCAACCTGGCCAGGGGACAGGGGGCGGGACCGAGGACTTCGACTTCCCCGGCGGCCTGAAGCAACACAACCGCCAACGCTTGCGCGGCGGCGGCGACCTGATCGGCATTGTTGCCGGAAAGGACGAGGTTGACCAGATGGCCGAAGGGGGGATAGCCGAGTTCCTGGCGGAAGGCGGCTTCCTGCTCGTAAAACCCGCGATAGTCGTGGGTCGCGGCGCAGGCCAGGGCGTAATGGTCGGGGTTGCGGGTCTGGATGATGACCCGTCCCGGCAGCCCCCCCCGCCCGGCCCGCCCGGCGACCTGGGTGAGCAGGGCGAAGGTGCGCTCGGCGCCGCGGAAATCGGGGAAGTTGAGGGTGGCGTCGGCGTTGACCAC
>JAVFAR010000095.1:0-10562 GCA_034002365.1 Trichloromonas sp.
CAGGGTCACTACGAAGAGCGTCACGAAGTCTTCGCCAGCGTGCCGCCGCCGTTGATCCGCAACCCCTTCCTGGTGACCGCTTCCGGCGAAACCGGTCCGGCTTCCGAGCAGTACCGCAAACTCAAGTCGGCCGTCGTCAAGCTCGCCCAGCTCGGCCGCTTCGACAAGTCGCTGATGGTCACCAGCGCCATCGGCGGCGAGGGCAAGACCCTCACCTCCATCAACCTGGCCATCACCCTGGCTCAGGAATTCGACCATACGGTGCTCCTGGTGGAAGCGGATATCCGCCGCCCGGCCATCATGAAGTACATGGAGATGAAGGCCCATGCTGGGCTCACCGATTGCGTTCTCGACGGCATCGATGTCGGCGACGTACTGGTCAAGACCGGTATCGGCAAGCTTTCCATCCTCCCCGCCGGGCGCATGGTGCCCAATCCGGTGGAGCTCTTCTCCTCCAACCGCATGCAGAACCTGCTGCTCGAAATCAAGAGCCGCTATCCCGACCGCTATGTGATCGTCGACACCACGCCGCTCTTGCCCTTCGCCGAGCCCCAGTTCATTGCCGGCGCGGTCGGCGGCGTCCTCTTCGTGGTGCGCGAGGGCTACACCTCGACGGACAAGGCCACCAAGGCCCTTGGCCTGCTCAAGAGCCACAACCTGCTCGGGGTTGTCTGTAACGGCATGAGCCAGGTGCACAGCGGCGGCAAGTACGGTTACTACGGGTATTACGGGTACAGATAGGCGGTAACCCGCTTAAATGCCGAAGAGGTGCGATGATGATGAAATTTTTGAAATCGGCCGTGGTCCTGCTTCTCGCCCTTCTCTTTGCCCCCGGCGCCGGCTGGGCCGAGTTCCGGGCGGCTCCGTCCTTTTCCCTGCGTCAGGAGTATAACGACAATATCTATCTGGAGAGGGATAAGGAAGGTGATTTCGTCACCTTTGTCCGCCCCTCGGTTTCGGCTCTCTGGAACACCCAAGTTGCAGATCTGACCCTCGATCTTGGCGTCGGATTCGAAAAATACTGGGACAACAGCGATGAGGATGAGTTACGGCCGGCTGCGCGGTTGGACTCGACGTTCAGTCTCTACCGGGAGAACCTGTTCCTGCGCGTCACCGACACCTACGAACGGGTCGCCATCGACGAAGGGGACAAGGGGGCGGTCGACAACAACCTGGTCAACCTCACCGACAGCAATCGCCTGGAGGTCAATCCCTATCTGCTGCTCCAGCCCCTGCGCACCCTGCGGGCGCGCTTCGACTACCTTTATGAAAATGTCTGGTACCGGGAAGACGAAGGGGACGACGCGGAAACCCATCGTTATTCCGTCATCCTGACCCAGCAGCTCACCTCCCGCATCAGCGCCGATCTCACCGGGTCCTTCACCCAATTCCGGCCCAAGGATGCCGGCCGATCGCTGCTTGACGATACCGGCGAGGAAGAATATGACCGCAAGGATGCCGGGTTCGGATTGAACTGGCAGGTGAACGAGCAACTTGCCCTGCGCGGCAGCGTCGGCCGCGCCTGGCTCGACTACGACTACAGCGACGATTACGATTCCACCCTCTTCGGCGCACAGGCCGACTACCAGATTTCCAGCGCCGTATCCGTCGGCGCTGCTTATCAGGATGACATTTCCGCCAGCGTCGAGGACGGCGCTCGGGAGCGGAAGAAAACTTCCGGTTACCTCGCCTATGCCGGTCGTTCCAAGCTGCGCCTCACCGTCTTCCAGACCCGGGACGACTATCTGGAAATCGACCGGCGGGATGACGGCATGGGCGCGACCCTCGACGGCGAGGTGCCCATCACCAACAAGAAGGGGATCGCCTGGCTGCTCAGCTACACCGATTACGAAGAGGGGGATCTGGAAGAGTATCAGCGCTACGGCGGACGCCTCGAACTCTACCACCAGTTGCGTCTGGGACGGCTGTCCCTCGGCTACACCTACAACCGCAACGACTCGGATATCCCCTCGGAAGATTACGACAACAACATCATCTTCGCGCAAGTAGCCCTCAGGTGGTAAGACCGAAGACTGAAGACTGAAGGATAAAAAGCTGATTACGTCAGCCTTCGGTCTTCAGTCTTCAGCCTCTCACCTTCAGCCTTCAGTCTGGACCCTTTCATGTACGAATCTTATTTCGGCCTGACCGTCAAACCCTTCGAGCTGGTGCCCAACCCGCGCTTTCTGTTCAACAGCCGGTCGCACAAGAAGGCTATCAGCTATCTCAAGTACGGGTTGCAGGAGCGGGCCGGCTTCATCCTGCTTACCGGCGAGGTCGGTTCCGGCAAAACGACCATCATCCGCGACCTGATCAACAACCTTGCGGCGGACATGGTTCTTGCCATGGTCTATAACACCCGCGCCACCGCCCGGCAGATGCTGGCCATGATCAAGGAGGATTTCGGTCTGGAGGTGGGGGGGCGGGACATGGACAAGGTCACCCTGCTGCGTGATCTCAACGATCATCTCGTGGCGTTGCACGCCGAAAAAAAGCGGCCGGTGGTCATCATCGACGAAGCCCAGAACCTCTCCCCGGCGGTGCTCGAAGAGATCCGCCTGCTCTCCAATCTCGAAGCGGACAACTGCAAGCTGGTGCAGATCGTCCTGGTCGGGCAGCCCGAACTGCAGAAGGTCATCACCCGCCCGGAACTGCGTCAGTTGCGCCAGCGCATCAGTGTCCACTGTCATCTCGAACCGCTGACCCGGGAAGAGACCGAGGCCTACGTCTACCATCGCCTGGCCATGGCCGGCAATCGCAACGCCCTGCGCTGGCACGAGGGCACCTTCGATACCCTCTACGGCTACAGCGCCGGCATTCCCCGGCTGATCAACGTCTTCTGCGATTTCGTGCTCCTTTCCGCCTTTGTCGAGGAAACCCGCGACATCTCCCTGGAAATGCTCGAAGAGGTGATCGGCGACGTTTCCTGGGATCGCCAGGTGGAGGCGGCGCGCCTGCAGCAGGCGTTGGCGGGAGGGGACGGCGCGGCCGGAGAAGGCATGGCCGACCGCCTCTACCGTTTCGAGCAGCGCCTGGCCTGTCTCGATGCCGTCCATGAAGAAGACGGCTGGATCGCCCGCCGCCTCGCCGTTCACGAAGAGCTGCTGGAACGCCTTGCCGACCGCCAGCATGAAGACGCCGAACGGCACGACGCCGGGCTGGAGCGGATACTGCGCCGGCTCGACGAACTGCAGGCCGCTATCGGGCGACTGGCGTTGCCGGTCCAGCCCCAGCCGACACCCCCGGAAGCGCCCCCCGCGGAGCCGCTTCCGCCCGAACCCGCCCCGGCCCCCAAGCCGCCCACAGTCCCCGGCCCGTTGCCGAAACGGCGCTGGTTCGGGAGAAGGCAGGTAAGGCTGTAGGCTGAAGGCTGAAGGCTGAAGGAATCGGAACCATGCGCGATCACACAAAGTTGCGGGCTTTTGAGCTGGCCGATGAAATTGCCGTCCTGATTTACCAAATGACGTCAGCTTTCCCGAAGGAAGAAATGTATGGCCTTACGTCGCAGATGCGCCGTGCCGCCGTTTCTGTTCCGTCGAATATTGTTGAAGGATGTGCGCGAGAAGGTGATGCTGATTACTTGCGATTTCTTTCAATTGCCTTTGCTTCACTTCGTGAGCTTGGCTACCAGGTTTCCTTGGCCTCCATATCAGGTTTTTTGAGTGATCAAGATGCCGGTGTGGCAACGCCGAAAATCATGGAAACGGAAAAAGTCATCAATGGTTTAATTCGGGCGATCCGCCATGGCTGACGAAATGACCGAGTCCACTTCAGCCTTCAGCCTTCAGCCTTCAGCCTCGACCCTTACCAACTTCCTCAGCATCGATGTCGAGGACTATTTTCAGGTCTCCGCCTTCGAGAAGGTGTCGCCTTCGGAATCCTGGGATGGCTGCGATCTGCGCGTTGTCGCCAACAGCGAACGGATTCTCGCCCTGCTCGACGGCGCCGGGGTCAAGGCCACCTTCTTCGTCCTCGGCTGGGTCGCCGAGCGCCGGCCGGAACTGGTCCGGCGCATCGCCGCCGCCGGCCACGAGATCGCCAGCCACGGTCATGGTCATCGCCGGGTCGGTACCCTTTCCCGCGCCGAATTCCGTGACGACATTCGTCGGGCCAAGGGGCTGCTCGAAGATCTCATCGGCGCTTCGGTTCTCGGCTACCGGGCGCCGAGCTATTCCATCTCGCGCCAGACCCCCTGGGCCTTCGACGAACTGCTGGCGGCGGGCTACCGTTACGATTCGAGCATCTTCCCCATGCGTCACGACTTTTACGGCATGGCCGACTGGCCGCGCTTCGCCGGTTACGCGGTAAAGGCTGCCGACGGCCAGTGGCGGCCGCAGGCTGCGGTGACGGACGAAGCCGCCATCCTGGAGCTGCCGATCAGCACGGTGCGCCTGGCCGGGAAAAACCTGCCCATCGCCGGCGGCGGCTACTTTCGCCTGCTCCCCTACGCCGTCACCCGCTGGGGGCTCAAGCGCATCAATGAAAACGAAGGAAAACCCTTCGTTTTCTACCTGCACCCCTGGGAATTCGACCCCGCCCAGCCGCGGTTTCAAGGGGCGGGCTGGAAGAGCAACTTCCGCCATTATCTCAACCTGCACAAGACCGAAAGCCGGTTTGAAAGGTTGCTCGGGGATTTCCGTTTCGGGACGATCCGTGCGGGACTGAATCTTTAAAATCAAAATCGTCTGGTCCACGGAAAGCACGGAAGACACGGAAGTAGAATCTTAAAACAAGAAGTTGGTTTTTTGTCGTTTTGAATTTGTCCGTGCTTTCCGTGCCTTCCGTGGACAAATAGCTTTTAAAGGATTTACGAGGTTCGTATCGATGAACATTCGGCTCGCCACGGACGCCGACCGCCACAGCTGGGACGCTTATGTCCTGAATCACCCCGACGGCAGCGTCTTTCATCTCGATAAATGGCGGCAGGCGATCGAACGGGCTTTCGGCCATCCCAGTCATGCCCTGATCGCCGAAGAAGGTGGGCGGGTGGCCGGTCTGTTGCCCCTCGGGGAGATTAAAAGTCGCCTTTTCGGGCACTATCTCGTATCCGCCCCCTTCGCCGAGCTGGGCGGACCGCTGGCCGACACCCCGGAAACGGCCCGAGAACTTCTGGAGACGGCGGCGCAAATCGGCCGGCAGCGGAATTGCGCCTATGTCGAGTTGAGAAACAGGCAGCCTCTGGACGGCCTGCCGACCAAGGATCTCTACGTCAACTTCAGCAAGGCGATCCTGCCCGAGGTCGAAGCCAATCTCGCCGCCATTCCCCGCAAATCCCGCGCCGCCGTGCGCAAGGGGATCGAGGAGGGGCTGACAGCCGCCTTCGGTCACGATCAGTTCGACGCCTTCTACGAGGTCATGGCCCAAAGTTACCATCAGCTGGGCACCCCGATCTTCGCCAAAGGGTTTTTCCGGGCCTTTCTCGAGATCTTCGGCGACGACGCCGAAGTCATGGTGGTGCGCGAACGAACGGGCGTCCCGGTGGCCTGTGTGCTGACCTTCTATTTCAAGGACCGGGTCATGCCTTACTACGCCGGCTCTCTCTGGGAATACCGTCGTCTCTGCCCCAACGACTTCAAATACTGGGAGCTGATGAAGCGGGCCTGCGAGCGGGGCTGCAAGGTGTTCGACTACGGGCGCAGCAAAATCGACACCGGCTCCTTCAGCTTCAAGAAACACTGGGGTTTCGAGCCGACACCCCTGGCTTACCAATACCAGTTGCTGAGCGCCGAGGAGATGCCCAATCTCAGCCCGGCCAATCCGAAATATCAGCGGAAGATCGAGTTGTGGCGAAAGATGCCGCTCGCCCTGACCAAACTTGTCGGGCCGCCGTTGGCCAGATATCTGGCATGAAATCAAGCATGGCTCGGGCCTTCGCGTCCCCCCTGCTGCTGATGGGATTGATCTTTGTCCTCTCCTCCATCCCCGGCCGGGTGGAGGAGGGCATGTTTCGGGTGCTCACCGACCTCGGCCCGACCTGGCAGAACCTGCTGCACATTCCCGTTTTCGCCCTGGTCCAGTACCTCTGGCTGCGGGGTTTCGCGCTGAATGGAAAAACCGGCCCGGCCACTGTCGCCCTGAGTTTCTGCCTCACTCTCGGCTACGGGGCGTTTGATGAACTGCATCAGTATTTCGTCCCCGGCCGTTATGCCTCGTTCCTCGATGTGCTGCTCGATGGGGGCGGCGCGGTGCTGGGGGCGGTGGGGTTTGGGCTGTTCCGGAAGATGAGCGGACACAACCCCAAAAACGTCTAAGGGCTGGTTCGGTCCACGGAAAACACGGAAGGCACGGAAAGAAAAACAAAAGATTTTCAAGCTTTTGTCCGTGATTTCCGTGTCTGGACATAAAAAAGGTTTCGCCTGTGAAGATTCTCTATCTCTGCCACCGTATTCCCTATCCCCCCAACAAGGGGGACAAGATCCGCTCCTTCAACGAGGTGCGTTATCTCGCGGCGCGGCACGAGCTTGATCTGCTCTGTCTGGCCGACGATCCCGGGGATCTGAAGTATCGCGCCGATCTGGAGAAGATCTGCCGCCGGGTCGCGGTCTTCCCCCTTTATCCGACCCGGGCCAAGGCGCGCGGGCTGCTCTCCCTGGTCAAGGGCAACAGCCTTTCGGCCGGCTACTTTCATCAGCGTGACATGCAGCGCTGCTGCGACCGCTGGCTGCAGGAAGGGGATTACGACGCCGTCCTCTGTTTCTCCTCGACCATGGCCGAATACCTCTTCCATGCTGCGTCCCTCGCCAAAGGCCCCAGGAAGGTCATGGACTTCTGCGATGTCGATTCGGATAAGTGGCTGCAATACGCCGCCGAATCCCGCGCCCCCCTGAGCTGGCTCTATCGCCTGGAAAACCGGCGGCTGGCCGATTACGAGCGGCGTATTTACCGGGAATTCGGCCATTCTCTGCTGATCTCCGAGGCTGAAGCCCGCCTCTTCCGTGGGATCTGCCCCGAGGCCCGAAACGTCGCGGTCATCCCCAACGGGGTTGATTACAACTATTTTTCCCCCGGCCACGATCTCCCCCGGGTCCTTCCGGCCGAGGGTCCGCATCTCGTTTTTACCGGGGCCATGGACTATCATGTCAACGTCGACGGCGTCCTCTGGTTCTGCCGTGAAATCTGGCCGCTGTTGAAAAAGGATTTCCCCAAGCTGCGTTTCACCATCGTCGGCAGCAAGCCGACCTCGGCGGTCCTCGCCCTGGCGAAACTGGATGGGGTTGCCGTCACCGGCTTTGTCGACGATGTCCGCCCCTACTATCGGGACGCCGACGTCTGCGTAATTCCCCTGCGGCTGGGCCGGGGGGTGCAGAACAAGGTGCTCGAAGCCCTGGCCATGGGCAAGGCGGCGGTTGCCACGGCCAAGGCCAACGCCGGGATTCAGGCCGATGAGGGCACGCATCTGCGCCTCGCCGACGCTCCCAGGGATTTCGCCGCCGCTGTCGCCGCCCTGCTCCGTGAGCGCGGACAACGGGAACGCCTTGGTGAAAACGCCCGGCGCTTTGTGACCGAGCGCTACGACTGGGCGACGAACATGGAACAATTGGAAAAATTGTTGACCAGGTAGGGGCGAGGCGGTGCCTCGCCCAAAGGGCGACCCACCGCCTCGCCCCTACGATAATACGACGGCCAAACAGGGCGACCCATGGGTCGCCCCTTACGGGGTAAATTCATCCATGAAGATTCTTCACGTTCTCGACCATAGCCTGCCGCTGCACAGCGGCTACACCTTCCGCAGCCAGAGCCTGTTCCGTGCCCAGCGGGGCATGGGCTACGAGCCGGTGATCGTCACCTCGTCCAAGCACGAGGCCGACCTCAAGGGGCAGGCGCCTCGGCGGGAGGAGATCAACGGTTTCACCTACTACCGCAGCGGCGCCACGCGGCGGTTTTCCATGCCCTTCGCCGGCGAACTCTGGCTGATGCACGTCCTCTCCCGGCGGATTCTGGAAGTCGCCAAAGCCGAGCAGCCCGCCATCATTCACGCCCATTCGCCGGTGCTGAACGCCATCCCCGCCCTCTGGGCCGGGCGCAAGCTGGGACTGCCGGTGGTCTACGAAATCCGCGCCTTCTGGGAGGATGCCGCCGTCGATCACGGCACCTACGTCGAAGGCTCGTGGAAGTACAAGCTGACCCAGACCATCGAAACCATGGTCTGCACCCGCGCCGATCAGGTGGCGATTCTCTGCGACGGCCTGAAGCAGGATCTGGTGCGGCGGAACATCCCCGCACAAAAGATCACCCCGGTCTTCAACGGCGTCGACGTCGACGATTTTCAGCCGGTGGCGCCCGACGCCGAGTACCTGCGCCAGTGGAACCTGGCCGGCAGGAAGGTCATCGGCTTTATCGGTTCCTTCTACCGCTACGAAGGGCTCGACCTGCTGGTCAAGGCCTTTGCCCGCGTCGCTCGGGAAGATAAGGACGCCGTGCTGCTGCTCGTCGGCGGCGGCGAGATGGAAGGAGAACTGGCGCAGCTCGTCGCCGCCCTCGAACTCGGCAAGCGCGTGATCATGCCCGGCCGCATCCCCCACGAACGGGTGCCCGGGGTCTACGCGATGATCGACGTGTTGGCCTATCCCCGTTATTCCATGCGCCTCACCGAACTGGTCACGCCCCTGAAACCCCTGGAAGCGATGGCCATGGGCCAGGCCCTGGTCGCCTCCGACGTCGGCGGCCACAAGGAACTGATCCGCCACAACGAAACCGGCCTGCTTTTCAAGGCCGGCGACGAAGGGGCACTGGCCGGGGAGCTGCAACGCCTGCTGAAAGATGGTGAACTGCGCGAGAGCCTGGCGCGCCAGGGACGGGACTGGGTGGCCCGGAACCACACCTGGGAAAAGACCACCGCCGTCTACCGCGACATCTACGCCCGCGCCCGCGTCGCCCGGGGGTTATAGGCTTTTGTCCACGGAAAACACGGAAGGCACGGAGGAATCCACGAAAGATCAAAGGCCGGGTTTCGGACAGGATAAAGGCGGATAAATCTTTGGATTTTGGATTTTAACATCCGCTCTTATCCCGTCAAAAAAGGTTTTCAAGATTTTGTCCGTGCTTTCCGTGCCTTCCGTGGACCAGAAAGAAGCTTTTGGAGGATTCGTGACTGAACAGGAATACATCGACGGCATGCTCACCCGCACCGGGCTCTTCATGGACCGGGCCGCGCTTGAAACGGTGCGTAACACCACCTTCGCCATCGCCGGACTTGGCGGGGTCGGGGCCATTACCGCCGAACTGCTCGCCCGCTGGGGGGTGAAAAAATTCCGCCTGCTCGATATGGACCGCTACGAGGATTCCAACCTCAATCGCCAACTCTTCGCCACGTCGAAAACCCTGGGGCGGACCAAGGTCGAAGTTTCGGCCGAGCGCATCCGCGAGATCAACCCCTATGCCGAAATCGAAATGACCGTCGTCGACATGGTCACCAACGACAACGCCCGGCCTTTTGTCGAAGGCGCCGGCATGGTCATCCAGAACGCCGACCGGCCCTCGGCCAAGCTCCTCTATCTGGCGGCCCGCGACCTCAGGGTGCCCCTGGTCAACGGCTACGCCAGCGTCACCGGCGGGCGGGTGCAGGCTTTCGACTACCGCAACTCCCCCTGCGAGAGCCTTATTGAAAAATACTGGCACCAGCACAAAATGAAGGAGATGAAGCCCCTCACCGAAATGTCGGTGGAGGAAGTGCGCGAGTTCGACCAAAAGTTCGTCCATGCCACCGCGCCGTCGCTGAACTTCGTCACCAATCAGGTCGGCTGTCTCATCGTCGCCGAGGCGATCAAGCTGCTCACCGGGCAGGGGCGCTCGGCCCAGTACCCCTGGTTCGTGGAATTCGACACCTCCACCTGCCGCATGCGCCGCCGCCATTCCCTTTCCCCTTTCGAACCGGGGAACGTCAAGCGGATCAAGGGGCTGGTGGAGAAGGTGCTGAAGAAAGGCTGAAGGGCGATCTGTCCACGGAAAACACGGAAGACACGGAAGACACGGAATTAGAATCAAAAAACAAGACGTTGGATTTTTGGGGTTTGGAATTTGTCCGTGCTTTCCGTGACTTCCGTGGACCAGAAAGAAGCTTTTAAAGGCTTTTTGTCCACGGAAAACACGGAAAGAAAACCGCAAGATTAAAGGCTGAAAAGATTATCGGGTTTCTCTTTGGGCGACATTGATGGGTTGGTGTTTTGGTGATATTGTGTAATGACATCATTTAATGCGGAGGCTGCACATGGGACGATTGACGATTACCTTGGATGATTCCCTCCATCAGGCACTGAAGGAGGCTTCGGCGCGGCAAGGGCGCCCGATCGGAAAGATTATCGAAGAGGGCTTGCTGTTGCGGGGGATCAAGCCGACGGAAGGTGCCCGTGAATTGGTCGCCAAAGCCCGGCGGCATGCCCGGTTGAGCGAGGAAGAAGCCCTGGAGGTCGGACTCGCCGAAACCCGTGCGGCCCGTTCGTGAAAACCCCACGCCTTGTTATCGTCGACACCAATGTTCTGGTCGCGGGGCTGATTTCGGGCGAGCCGAAGAGCCCCACCGTGCGAATCGTCGATGCCATGCTCGACGGGCGGTTGGTTTATCT
>JAVFAR010000096.1:0-10542 GCA_034002365.1 Trichloromonas sp.
CCGAGGAGCGGATGCAGGCGGCGGTCGGCGAGCAGATACATCACCGGGCCGCTCGGCTCCCGGGCCATGCGCTCGGAGATCAGCGCGGTCAGCCCCGGCAGGCCGGTGCGGTCGTAGCGTTCCGCCAGCCCCACCACCTCGGCCTCGATGGCGGCATCGGTCTGGCGCACCATGTAGCCCGCCGTCGACCAGTGGATAAAGCCGAGGAGCAGCAGCACCGACGTGCTGAAGAGGGCCATGTAGAGCACGGCCAGGCGGAAGGTGCTGCTCGCCAGCAGCCTAGGCTTCGGCACGGAGCACATATCCCGCGCCGCGCACGGTGTGCAGCAGCGGCCGTTCGAAATCCTTGTCGATCTTGCTCCGCAACCGGCTGATGTGCACGTCGATGACGTTGGTCTGCGGATCGAAATGGTAGTCCCAGACGCTCTCCAGGAGCATGGTCCGGGTCACCACCTGGCCGCTGTGGCGCAGCAGGTATTCGAGCAGGCGGAACTCCCGGGGTTGCAGCTCGATGCTCCGTCCGGCGCGGCGCACCGTCCGAGTCAGCAGATCCATCTCCAGATCGGCGACCTTGAGCACCGTGCGCGGGGCCAGTTCCCCCTCCCCCCGGCGGATCAGGGCTTCGAGACGGGCCAGGAGTTCGGAGAAGGCAAAGGGTTTGACCAGATAGTCGTCGCCGCCGGCGCGCAGCCCCTCGACCCGGTCGTCGACCTCGCCGAGGGCGCTGAGAAAGAGCGCCGGGGTCTTTTTCCCCGCCGCCCGCAGGGAGCGGATCAGGGCCAGGCCGTCGAGCCCCGGCAGCATGCGGTCGACCACCAGCGCGTCGAAATCCTCTTCCAGGGCCAGAAAGAGCCCGTCCTTGCCGTCGCCGGTCCGCTCGGCGCGATGGCCGCACTCGCCGAGCCCCTTGACCAGATAGGCCGCCGTCTCGGCGTCGTCCTCGATAATCAGAATGCGCATGCGTTCCTCGTTTTCATCCAAGATAGGCATCGGTCATTGTAGCCGCAAGGGGGCCAATGGGCAACCGAGGGGCGCCGCGAAGCTTGCTGACCTGGAATCATTCTACGCATCCCCCGTTACCGGGAGTTTGCCGGAAGATTACAATTCGGAAAGGTTGCGGAGAAGGCGGAGCGGAAGGGGGACTGGACAAGAGAAACGCCGCCCCCGCGTGGATCCGACGCGGAGGCGGCATGACTTCATCTTATTTCAGGTCGGCGATTTTCAGAACAATTTTGCCGAAATGCTTGTCCTCTTCCATCATCCGATGGGCCTCGACCACTTCGTCGATGGGGAAAACCTTCTCGATGATCGGCACGATGGACCGGTCGGCGAAACTGGGCAGGGCGCGCTTGATGAATTCGGCGATGATCTCCCCTTTTTCGGAAACCGGCCGGCTGCGCAGCACCGAACCGATGATCTGCTGGCGCTTGACCATCATCAGGGCGAGGTTGAGTTCGGCCTTGATGCCGGAGATGACGCCGATGACCACCAGCTTCCCCTTGTAGCCCAGGGAATTCATGTTCGGGGCGAGATACTTGGCGCCGACATGGTCGAGGATCAGATCGACCCCCTTCTTGCTGGTAAACTCCTTGACCGCCTCGGAAAAATCCGGGGTGGTGGTGTAGTCGACGACCAGATCGGCGCCGAGCTGCTTGACCCGCTCCAGCTTGCTGGGATGGGCGGTAACGATCTTCTTCACCTGGGGGGTCAGGGCGTTGGCCAGTTGCAGGGCGGCGGTGTTGACCCCGCCGCCGCCGCCGTGAAGGATGGCGGTCTGGCCGTTTTTCAGTTCGCCGATCATGAAGACGTTGAGGAAGGCGGTGATGTACGATTCGCAGACGCAGGCCGCTTCCTCGAAGCTCATCGAGGAGGGCATGGGCATGACGTGATTGGCGTAGGCCACCGCGTACTCGGCGTAGCCGCCGCCGCCGACCAGGGCCAGCACCCGGTCACCCGGTTTCCACTCGCTCACCGCCGAGCCGACCGACTCGACGATGCCGGAAACTTCCAGCCCGAGGATTTCCGAATCGCCGGGAGGGGCCGGATACTTCCCTTCCCGCTGTACCAGGTCGGGACGGTTGATCGACGTCGCCGCGACCTTGATCAGAACTTCATTTTCCTTCGGCGTCGGCTTGGGCACTTCATCCACCCGCATCACCTCAACGCCGCCGAAACCATCCATCACCACTGCGCGCATAAACTCTCTCCTTGTAAAAAAAAGTGCGGAAAAACCGCCAACTGGGGTTTTCTGGCGAATAAAACAACGTATTTATTATAGGGAATAAAGATTCCGTTGCAAGGAGAAAGAGGACCGTCCCCGTGATGGGTTGTCCGGGGCGTAACTGATGAACCTTGCCGAGGTTGCACAGATCGATTAATGTTTAAAGACAACTTTTATGACGGAGGAACGGATGTCCATTACCAGCAAGGATATCGTGCCGCTGAAAGAGATGCGGGCACGGCTGACCGAACTGGCCGAAGACGCCTGTGCCGGTCGCGAGAAAATCATCACCCGCAACGGCAAGGCCTATGTCGCCCTGATCGACGCCCGCCGCCTCGATTACTACCATCGCCTGGAACGGGAGAATATTCATCTGGGGTTACTGGATGAAGCGGCGCGGGGGTGGGACGACGTGGAGTCGGGCAACCTGCTGACGGTGGCCGAACTCAAGAGCCGTTACGGACGGGACAGGTGACTCCGGCGACCCTGCACGTCACCGGCAATTTTTCACGCAATCTCGACGACATCGAAGCCTTTCTGCGTGAGGTCGGCGCCGCCCAAACCTTTGCCGGACTGCTCGATGACCTCTTTGCCGAAGTTTTCCCGGCCCTTGAACACTTTCCCGACATGGGAGCCGATTTCTTTCGCCATCCGCCGACCTGCCGCGAAACCCAAGTCCGGGCCCGACAACTGCGCCGCCGCCTGGGCCCGGACACCAGCCTGCGCGAACTGATCCGCGGCGGCTACCTGCTGCTCTACGCCCACCGCGAACGGGAAATCTTCCTGCTCGCCATCCGCCACCACCGCCAGCTCTCCTTCGATCTATCCGGACACTGGTCCGACTGAAGCGAAGGCAAAGGGCGGTCATACCTCCAAAAAAGCGCAGTGGAAATCCCCCAGCCCCACCACCAGGATGCGGTCGAGAAGCTTCGGCATGCCGCCGATGACGGCGGAAATCTCGTTGGTCATCAATCCGGCGATGGTCGCCGCTCCGTCCGGGGTCACCGGCAGGGGCTCCGACGCCTGCGCCAGACCGGCGAAAATCCGCTCCAACGACTCCGACGTGCCGGCCTTGAGGGTGAGCACCTGTCCCTGCTCCCCCTGCACGGCGCCGTGAACAAACCAGCCGCCGACGGTTGCGGCCCGATGCAGGGCGAAACGGCTCGGCCAGTTGTCGAGGCAGTCGGCGACCACATCGATGCCGGACGGGACGGCAAACGATTCGTCGATGCGCCCGGCCAGGGGGATGACTTCCACCGCCGAGTTGATCGCCGCCAGCCGTTCGGCGGCCACGGAGAGCTTTGCCCGGCCGACGTCCCCCTCGCCGTAGAGGGTCTGGCGGTTGAGATCGGGCCAGGCGACGGTTCCGCCGTCGACCAGATAAAGTCGGCCGACGCCGGCGCGGGCCAGCAGTTGGGCGACGGTGGCGCCGAGGCCGCCGACGCCGGCAACCAGCACCCTGCTGCGGGCAAGGCGCCGCTGACGCTCCTCCCCCCAGACCGGCAGCTGCCGGGCGTAGCGTTGCGCCGGAGTTGTGCTCATCCCCCCGCTCCCGGCGGGAAGAGGGCGACGGTGGCACCGTCGGCGATCGGGGTGGCAAGGCCGCCGAGATGGTGGATGTTGTGGCGGTCGACGAGGATGATGGTGCCGGGGATGAGCGTGCCGTCGGCGTCGAGCAGCTTATCGAGAAAGGGAGTGGGAATTTCGGCCTGGACCCGGGTCAGCAGTTGCCGCACGTCGAGCCCCGGCGTCCAGGAGAGAGACAGGGTTTCGCGCTTGAGCAGCAGCCGCAGCAGGCTGTAGAAGCTGACCCGGACCACGGCGCTACCAGCCCCGGACCAGTCCGGCGTAGCGGTTGGTGCCGGAAAGGCGAGAGGCCTCGGGGAGGGGGGCGCGGGATTTCACCAGATGATAGTAGACCCCGGCGTCGTTGCTGTCGCCGATGAGCACGGCGCCGAGCACCCGTTCGCGCTCGTCGAGAAAGAGCTTGCGGTAACGGCCGCTTGCGGCATCGCAAAAGACCCGGACGGCCGGGGCGTCGTCGCCGCAGTAGCCGACCACCGCCAGCTCGACGCCGAAGATCTCGCTGATGTTGTTCTTCAGGCTTCCCTCGTAGCGGCAGTCGCGGCCGAGCATGTTCAGGGCGGCGACCTCCCCCTGCTCGACGGCGGTCAGCCAGTTCCCCTGCACCGTCGCCTCGCCGGTGACAAAGTCCGCCCCTTCGGCGCAGTCGCCGGCGGCGTAGATGTGGGAATGCCCGGCGCGGCAGCAATCGTCGACGCGGATACCGTCCCCCGTCGCCAGCCCGGCCCGTGCCGCCAGCTCGGTATTGGGCTTGACCCCCTTGCCGACGATGAGCAGATCGACGGTCAGCTGCGTGCCCGAGTTCAGGGTGAGATTGAGGCGGCCGGCGGCCGTCAGGTCGGCGATGTCGTCCCGTTTGTGCAGCCGCAAACCGGCGGCGACAAAGCGTTCTTCGAGCAGTTGGGCGGATTCGGCATCGAGCAGGCGGCTGAAAATCCGGTTTGATCCGACGATCAGATGCTTTTCCGTCTCCGCCGGAGCATGGGAGAGCAGAGGCAGGCTGACCAGCCCGGCGCCGAGGGCGGCGGCGGCACGGGCAACCGGGAACAGTTGCGCGAGGCGGTCGGCGTCGGCGAGATGGCGCAGCACCGATACGCGCCCGGCCTCCACCGCCAGCGGCCGGGCCTCGCCGCCGACGGCGAGGAGCAGCTGGCCGAAGCTGATCCCCGTGCCGTCGTCGAGGGTCAGAAGCCGACGCTCGACATCGAGCGCCGTCGCCGTCCGGCCGAAGCGGGTGGCGATGCCCAGCTCCCGGTAGAAGGCCTCATCGACAATGAAGAGGTTCTCCCGTTCGGTCTTGCCGCCGATGAAATAAGGGGTGTGTACCCGCGAATAGGCGGGGCGGTCCTCGCGGTCGATCAGCAGGATGGAGCGCGCGCGGTCGTGCTTGCGCAGAACGCGCAAAGCCTGCAAGCCGGCGGCGCTGTTGCCGACGATGACGATGCCGAAATGCTCAGCCACTCATATCTCCACCCGAAAGCGGTGTCAACCCCCAGCCCCGTGGGCGGGGGAGAGGGGGACGATTCGCGGATATCAGCTCAAACCCAGCGACTGGAGTTTTTCCTCGGTCGGCATGCCGTCGGCGCTCCAGCCCCGCAACCGGTAGTACTCGGGGAGCATTTCGCCCAGCCGCGCCGTTGCTCCCTGCATGGGGCCGTCGGGAATCGGCTCGTCGAGCAGACGTTTCGGCAGGGTGTCCTGGCTCGGGTCGACCCCGGCCTTGAGGTTGAACTGCCGCTCCAGATTCCAGATGCGGTCGCCGACGGCGAGCAGTCGCTCTTCGTCGAGGGCCAGGCCCGTGGCGGCGTTGAGCAGGCGCGTCACTTGCGGGGCGCCGATGGCGAAGGTGGTGAAAAGGCAGACGCCGGCCGAGTCGGCCACGGCGGTGAAATCCTGGAAGATCCGGGTCCAGCCCGCCTTGCCTTCGACCGCCTGGGGATCGAGCTTCTCCGGCAGGCCGAGGATTTCCGGCGAAACCAGATAGCCGCGCACATGGCAGGCGCCGCGGTTGCTGGTGGCGTACTGCAGCGCCATCCCCTGCAGGCCCCGGCCGTCGTAGGCGGGAAACTCCAGCTTCTTGACGCTCATCGACAGTTCCGGCGCGCCGTAAAGTTCGGCCAGGCGGTAGGAACCGAGAGCGAGTTTTTGCCCGAAGCCCTCGTTCTTGGCGGTCAACTCGATCAGCTTGACCATGGCCGCGCCGTCGCCGAAGGACAGCGGCATCCCCGCCTCGGCCTCGCTCAGCAGCCCTTTTTCGAAAAGCTCCATGGCGCAGGCCACCGTCGCCCCGGCGGTGATGGTGTCCATGCCGTACTCGTTGCACAGGTAGTTGGCCTTGGTCACCGCCGCCAGATCCGAAACGCCGCAGGCCGCGCCGAGCGCCCAGATACTTTCGTACTCCGGCCCCTCGCCGCTCCCCTGATAGGCGGCGCCGGAAAGGCGCGTCACCCGGCCGCAGCCGATGACGCAGCCGAGACAGCTCTTGTTGCGCTTGAGGTAGGTTTCCGCCAGCTTTTCACCGGAAATCGCCTCGGCCCCGGCGAAGGTATCGAACTGGAAGTTGTTGGTCGGCAAAGCGCCGCTCTGGTTGATGATGTTGACCAGCACCGCCGTGCCGAGGGCGGGCAAACCCTGCCCCGAAACGGGATTGTTGCGCAGCAGCCCGTAGCTGTCGAGGGCCGCCGCCCGGTAGCCCTGGGGATCGGCGACTTCGACCCCGCCGGTGCCGCGCGCCGCCACCGCCTTGAGGTTCTTGCTCCCCATCACCGCCCCGACCCCGCTCCGCCCGGCGGCGCGATGCTTGTCGTTGATGATGTTGGCGAAGAGCACCCCGCGCTCCCCGGCCGGGCCGATGCAGGCGGCCTTGGCGTCGCCGTGGAACTTCTCGCGGATGAGATCCTCGGTGCGGTCCGTTGACTCCCCCCACAGATGCGAGGCGTCGGCCAGCTTCACGGACTGGTTGTGGATCTGCAAATAGACCGGGCGCGGCGACTTGCCCTCGAAGATAATCAGGTCGTAACCGGCGTAGCGCAGCTCGCTCGGGAAATAGCCCCCCGAGTTGGAACTGGCGATGGTCCCGGACAGGGGCGACTTGGTCACCACCATATAGCGGCCGTTGGCGGCGCCGTAGGTGCCGGTCAGGGGACCGGCGGCGAAAATCAGCTTGTTCCCGGGCCCCAGGGGATCGACGCCGGGGTCGACTTCCTCGCACAGGTATTTCGAGGCCAGCCCGCGGCCGCCGAGATACTCCCGCGCCCAGGCTTCGTTGAGTTTTTCCACGGCGCACGTCCCCTCCGTCAGGTTCACGCGCAACACCTTACCGATCCGTCCCTTGCCCATCCTACACCTCCCCCTGGCCGGCCTTCATGGTGTTGACGAAACGCAGAACCTTCTCCCGCAGCGGCTTGTCCTCTTCCGAGAAAGTCAGACAGCGGGTCGGACAGAAGGTCACGCACTCGGGAAAATCGCCGCCGCACAGGTTGCATTTGTCGGCTTTGCGGCTTTCGGCCTGATAAGTAATCATGCCGAAGGGGCAGGCGCTGACGCAGGTACGGCAGCCGACGCATTTCACTTCGTCGACGCTCACCACCCCCGAAACCGCGTCCTTGGCAATCGCCCCCTTGGGACAGGCTTTCAGACACCAGGGCTCGTCGCACTGCATGCAGGTCACGGTGATGAACTTGGCCTCGTCGAGAAAGACCTCGTTGACGATGCGGGAGCGGCTCGGCGCGAACATCCCCCGGTGCTTGAACGAACAGGCCAGCTCGCAGCTCTTGCAGCCGACGCACTTGGACGGTTCGATACGGATCAGCTTCTGCATGGGCAACCTCCTTCGAGCGGAACGGAAACGGGTTGGGCGACGCGGGTACGCGGTGAACTTTATTTATAGATAAGAAAAACCAGCTGTCAACTCAGGATTCCCGCCGGGATGGTGCGGTGACGGACCCGATTGATACCGATGAGGACAGCGAAGATGCTCGTGGGCGTATGGAGTCGAACCATCGTCACATCGCCGTCAGACATATCCCACGGGAATCGAAACGGCGGCGGTCAACGGCAGGGAACGCTCCGCCAGACAGATGACCCCGCCCGGGCCGATGGGGAGCCTCAGCTTTTCCAGGGTCTGAAACTGTCGCACCGTCTCTTGGCTGGGAGAGGCGCTTTTCTTGATGTCCAGGGGATAGACGATGTCGTCCTGGACGATGAGCAGATCGACTTCTTTCTGGTCCTTGTCGCGATAAAAATAGAAAGGGGCCATACGGCCATGGTGCCACCAGCTTTTGAGGAGTTCCACCAACACCCAGGTTTCCAGCAGGCTTCCCGAAGCGGCGCCGGCCTCGAGGGTTTCCGGGCTGCTCCAGCCCGTCAACCAGGCGCACAGGCCGGTATCGAGAAAGTAAAGCTTGGGCGTCTTGACCAGGCGCTTGGTGGCGTTGGTGTGATAGGGCGCGAGCAGATAGACGATCCCCGAGTCTTGCAAGATCGATAGCCAGTGCTTGGCCGTGTTCGGGGCCACATCGGCATCCCGCGCCAGTTCCGCCAGATTGAGCAGATACCCGCTGCGAGCGGCGGCGGCCCGCAAAAACCGCAAAAAAGCCATTTCGTCGCCAACCCTTGCCAGATCGCGAATATCCCTTTGCAGGCAGGTTTGCACATAGGAGCCGAAAAACAGGTCGCGGTCCATTTCAGGGGCCAGGGCCATGACCGGAAAGGAGCCGCGCCAGATGATCCGGTAGAGTTCCCTGAGCCCGACGGGCGCCATCCCCGCCCGGCGGCTTTCCAGTTCGTCGGGCGTCGGCAGGAACGGCCCGGCGGTTACCCCCGCCCCCAGAGCCTCCCGACGGGAGAGGCCGAGCAGTTGCACGATGCCGACCCGCCCCGCCAGTGACTCGGAAACCCCCTTCATCAGATGGAATTGCTGTGACCCGGTCAGCCAGAAGAGGCTGGGGAGCCGTTTTTGATCCACGGCCATTTTGATGTAGGGGAGCAGCTCCGGGGCGTACTGGATTTCGTCGATCAGCACCGGGGGCGGAAACCGCTGCATGAAGAGCGCCGGGTCCGCCTTGGCCAGGCTCAGGATCAGCGGATCGTCCAAGGTGACGTAGGTCCGCTCGGACTCGGCGAGTTGACGCAGAAAGGTGGTTTTGCCCACCTGTCGGGCGCCGGTGACGAAATTCCGCGACATCGAATGCCGCGACGCGGTGCTCGCCTGGGATGCCGTCGAGCCGGTCCCCGACGAAAGCGGCCGGGTGCCGCTTTTGCGCTATGTGAACCCGAAGGAGGCCGACTGGCCCGAGGCCGATTTCGTCGTGAATCCGCCGTTTATCGGTGATAAGCGATTACGTCTTTCGCTGGGCGATGGGTATGTCGATGCCTTACGCAACACCTACACCATGGTTCCAGACAGTAGCGAATATGTCATGTACTGGTGGCACAAAGCAGCTAATCTCGCGCGGTGCGGAGAGATTAGACGCTTCGGGTTTATTACAACGAACAGCCTTCGCCAAACATTTAACCGCCGTGTCGTCCAATACCATCTCGACGCCAAGCCTCCCCTGTCCCTGATCTTCGCCATTCCCGACCACCCCTGGGTCGATTCAGTGGATGGCGCGGCCGTGCGTATCGCCATGACAGTTGGCTCCACTGAATCCATAGATGGGCGGCTGTGTACGGTGTGGCAAGGGAAGAAGACTCTGGTTTAGAGGGCTTTACGGTCACGCTGGTCGAGAATACTGGATGTATTCACGCAGACTTGCGAATTGGCGCTGCCATTTCAACAACAACTGGGTTGAGATCCAACAGTGGAATTTCAACCAATGGGTATATGTTGGCTGGGTCTGGCTTTCAGATTACTGAACATGATGCCGCAAAGCTCGAACCAGATGCACCGGTCAAGGCTTATCGTAATGGCCGCGACTTGACGGCATCGCCTCGCGGGATGTTGCTCATAGATTTGTACGGATACACAACAGAAGAGGCCCGAACCCATTTCCCGGTCACGTACCAATGGGTTCTCGAAAGAGTAAAGCCCGAACGAGACAACAATAATCGACCTCGTTTACGCGAAAAATGGTGGCTATTCGGCGAATGCCGAAAAACACTGCGCGCCGCCATGGTCGGCCTAACTCGATACATCGCCACAGTCGAAACTGCTAAACACCGATTTTTTCAATTTCTTGATTCTTGCATTGCTCCTGACCACATGCTTATCGCTATCGCCGTCGACGGCGCCTTCATCCTCGGCGTCCTCTCCAGCCATTCATGTCACCTGGGCGCTGGCCGCCGGTGGGCGGCTCGGAGTCGGAAACGATCCCCGCTACAACAAAACCCGCTGCTTCGAGCCTTTTCCCTTCCCCGACGGCACCGAAGGGCAAAAAGAGCGCATCCGCCAACTCGCCGAAGCCCTCGATGCCCACCGCAAACGGCAACAGGCCCTGCACCCCGACCTGACCCTGACCGGCATGTACAACGTGCTGGAAAAACTGCGGGAAAACCAACCCCCCTCGGTCCCCCCTGGTCAGGGGGGAAGAGTCGGATTTGCTCCCTCCCCTGACAAGGGGAGGGCCGGGGAGGGGTTAAGGCTTGCGGAGGCGTTGACCGCCAAGGAAAAAACCATCCACGAACAGGGGCTGGTTTCCATCCTTAAACAACTGCACGACGAGCTCGACGCCGCCGTCGCCGAGGCCTACGGCTGGCCCGTCGATCTTGCCGACGAAGCGCTTCTCGAAAAACTCGTC
>JAVFAR010000097.1:0-10536 GCA_034002365.1 Trichloromonas sp.
GGCGGTGTCGGAAATTTTCACCCTGGAAGAAGGGGATGTGATTCTCACCGGCACCCCCTCCGGCGTCGGCGCGGTGAAGAGCGGCGACCGCATGCTGGCGGAGATCGAGAAGATCGGCTGCCTGGAGACGCCGGTACAATGAAGCAGCGTATCGTCCTGATCGGCCCCGGCCGCCTGGGACAAGCGGTGACCGCCCTGCTCGCCGAGGCCGGGCATTCGATCCGCGCCGTTATCGGCCGCGATGCCGCTCGCGCCCTGGCCGCCGCCCGTTTTGCCGGCAGCCGCGACGCGGCGACCACCGACACGGCCCGCGCCGCCCAGGGCAACATTGTGCTGCTGGCGGTCCCCGACGATGTCCTCGCCGAAACGGCCGCCAGTTTGCGCCGGGAAGGTCGGCTGGCCGAGGGGGCGGTTCTCATCCACTTCAGCGGCCTGCACCCCGCCGCCATCCTCAACGCGGGGGAAGGCCCCAAGGTCCGGGCCCTTTCCCTGCATCCCCTGCAAACCTTCGCCGACGCCGTCGCCGGCGTCCGCAATCTGCCCGGAACCCCCTTTTCGGTGGAAGGGGACGAAGACCTTCTGGCCTTCGGCGAACAGCTGGTGCGGGATATGGGCGGCATCCCCTTCCGCATCCGTGGCGAGCAGAAACCTCTTTACCACGCCGCCGCCTGCGTTGCCTCCAACTACATGGTCACCCTCGCCGCCGTAGCGGGGCGAATTCTCGCAAGCTGCGGCTTCGCCGAGGAGGAGGCCGTCAGGCTGCTCAATCCCCTGCTGCAAGGCACGGTGCGCAACCTGACCGCCCTCGATCCCCCCCGGGCGCTCACCGGCCCCATCGCCCGCGGCGATGTCGGAACCGTGGCCCGGCACCTGGAGGCCCTGGCGGAACTGCCGGAAGAACTGCGGGAGGTTTATCGGATTCTCGGACGGGAAACGGTCAACCTGGCGTTACGGAAAGGAAGCCTGGACGAGGAACGGGCGGAGGCGTTGCGGGAGTTGCTGAAGCAGCCCCCTCGGTCCCCTGATGTCTCTGCTTGCTAAGGTGGCTTAGGCGGGGCGAGCGGCTTTGCGGAGTTGGTTGGTCAAATGATGGGCCAGACGGGTCGGCTCGGGCATCCGGTAGCGGCGGGTGCAGGCCAGGGTCAGGCGCGTCGCGCTGTCCACATCGAGCAGATGACCGGGGGAAACGTACAGGGGCTTGACCCGCTCCCGCGTCCGCAGCACCATCCCCACGATCTCATCCGCCAGCAACAGCGGCGCCGCCTCCCCCCGCATCATCCCCGGTTCGTCATGAACGCCGCACAGGCGGCTTTTGGCGCAGCCGACGGTCGGCAGGTTCAGCCACAGACCAAGATGGCTCGCCAGGCCGATACGCCGGGGATGGGCAATCCCCTGGCCATCCACCAGCACGACGTCGGGAACGGTCTTGAGCCGATGGAAGGCCGCGAGGAGAACCGGCAGTTCGCGGAAGGAAAGGAGGCCGGGGATGTAGGGAAAGTCGACCCGATCGTCGGCCCAGGCCTGATCGATGACGGTCAGGGTCGCGAAATCGAGGACGACGGCGGCGGCGAAAAAGTGGTCGCCGTGCTTCTCGTAGGAGACATCCACCCCCGCCACCGTTGCCGGTGATTCGGCGACGGTCGGCGTCAGCCGCACCTGTCGCGCGAGCTCCCGTTGCAGGGCCACCGCCTGGCGCAGGTCGAGATCCCAGTCGTGCAGCGCGGCGAAATCCATCCTCACCTATCCCTTGCAGCGCAGCAGCTTCTTCCCGTCCTGAAAGAGAATTTCCACCTTGTTCCCCGTCACCGCGAGGACCAGGCCGAAGCCGAAGGTCGGGTGGCTCACCCAGTTGTTTACCTTGAAGCTCGCATCCATCCGGTAAGGAACGGCCCTTGTCGGATCGGCATCGCGGCTGGCGTCCTGCCATTGGGCCTGCTCCAGCAGCACCGCCTTGGAGAGGGCGGACTTGGCTTCCTTGGGGGCTTTCGGCGACGCCGCCGCGCGGCTTTTCACTTCCCCCGCCGGCTTCTCGGCCTTGGGCTCGTGGTAGTTATGGGTTCCGTTGCAGGTATTACACTGCACGCGCACGACCTGCTCGCCGACCATGGCGATAATGGTGTGGTTGGTAATGACCCGGCACTTGGTGCAGCGGGCATCGATATAATCTCCTGCGGAACGTTTTTTACCGGGCATAACGCTTGTCCTTAACGAAAGAAAAGGCCACAGGCGCAGCGTCCCGTGGCCGTTATCGGTTCAATTTGTGGGATGATTTATAGCATCGCGACGCCGCTTCTGTCAAGAAACGGGTGGCACGGCAGGGCCGACGCCGTTCACCACATGGCGGGGGGCACCGGCGAGAAAATCGCGGAGATTGGCGACCGCCCCCGCCAGCAGGCGCCCCCGGGCGGCCCCGGTCGCCCAGGCGACGTGCGGGGTGATGAAACAGTTTCGCGCCTGCAACAGCGGGTTGCCGGCGGGAGGCGGCTCTTGGCAGAGAACATCGAGTCCGGCCCCGGCCAGGAGGCCGCCGTTGAGGGCCGCCGCCAGCGCCGCCTCGTCGACAAGAGCGCCGCGCCCGGTGTTGATGAGCCGGGCGGCCGGTTTCATCAGCGCCAGCCGGCGGGCGTCGACCAGCTTTTCGGTTTCCGCCGTCAGCGGGCAATGGAGACTGACGGCGTCGGCGCGGGTGAAAAGCTCATCGAGTTCGACGAATTCCACCCCCGCCCCTGCCCCTTGTCCCCGGTATTTTCCCGGATTTCGGGTGTGCGCCAGAATCTCCATGCCGAAGGCCCGCCCCAGCGCCGCCACCTTGCGGCCGATGCCGCCGAAGCCGACGATGCCCAAGGTCAGCCCCTCCAGCTCGATCAGCGGCCGGTCCCAGAAGGCGAAGTCGGGGGAGCGCGTCCAGGCGCCCTCCCGCACCAGCCGGGCGTGATGGCCGACCTGCGAGCACATCTCCAGCAGCAGGGCGAAAACCAGCTGCGCCACCGAGGCGGCGCCGTAGGCAGGGACGTTGGTCACGGCGATCCCCTGACGGGCGGCGGCCTCGACATCGACCACGTTGTAGCCGGTGGCGAGCACGCCGATATAGCGCAATTCCGGCAGAGCGGCAAGTGTTGCCGCCGACAGCACCGTCTTGTTGGTCAGCACCGCGTCCGCCCCGGCGGCCCGTTCGACGATCTTCTCCACCGGCGTCCGCTCGTAAACGGTAACATCCCCCAAAGCATTCAGCCCGTCCCAACTCAGATCACCCGGGTTGAGGGCGTAGCCATCCAGCACGACAATTTTCATGGTCCCGTCCTTTCGAAAAGCATTGCGGCACCATAGCAAAAAGCGGCGAAAAACAGAAGCCCCCGGCGGATAACCAGCCGGGGGCGGATGAATGAAAATAAGGACAAAATTAGCTGGTTGCCTTTTTTTTATCGGAATTGGTCGAGCGCGTATTGAGGCCGGGAGGAGAGCCGCCGGGAGCTCCGGCCTCGGCTATTTCCGCGAGCAGCTCGGGATGCCTTTCCACCAGCTTGAGCAATTTGACCAGCGGCGCCGGGGGGTGGGTTTCGCCCCGTTCGTAACGGGAAAAGGCGAGCTTACCCACCCCGAAGATAGTCGCCAGTTCGGCCTGGGTCAGGTTCAGCTTCTTGCGAATACGCCGGATATCGGCGGCGACATCCCCCTGCACGGTGCGCAGTAAAGCCGCCTGGGCCTCGGTGTATCGCCGGTAGCTTTCGTCATCCCAGAGACCTTCGGCACACACCGGGCAGAATTCGCCATGCATCGCATGCAAGGTCAGGGACTGACCACCGTAAGAGAGGGTTTCATCTTTCGTTGTCGCCGTCATCTCCGGATGACCGCAGGCAGGGCATTTCATGGCGTTTTCTCACTTCTCCTTGAACTGAATGACCGGCGGCCGGCGGTCGCCGGAACAGGTGATCTTGATGTACACGGGGACGTCGTCCTGAGTCATGCCGTGGTACACTTCCTGCCAATATGTACTGTCCGCGTAAGTCGTCATTGACTTGTAAAAATCGCGACGGGAGAGCGCCAGCACGACGTGCCGCATTTCCAACTCGGTCAGCCCCAAAGCCAACCCGCCACGCAAGGCGGTTACTGTGAATGGCCGACTTTCCGGATCGGCAACAACAGCTTGAACCTCGGCAAGCCGGTAATGGGGCGTACGCTTTTCCAAAAAGACTATCCAATATGATAAATTTAGTCAATTTGATAAATAAGTTTCTGACTTTCCGCCTTACACCCCTTCTGTTCCTGAACACTACCTGCTGCCTGCCGTTTCCACGATTGATCAGGTGATAACTGAGTTGTCGGCTAAAGCTCTGGCTGGTCTTGGCATCTATCTCACTTCCACCTCAATTTGGTGCCTGTTCACTTACTCCCTGTTGGTTTTTTAAAAATAGGGCTATAGCTCCTTCTGGGTTTGCTGCTGTTACGGTGTCAAGAGAAGTTCTTGCACGGGACTACGATTTCAAGCTGGAGGGGTAGTTGATTTATTACTTAAGAGCGTCCCTGCTGGCCCTGCTTGAAATTTTAGAATGGCCATCTCGCTCTCCTTTTGAAAAAATCCGTTCGCCCCCCGAATGCCAATCAAATATATCAGAAAGGCCCCGGGCCGCAGGGTCTGGCGGGTTTACCGATTACGCAAAAGATTTGACAGCGGGGCGGGGGCGGGGGTAGTTTGTCGCATTGGATTTTTCTTTTGTGGCGATTTTCGGGAGGATGGCCGATGGGGTCGGATGGCGGGACAGCGCGGTTGTTGAAGTCGTTTTTAGCGGTGAGTTGCCGGTGAAAGCGGCTTTTTTACTTTTTGCCGGATGGCCTGAGCGAATGTCGAGCTTTTCACCTTGCCGTCGCTAAGATCGAAGGCAACGGCTTTCTTGCCGTCAGTGTGGCGCGGGCATGAATTTGTGCCCCCCCGGGGGGCTCTCCTTGAGAGCTGTGATCGGAGGGGGAGCTTAGCAACTTAGAAACCTGATCAAAAGCGTGATTCAAGGCGGATTTCAAGCTGGAGCAGTCAGTTGTTTAATTTTTTAAGAGCGTCCCGATAACCGATAATCATTCCCGCAGATGGCAAAAGCGCATATTTTGACGGTCCGCTGTATGTAAACGTTGGGATGAGCAAATCTAAATATGGAGGGCACATGTTCTACGAAATCAATGAAAAAACAATACCCATGATTCCTGATGCGCCTGGTTGTTATTGGCTTGTGAAAAAGATTGATAAAGGGTCACCGCATCCTATCGGAAGAGTTTCAGGGATTGATCAGCATGGAATTCTTTATATTGGACAATCTAAGAGTCTAAGAAATAGATTTAAAGAGATGCTTAAACAGTTCAACTCAAAGACCACAGAAGTCAGTGCTATAGCAAAAGCTGGCCATCCAGCTAGCTATGAGTGGCATATTTCTAGCAGAAATAAAATCTCCCACCCACTAAACACTATATTCTATGTATTTGAAAAAATTGATAAATCTGAAGACACTGTAAAAAAAGAACTTATTTACCTTACAAATTACAGAGATATGTTTGGTGAGTACCCACCTTGGAATCAGTCGCCTAGTAACTTTAAGAAATATTTGCCAGTAAATAATCCACAAGGTTTTGCGCCATTGAAGTTTGACTATTCGTGTGATACTTGGTTGCCGCCGATCATGCGGAACAAATAAGGACACCCAACCCATATTTCAAGCGGACAAGTCTACCATCGGTGGTTCTCGAGTTAGTAAATGGTACGCGACCAATCCGAGGTACCGCCGCTTAAATCAGTTGGACAGACATGACAAGACAGGTACCCTGGCCATGAGCATTCAACCAATTGAAACACGCTACCGAGGTTATCGCTTCCGAAGCCGGCTTGAGGCAAAATGGGCTGTCTTCTTTGACGCTGCCAAGATTCGCTGGCTGTATGAGCCACAAGGCTTCGTTGTTGATGGACGCCCGTACCTGCCGGATTTTTATCTTCCCGACATCGGCTGCTATTTCGAGGTCAAGCCCACTTCTGAGTATGACCTCGACTTCCTTCAATCCTTCGCCTACGAAGTGGGCGAGAATGTCGTTGTCGCCGAAGGTGGAATTCCTGACCCTGCCGAGTGGGCATGTGAGCCAAGAATTCAACTCAGAGTCCTTTATTCCGTCAAACCGGAAGAGTGTCCCGACGGTTTTGTCGATGGTATGGCCTGGGGCTACAACGATATGTTTCTTCAATGTGATAACTGCGGCTGCATTTGCATAATGAACGAGGTGTATAGCACCATGAAGAACAATTGCGGCGCCTGTGGCGACTCCCATGCGAGATGGATGCCTCTCTCGTTTGCTCTAGAGACTGCACGGGGAGCGCGATTCGAGCATGGAGAGCGTGGATGATGCCCAACTCTGCGGTCAACCGGTCCTTGCGCATAAAACCGCGCAAAGGTCAGCTTTGGGTCAGGCTTCCAAGTTGAAAAGTTGAAAAAACCAGGCTGTCCCAACTCCATTCACACCCGTAAGGAAATTCCCCACAATGGACATCCCCCGGATCTTCAACATCACTGAAAGCGCTCATCGCATCCACAACCCGATCACCCCCGAAAAGCTCGCCACTCTCGGCGCGGCGCTGCGACTGGAAGCGGGGGAACGGGTGCTTGACCTCGGCAGCGGTTCGGGGGAGATGCTGTGTACCTGGGCGCGGGATCATGGCATCGTCGGCACCGGCATCGACCTGAGCCGGCTTTTTACCGAGCAGGCGAAACGCCGTGCCGAAGAGCTCGGCGTCGCCGAGCAGGTCCGGTTCATCCATGGCGATGCCGCCGGCTATGTCGCCGACGAGAAGGCCGAGGTGGCGGCCTGTGTCGGCGCCACCTGGATCGGCGGGGGCGTCGCCGGCACCATCGAGCTGCTGGCGCGGAGCCTGCGCCCCGGCGGGATCATCCTCATCGGCGAGCCCTACTGGCGGCGGCTGCCGCCGACGGAAGAGGTCGCCAAGGGCTGCCTCGCCCACGCCATCGCCGACTTTCTCGGGCTTCCGGAACTTCTCGCCTCTTTCCGCCATCTGGGCTGCGACGTCGTCGAAATGGTGCTGGCCGACCAGGACGGCTGGGACCGCTACGAGGCGGCCAAGTGGCTCACCATGCGCCGCTGGCTGGAAGCCCATCCCGCCGACGAACTCGCCACGGAGGTTCGCGCCCAGCTGACCTCGGAACCCGAGCGCTACGCCGCTTACACCCGCGAATACCTGGGCTGGGGGGTGTTCGCGCTGATGCCCCGGTGAAGGGGGATGCCGAGGATCGGCGAAGGACGATTTGGCAATCTGGAAGCCTGATCCCCCTTAGGCCGAAGCCCAGAGCCGGGTCAGCGTTCCTTCGAGGATGGCGTTGTTGACGCCCATGCCCATGTAGCCGGTCTGGCCGTAGGTGTCGTAATCGTTGACCTGGCCGATCAGCTCGCGGATTTCCTTCTCCCGGGCGCGAAATAACTCCGGATGATCGAGGATGGCGAAGATCCGCGCCGCGAGCGGGTCGGGCAGATCCTGTTCTTTTTGCGCCGCTTCCGTGACGGCGCGCAGTTCCGCGAAAAGGTCCATCATCCTTCTCCGTTCAGCCAGCCGAGGGTGCGTTTCAGATCCTCGTGGTCGTAGGCCCATTTGCAGCAGCCGGTATCGGCGTAGACGTCGTACTCGCGCACCTGCGCCAGCAGCATCTCCACCAGATATTCCCTGTCGCCGTATTTCTCCGGGTTGCGGGCCACCTCCAGCAGGGGATCGGCCAGCCATTGGGGCAGTTCGCGCTCGTTGTACTGTTCCAGGGTCGCGGCTTCCAGATCTTGGAATAAGGGATTCATCGGTCTCTCCTTCATCAAGGGCGTAGTTGGCGCAGAATTTCCGTCACCCGTTGCCAGTCCACCGTCGGGGTGAGATGGCACCAGGAGAGGCGCAGGGAGCATTCCGCCAGCTCGGGGGGGATGCCCATGGCCGCCAGCACGTGGCTGGGGGTGCGGGTGTGGGAGGTGCAGGCCGAGGTGCTGGACAGGGCGATAGCCCCCTTCAAGGCGTGAATGGCCCGATCCGAGGGGACACCGGGGAGTGAGACATTCAGCACGTGGGGGAGGGTGTAGCGCTCGTCGCCGTTTTGCCGGGTGCCGAGGTCGGCGAAGACCCGCAGTACCTCGGCGCGGAAGGTTAGGCACGCTTCCCGCCGTTGTGCGTGATCGCGCAGGGCGAGCTTGGCCGCCTCGCCGAAGCCGGCGATGAGGGGGACGGGCAGGGTGCCCGGACGCAAGCCCTGCTCCTGGCCGCCGCCGAACATGAGCGGGCGCAGCGGTGGCAGAGAGCCGTCCCGTTTGCGGGCGACGAGGGCGCCGATCCCCTTGGGACCATAAATTTTGTGGCCGCTGACGGCGATCAGGTCGATGCGCGGATTTTGCAGGGGTGCGAGTTCCTTGCCGAAGCCCTGGGCGGCATCGACGTGCCACCAGGCGTCGTGCCCGGCGAGGATGGCCGCCGCCTCGGCGAGGGGCTGGCTCACCCCGGTTTCGTTGTTGACCTGCATGGTCGAAACCAGCGCCGTCTCCGGGCGCAGGGCGGCGGCCAGTTGGTCTGGATTAAAACGGCCGTCGGCGCCGACGGGCAGCACCGTCAGTTCGAAGCCGAGGCGTTGCAGTTCCTCGCAGGGTTCCAGCACCGCCTTGTGCTCGACGGCGGTGGTGATGACGTGGCGTCGCCCCTCGCGCCGGGCCGCTTCGGCCAGACCGAGCAGGGCGAGGTTGTTGGCCTCGGTCGCGCCGCTGGTGAAGATGATCTCGTCGGGGCGGGCGGCGACGACCTTGGCGACCTGGGCGCGGGCATGCTCGACGGCGGCCCGGGCGAAGAGGCCATGGTCGTGGATCGGGCTGGCCGGGTTGCCGAAATCCCTTTCGAGAAAGCGCGCCGCCAGGGTCGCGACCGAAGGTTCCACCGGGGTTGTCGCGTTGCAGTCGAGATAGACGGCCATGGGGATTCCTCGCTGAGGGTTTAATCCCAGTATAGGGGGAAGTTTTTTATATCGAAAATATATTGTTTTTATCAATATTATATATTTTGGATATGACAAGCAGGCGGGGAGGGTATCGATGGATTTGCGGCAGTTGCGGTTTTTTCTGGAAGTGGCCCGGCTTGGCGGGTTCACCAAGGCGGCGGAACAGCTGAACATTGCCCAGCCGGCGTTGAGCATCGCCATCCGCAAGCTGGAGGAGGAGTTGGAGGTTCGGCTTTTCAACCGCCGCGACCGGAAGATTACCCTCACCGCCGAGGGGGAGGTGCTGGCCCGTCATGCCGAGGAGATTCTGCGCAAGGTGGCGGGGGCGCGTCAGGAGCTCGACGATCTGCGCGGGCTGATCAAGGGGGAGGTGCGGGCCGGGCTGACGCCGATGCTGAGCAGTTTTTTCTTTCCCGGAATCCTGTCGTCCTTCAAGCGCCGCCATCCCGCCCTGAATCTCTCCATCCTCGGCGACAGCGCCTGGAACCTGCAACGGCGGATCGAGCAGGGGGAGCTCGACATGGGGATCATCGCCGGCGCGGTTCCGGAAGGGCTCGAGTCCCATCCGCTGTTGCGCGAGGAGGTGGTGGCCTGCGTCCGCCGCGACCATCCCTTCGCCCAGCGAAAAAAAGTCCCCTTGCGCGAGCTGCTCGGCGAGCCTCTCATCCACTTCAAGGCCGGTTATCATCTGCGTGAGCTGATCGACGAAATGGCGGCCAAGGCGGGTTGTGTGCCGACGGTGGCGGCGGAATCGAATCTCTATTCCCTCATCGCCGGGCTGGTGCGGGAAGAGCTCGGTCTGGCCTTCATGCTCAAGACGGTGGTCGTGCGCGAGGCGGAACTGGCGGCGGTCTCCTGCGATCCGCCCCTGTTCATCGACCTCGCCATCGCCTGGAAGAAAAACGCCGGACTCTCCGCCGCCAACCGCGCCTTCGTCGATTTTCTCATGGAAGAGGTGGACGATTACTACCTGCTGGCGCGGGTGGCGGGGACCTTTCCGCTGCCCTAGGCGTCACACCCGGTTGGCGCGAAGCTGGTCGAGGGGATAGAAGGTGCCGCGCCAGGTGATGCCCCCCTGGCGGCGGTTGAGGATGACCGTGCGCAATACGATGTAGGCGAAGAGGGTGGAGGTCAGGGGAAAGCCGAAGGCGTACCCGGGGCTGAAGCCGTGAAAGCGGGCGCTGTCGGCGATGAGCAGACTGAGCAGGAGGACGACGGCGAGGTAGATCAGCCGGGTCGGCCCCTCGGTGACGAAGACGGCCAGATAGGGCCAGACGCCGCCCAGGGCCAGCCAGAGGCGGTAATCGGTGCCGGCGTAGACGTTCTTTTCGAGGCCGCGAATCAGCTGGCCGACGCCGGCGTACCATTCGACCTGAAGCAGGCCGGTGCCGTAGGCGAGATCCTGGCGGCAGCCGGCTTTTTTGAGGATTTTCCCCAGCTTGAGGTCGTCGTCGGGACGCAGGGCGATGGTCCGGTGCCCGCCGACCCGGGCGTAGGCATCGGCCCGCACCAGGTTGAAGGCGCCGATGCCGATATG
>JAVFAR010000098.1:0-10284 GCA_034002365.1 Trichloromonas sp.
CCAGGCTGCGCACGGCGTTGGTGCCGAGGACCGAGACCGCTTTGTGGATCGAGCCGATGGGCTGGGGAAAGCTGTAAAAGGCCGAGTTGACGACCTTGAGGATCTTCGCCGAAAGGGCCACGTCCATCGAGACCAGATCGGCGATCTCGGCCATGGTCGTTTCTTCCCGCGAGGCGATGGCCAACAGCTTGGCCGCCACCGCCGGCAACGTCGGCAGGCTGTCCGATTGCAGCACCTGGGCCAGGGTCTCTTCGCGGGTCATGGCGCGGCCTCGGGCAGGACCGTGCCGCCGTCGGGGATGACCACGATCCGGGGAGCGGCCGGCAATGTTTCTTTGGCCAGTTCCAGGGCGGCGTCGAGATCGGCGGCCTTCTCCATGCCCATGGCGGCGGTCTGTTCGGCGCTGAAGCCGCTGACCAGGATCACCCGGTATTGGCGGGCCTTGCTCAAGGTGGCGTGGGCGGTCTGGCCGTTGATTTCGTAGCGCGCCCGCAGCGCCGCTTCGAACTCGTTCAGATCCTGATAGCGGAACCAGTCGAAGAAGGTCGGATGGCCGAAGCCGTCGGGGCAGGCGGCGAGCAGAATCAGGGTGCCGCCGGGGCGCAGCGCCTGGACGCCGTAGTCGAAGGCCTTCTGCGACTGGATGAAGTTGATGTCCTTGGGGTGGCCGCCGCAGGAGACCAGCGCCAGATCGGCGGGCTGCTCCAGGGGCACGGTGTAGCGCTCGCGGGCGAGTTCGCAGGCGGCGCGGTGGGCGGCGTCCAGTTCGCCGCAGAAGACGCCGAGAATCTGCTTGTCGGGGGAAAGGACGGTGTTGAGCAGAAAGTCGCAGCGTACCATCCGTGCCGCTTCGAGCAGGGCGGCGTGGACCGGGTTGCCGTCGAGAATGCCGGTTTTCGCCAGGGGGTGTTTGCCGCCGATTTCCGGCGGATTGAAAACGGAAAAGTGGGTGGCCATGCAGGTTTCCCGGGCCGCGACGCCGGGGACCAAACCCTTGCGGCCGCCGCCGAAACCGGCGAAATAGTGGAACCCGGCGGTGCCGGTGACGATCACCCGGTCGGCTTCGGCCACCCGCCGGTTGATCCGTACCGGGATGCCCGAGGGGGTGACGCCGAGATCGACCAGCTGCGCCGGATCGTCGCATTCGTGGTCGAAGACGGCGACGCGGCCGAAAAGATCCCCGAGAATCTTGCGCTGCTCGGCCTCGCTCTGCTTGCGGTGGATGCCGAGGGCGATGACGACGGCGATGTCCTGATCCGGCACGCCGCAGGCGTTGAGGCGCTCGACCAGCAGCGGCAGGTAGTGCTCGCTGCCGGTATAGCGGGTGATGTCGGAAGTGACGATCACCACCTTCTCGCCGGGGCGGACGATCTCTGCCAACGGGGGGGAGTCGATGGGCGCGGCCAGGGCCGCCGCGATCAGCTCCCGGGGGGAGGGTGGCGGCGCGATGGCCGCGGGGCGCAGCACCCGCGCCCCGGGAAGGTCGCAGGTGAGGGTCGCGGTGCCGTATTTGAGGGGGATCTTGGTCAATTGCCACCTCCGTCGTTAATCTTTCCAAGTCTACGGATTTTGGCGGCAAAAGACAATGCGAAAGCGCGCCCTCAGGCCGGGGGTCGGGCCTCCAGCTCGGCCAGGCGGCGAATGACGCCGAGGACGCTGTCGGGGTTGAGGGAGATGGAGTCGATTCCGGCCTCGACCAGAAAGGCGGCGAACTCGGGGTGGTCGCTGGGGGCCTGACCGCAGATGCCGATCTTGGTGCCGGTGCGGTTGGCCGAAGCGATCGCCTGGCGGATCAGGGCCATCACCGCCGGGTCCCGTTCGTCGAAGAGGTTCTTGAGAATTTCCGAATCGCGGTCGACGCCGAGGGTCAGCTGGGTCAGGTCGTTGGAGCCGATGGAGAAGCCGTCGAAACGTTTGGCGAACTCCTCGGCGAGGATAACGTTGGACGGGATTTCCACCATCACATACACCTCCAGACCGTTTTCTCCCTGCGTCAGGCCGTTTTCGGCCATTACCGCCAACACCTTGTCCGCCTCCGTCAGGGTGCGGCAGAAGGGGATCATGACGATGACATTGGTCAGGCCGGTGACCTCCCGTACCCGGCGGATAGCGGCGCATTCCAGAGCGAATCCCTCCCGGTATTTGTCGCTGTAATAGCGGGAGGCGCCGCGGAAGCCGATCATCGGATTCTCCTCGGCGAACTCAAACTGGCGGCCGCCGATCAGTTCGGCGTACTCGTTGGTCTTGAAGTCGCTCATGCGCACGATGACCGGTTCCGGATACTGGCTGGCGGCGATGACGGCGATCCCCTGGGCGAGCTGATCGACGAAGTACTCGCATTTGTCGGGGTAGTTCCGGGTCAGTTCGCGGATGCGCTGCCGAGCCTCCTTGTCCGCCAGTTGGTCGTAGTGGATCAGCGCCATGGGGTGGGCCTGGATAATGCCGTTGATGATGAACTCCATGCGCGCCAGGCCGATTCCCCGGCAGGGGAGGCGCCACCAGCGCATGGCCGCCGCCGGGCTGGCGATATTGAGCATGATCCGGGTGCGGATCTCGGGGAGCGCATCGAGGCTCAGCTCCTCGGCGCGGAACTTGAGTCGGCCCCGGTAGATCTTGCCCGTTTCCCCCTCGGCGCAGGAGAGGGTCACTTCCTCGCCGTCCTTGAGTTCGCTGGTGCCGCGGCCGGTGCCGACGACGGCGGCGATGCCGAGTTCGCGGCTGACGATGGCGGCGTGAGAGGTGCGGCCGCCGTGGTCGGTGATGATGCCGGCGGCCTTTTTCATGACCGGCACCCAGTCGGGGTCGGTCATGCCCGTGACCAGAATGCCGCCGGGAACGAAGCGCTCGATTTCAGCGGCGCTCTTGATCACCTGCACCGGTCCGGCGGCGATCGCCTCACCGATGGCCAACCCGGTGAGCAGCAGCGGCCCCGATTCCTCCAGGACGTAGCTTTTCAGCACCCCGGCCTCGCGCCTGGACTGCACCGTCTCCGGCCGGGCCTGGACGATGTAAAGTTCGCCGGTCTCGCCGTCCTTGGCCCATTCCATGTCCATCGGCCGGTCGTAGTGGCGCTCGATGGCGCAGGCCCAGCGGGCCAGGTGCAGAACCTCGTCGTCGGAGAGCACGAAGGCGTGACGCTCGTCGGCGGTGGTGTCGCTGATCCGGGTGGCGTGGCTGCCGCCCCGGCCGTAAACCATCTTCTTTTCCTTGGCGCCGAGGCGTCTGCGCAGGATCGGGCGCAGTCCGGGCCAGGTGAGGAGCGGCTTGAAGACCGTGTAACTGTCGGGATTGACCGCCCCCTGTACGACCATTTCCCCCAGACCCCAGGCGGCGTCGATCACCACCACGTCGGGAAAGCCGGTTTCCGTGTCGATGGAGAACATCACCCCGGCTCCGGCCAGATCGCTGCGCACCATCTTCTGTACGCCGATGGAAAGGGCCACCTGCAGGTGGTCGAAGCCGTGATGCTCGCGGTAGCTGATGGCGCGGTCGGTAAAAAGCGAGGCGTAGCACTTGCGGCAGGCCTCCAGCAGTTCCTCCTCGCCGCTGATGTTGAGGAAGGTCTCCTGCTGGCCGGCGAAGCTGGCCTCGGGCAGATCCTCGGCGGTGGCGCTGCTGCGCACCGCCACATCGACCTCGTCGCGGCCGAAGCGCCCGCCCAGTTCCCGGTAGGCGGCGACGATGCCATCGGCCAGCTCAAGGGGCCAGCGCCCCCGGCGGATCAGTTTGCGGACGGCGGCGCCGGTTTCGGCCAGGGAGGCCCGGTCTGCCTGGAAGTCGGCCAGCAATTCGCCGATCTTTTCATCCAGGCTGTTCGCGGTGAGAAACCGGCGGTAGGCTTCGGCGGTGGTGGCGAAGCCGTCCGGCACCCGAATCCCCTCGGCCTTGAGGGTGGCGATCATCTCGCCGAGGGAGGCGTTCTTGCCTCCCACCAGGGGCACGTCGCTGTTGCCGAGGGTCTCGAACCAGCGGATGAAACCCGACTTGTCGGTCATGGGGCACCTCCCGGGAAGCCTACTTGTTGAGATTTTTCGCCACGTCGATGAGCAAACTGGCGGTCAGCCGCGAGCGCTCGACCATGCCGGCGAACCGCCCGGCCTCGTTGGTCGCCGGCAGCCGGTCTGCGGCGAGAGTTTCCATCTTGAGCAACGCCTGGTATTTGTCCGTTCCCTTGCTGACCGCATCGGCGGCGCCGATGAAGCCCGGCAGCTGGGCGAGGACCTTGGTGTCCGAGGTATTCAACCATTCGGCAAACTGGCCGGCACTGAAAGGAGATCCGTACCCCTGCTGGAAAAATTCGGCCAGGGCCCGAGCGTTGGCCAGACCGAAAAAGCGGCCGTCGGCCTGTTCGATGATGACATATTTGAGAAAGGGTTGGCGGGAGAGGGCGGCAAAGTATTCGACGATGGCCGGACCCCAGTAGCCGCCATGGCCGAGGCGGAAAGTCAGGCCCTCGGTTTCGCTTTCAAGCAGGCGCGGGATTTCGCCGACCGCCATTTTCGGATTGAGCTGGATCGGCTCGGCGGCGATGCCGGCCAGGGGCGCCACCTGCTTGTCGATGGTCGACGCCGAGGCCTGGACGAAGGCGGTCTCGATCTTGACGCCCCCCTCGCCGACCTCAAGCTTCTGCAGTTTGCCGGTGACGAGCAGGAAGAGGACCACCGGCACCACCGCCACCACGATGTCCGACGGCTTCACCTCGAAGCGGGCGTTTTTGGCCCGCAGCAGGACCAGCGCCGCCAGGATCAGGATAAAGCCGCCCACGGAGAAGAGGATGGTCGTATTCATCGGTGGTCCTTTCCCGCCGTCATGACCGGCGCGCCAAGCCGCTCTTCCATAACGTCTATCAGTCGCCGGCAAGATGTCAACAAGCCGACAGGTCGCCCTTGATGATTGACACTTCCCGGCCCTTTTGCCTAAGATGAGAAGCCTTTGAGCCTTGGAAGGAATCCGGTTGAAACAGAAATCCGTCTATACCTGTCAGCAATGCGGCTATCAGAGTCCCAAGTGGCTGGGTAAATGCCCCGACTGCGGGCAGTGGAACAGCCTGGTCGAGGAAATCCTGGCGGTACTCAAGGGCAAGGGCAAGCAGGCGACCGCCGCTTCCGGCCTGCCGCCGCAACGCCTGACCGAGGTGCAAAGCAGCGAGGAAGACCGCATTCGGTGCGGCATCGGTGAACTCGACCGGGTTCTTGGCGGCGGTGTGGTGGCCGGTTCCTTTACCCTGATCGGCGGCGATCCCGGCATCGGCAAATCGACCCTGCTGCTGCAGGCCGTCGACCGGCTGGCCCGGGTCGGTACGGTGCTGTACGTCACCGCCGAGGAGTCGGCCCGGCAGGTCAAGCTGCGCGGGGAACGGCTCGGCGTCTCTGCCCGCGACCTCTTTCTGCTGCCGGAAACCGCCCTGGAAACGATTCTCGACCGGGTGCGGGAACTCAAGCCGGCCTTTCTCGTCATCGATTCGATCCAGACCATCTTTACCGCCGCCCTGGACTCGGCGCCGGGGAGCGTCAGCCAGGTGCGGGAATGTGCCGGGCGGCTCATGCAGGTGGCCAAGGGGGACGGCATCCCGACCTTCATCGTCGGCCATGTGACCAAGGACGGCTCTATCGCCGGGCCGCGCATGCTCGAACACATGGTCGACACCGTTCTCTACTTCGAAGGCGACCCCGGCCATCCTTACCGGATTCTGCGGGCGGTCAAGAACCGTTTCGGCTCAACCAACGAAATCGGCGTTTTTTCCATGGGGGAAGCGGGGCTGGCCGAGGTCGCCAACCCGTCGGAACTCTTTCTCGCCGAGCGCCCGGAAGGGGCTGCCGGCAGCGCCGTGGTCCCGGCCCTGGAGGGGAGCCGGCCGATTCTGGTGGAGTTGCAGGCGCTGGTCTCCGGCTCCTCCTACGGCACGCCCCGGCGCACGACCATGGGCATCGATCATAACCGGGTGTCGCTGCTGGTGGCGGTTTTGGAAAAGAAGGTCGGCCTGTCGCTTTTGGCCCAGGATATCTTTCTCAACGTCGCCGGCGGGGTGCGTCTGGCCGAGCCGGCCGTCGACCTCGGGGTGATGGCGGCGCTGGCGTCGAGCCATCTTAATAAAGCGATTCCGGCCCGTACCATTCTCTTCGGCGAGGTCGGCCTGGCCGGGGAAGTGCGGGCCGTCTCCCGGCCGGAACTGCGGGTCAAGGAAGCGGCCCGGCTCGGCTTCGACCGCTGCCTGCTCCCCGCCGGGAATCTGAAAAACCTGGAAGCGCCGCCGGGGATGGAGCTGATCGGCGTCCGCCGCGCCGAAGAGGCGCTGGAGGGGCTGTTTGAGTAAAAACAACGATTAGTGATTGATCAGCGCCCCTGAAAACCAGCTCTCGCCCGCTCCTTTCAGTCGCTAGGGCACGCAGAGATCGCAGAGATTATTGTTTTTCTCTTGTGCCCTCTGCGAGCTCAAGTGAGCGCAGCGAACGGGCGCGAGGAAAGAATTTAACCATTCACGAATCACTAATCACCGTTTTTTCCGGAGGTTCTCTTGAGCGATAATCAATTCACCCATTTCGACGCCGAGGGCAAGGCGATCATGGTCGAGGTGGGGGAGAAGCTGCCGACCCGTCGCGTCGCCGTGGCCCGGGGGGAGGTGCGCATGAATGAGGCGACCCTGACCCGGATTCTCGACCGGGGTTTCGAAAAGGGGGATGTCCTGGCCGTGGCCCGCATCGCCGGGATCATGGCGGCCAAGAAGACCCCCGAGTTGATTCCCTTGTGCCATCCGCTGCTGCTCACCTCGGCGGCCATCGAATTTTCCCCCCATCCCGGCCAGGGGCGTCTGGAGATCGAAGCGATCGTGAAGGTCGCCGGCCAGACCGGGGTGGAAATGGAAGCCCTGACCGCCGTTGCCGCCGCAGCCCTGTGTATCTACGATATGTGCAAGGCGGTGGATAAGGCCATGGTCATCGGCGAGATTCGCCTGATGGAAAAACATGGCGGCAAGAGCGGCTCCTTCATTCGCAACGACTAACCGACAGGCCGCCCGCGCGGCCGGGAGTTTCTATCGTGCCCCAAGAACAGACGTTCACCATCCGCCGGACCTTTCTTTTGCCCCTGGCTCTGCTGCTCGCCTTTTCCCTGGCGCTGTTGGTCACGGTGCTGGCCCAAGGCCAGCCCCTGGCCAAGGCCCTGATTCTCGGCTTCATGCTGTTGCCGGTGACCGCTTTCTTTGTGGAGAGTGTCTTTCGCCGGGCGGTCATTACGGACGAAGGGATCACCGTTCAAAAGTTCCTGCGCAGTAAGCATCTCTCCTTTGCCGAAATGACCGCCGTCGAGACGGTTTTGGTGCGCAAGCGGGCCTTTCTCACCCTTTGCGTCGGCGAGGAATTCGTCATCCTCTCCAATGCCTACGCCGACTTTCCTGAACTGGTGCGGGTGCTCCTGACCCGGGTGCCGCAGTCGGCGATCAGCGACGAGACCCGGACCATGGCTCAGGCACCGCCGGTGAAGACGACCGATATCATCTCCTGCTGGCTGGCGGTCGGCCTGCTGGCTTTCATCCTCTATGTGCAGTTTCAGGGGAAGTATTGAGCGCCGCCTTCTTCGGCCGTTGCCTCCTTTCGGGACGGCGATGCGGATTGACTTTGGTGGCTGATTAACCTAATATGACGGGATAAACAAAAGCCAAGGAGACCCTTGCATGAACAAGGAAAAACTCGAAGAGTTCCGGCAGCTCCTGCAATCCCAGATCGACGGTCTGCTGCGGGAAGCCGATAAAACCGTGTCGGAGATGACGGACGAAAAGACCAATTTCCCCGATCCCACCGACCGCGCTTCCCTGGAATCGGATCGTAACTTCGAGCTGCGTATTCGCGACCGCGAGCGCAAGCTGATCATGAAGATCCAGGAAGCCATCGAGCGGATCGATGCCGGTGAATTCGGCGTCTGCGAAAGCTGCGGCGAGGAGATCGGCGAGGCTCGCCTCCGCGTCCGCCCGGTGACCACCTTGTGTATCGACTGTAAAACCGAGCAGGAACGCCAGGAACGGATCGGCTGATCCCCATACATGACGACGCGCCCCCGGGAAGGACGGTTCATGAAGTGCGATGGCTTTGAACTGCTTTACAAGGTTGTCCGCATTGCCCATTGCGCGGTTCATGACCAGCCCCAGGCCTTCAAGGATATCCTTCAGCTCCTGGAGCGCTGTTTCCCCGTGGATGGCGTCACCCTGCTGCTGCTCGACTCCGGCGGCCGCTATTTCGCGCAATCGATCGATGCCGGCGGCGCCCAACTCTTTCGTCCCTGCCGCCGGGAAGTCGCCGGCTCCCCTCCCGGCCAGGCCCTGACCTCCCGTCAACCCCTGCGCCAGACCGAAACCCTGTACCTTCCCGTCTCCTGCTGCTCACAGGATTTTGGCGTTCTCGTTCTGATTCTCGCCGACGACGCCGAACTCTCCGAACAGGACCAGCGCACCCTCGCCCTCGTCGCCGAGGAACTCGCGACGTTGGCCCGCAACGTCGCGATCCAGGCGGAAGATCGCTGGCGCATGGAACAGCTGGCCTTTCTCTCCGACCTTGGCCGCCAGTTGACCCACGCCCAGCAGTTCAAGGAACTGCTGACTACCGCCGCCAAGAGCATCCATCGCCATTCCCAGGCCGCCTGCGTTATCCTGCGCCCTCTGCTCGGCGGCACCGTCATGGGCAGCAGCTCCCTGCGCATCGATTCCCCCTACCGTAAATATCGCCCCCGACTGGAACAGCTTGAGGAAGAATATGGCCAGCGCGCCCTGCGCCAGGCCGAGCCCCTCTACTTCGACGAACTCCCCGCCGATTCAGGAGGGGATCCCTCCCCGCTGCGCATGGTGATCATGCCCCTTCGCTTTCTGCAGCGGCCCCTGGGTACCCTGACCCTCTTTTTCGACCGGGAACCGGCCGAACTGCCCCTGGCGAGCAAGCATGCCAGCCGCGAGTTCTACCATTCCGTCGGTTCCCTGCTCGGCCATGCCCTGGAGCGGGTCGCGACCCTCGAACGGCTGGAAGCCCTTTCGGCGGAAAACGACCTCAAATTCCAGGAGCTCTCCCTCCTCTATCGGACCTTTCGGGCCATTCACAGCACCCTCAACCTCAATGAATTGATGCACCTGATCCTGTCGACGGTGACCATTCCCGCCGGCGGCGGCTTCGAGCGCGCCATGCTCTTCACCATCAACGAACGCAGCGGCACCCTGCAAGGGATGCTCGGTGTCGACCAGGATGGCGCCGCTCTGGTCTTCCCCCCCCACGACGAGCGCGGGGCCTGGGAGCAACCCGGGGTGAGCCCGGAGATTCGTGAAATCCAACGGCAAATGCCTTTTTCCCAGAAGGTCATGCATCAGCGCCTCAACCTGGACGCCGAGGACAACGCCCTGGCGCGGTCGGTCCTTAAGGGGCGCGTTATCTTCGTTTCCCAGCCCGGGACCGAACCGGCGGCGGGGGCAACGCTGGCCGCCGAGCTGCAACTGGGCCCCTACGCCTGCGCGCCGCTGCGCACCAAGGATCGTCCCTTCGGCGTATTGGTGGTCGACAGCTGTGAAAGCGGTCAGCCCATCGGCCTCGACCGCCTGCGCTTTCTCGAACTTTTCGCCCATCAGGCCAGCACCGCCATCGACAACTCCATGCTCATGCAGCGCCTGGAAACGGTCAACCAGGAGTTGCGGGAGACGCAGGAACGGCTGATCCAGGGGGAAAAGATGGCGGCCCTCGGCGAGCTGGCGGCCTCCATCGCTCACGAACTCAGAACCCCGCTGGTCCCCATCGGCGGCTTTGCCAAACGTCTCGGGCAGCGGGTGACGCCGGGGAGCAAGGAGGCGGAATACTGCGAAATCATTCAGCGCGAAACCCGGCGCATGGAACAGATCCTTTCGGAAATTCTCGGATTCTCCCGGAAGCAGATGCTTTGCTACAGCGAATGCCGAATCGAGCGGATCATCGAGCAGGCCCTGGTCTTGGAGGACGATGCCCTGCGCGGTTCCGGCATTCAGGTTCAGCTGAATTATGATTGCGCGTTGCCGCCGTTTCAGGGGGATGATCAGAAACTCTTGCAGGTCTTCATGAATCTCATCGACAATGCCCGACACGCCATGGGCGAAGGCGGGAAGTTGCATATCCGGGCCGGGCTGGGGCATCTGCGCGACGAACCGGCGGTGGTTATCCAGATCCAGGACACCGGCGGCGGCATTCCCCCGGAAGTTCTCAAGGAAATTTTCGCCCCCTTCTACACCACGAAAAAACAGGGGACCGGCCTCGGGCTGGCCATCAGCCAACGCATCCTCCAGCA
>JAVFAR010000099.1:0-10099 GCA_034002365.1 Trichloromonas sp.
GAGCGTATAGCCGAGGGGAAAGCCGACAACCGTGCCGACGGCGACATCCGAGCCGTAAAGCAGCCCGGCGGCCAAGGGCACGTAAACCGGGGGAATGCAGACCGAGGCGAAAGCGTATTCCCCCGCTTCCTCGCAGAGGCGGCGCACCTGGTCGGCGCGGGTATCGGGTTTGAGCAGGGTATGATCGATGAGGGACGCGGGATGGGGGGGGGTCATGGGGATCGCAAAATCGGCGGGGGCGGTTCATGAACCGCCCCCGCTCCGGCAAAAGGGACGGGAATGGGCCTAACTGCGGTAATCGGCGTTGATCTTCACATAATCGCAGGTCAGGTCCGAGGTGTAATAGTAGGCCCGGCCGCTGCCCTGCTTGAGATCGATGAAGACGGTGAATTCCGGCGTCTTGAGCACCTCGGTCGCCCGGGCTTCCAGCTCCTTGCCGGTACCGAGACCGTCCTTGACCACCGGCACCTCGCCGAAGCGGATGTCGATTCTCTCGGGATCGACCTGGGCGCCGCTGTAGCCGACGGCGGCGATAATCCGCCCCCAGTTGGCGTCCTGGCCGAAGAAGGCGGTCTTGACCAGACTGGAGGTAGCGACGCTGCACGCCGCCTGACGGGCTTCGGCATCGCTCGCGGCCCCCGTCACCTCGATGCGCACCAGCTTGGTCGCCCCTTCGCCGTCGCGCACGATCATCTTCGCCAGTTCCAGCAGCACTTCGTCGAGCAGCGCCTGAAATGCCTCGGCCGCCTTGGTACCGGCGGCGAGGGGCGCGTTGCCCGCCGCGCCGCCGGCCAAAAGCAGCACCATGTCGTTGGTCGAGGTGTCGCGGTCGACGGTAATGCAGTTGAAGGAGCGGTCCACCGAGGCGCGCAGGGCGGCGTCGACGAAGGGGCCATCCAACTCGGCGTCGGTCATGACGAAGGCGAGCATGGTCGCCATGTTGGGATGGATCATCCCGGCGCCCTTGGCGACACCAAGGATACGATAGGGGCGGCCGTCGACCTCGCCGGTGACGGCATAGCGCTTGGCGAAGGAATCGGTGGTCATGATCGCCGCCGCGACTTCGTCCGCATGATCCTCCCGCAGCCCTGCCGCCAGTTTCGGCACCGCCTCCTCGAATTTGGCCATGACCAGGGGCGCGCCGATGACGCCGGTGGAGGAGACCGCCACCAGGTCTTCATCGATACCGAGGGCACTCGCCGCCAGGGCGCCGCAGCGCAGGGCATCCTGACGTCCCTGCTCGCCGGTGCAGGCGTTGGCATTGCCGCTGTTGACCAGAATCGCCTGACAGCGCCCCTGGCGAATGCGCGGCGCGCTGATCTGCACCGGCGCCGCCACGACCTTGTTGGTGGTGAAGACCCCGGCGCACACGGCCGGTTTATCCGCCACGATCAGCGCCATGTCGAGACGCCCCGATTTTTTCAAGCCGGTGGCGCCGGCCGCGAAGCGGAATCCGGCCACACCATGAAGATCCACCCTGTTCATTCCGCCCGTCCTCCTCGTTGGATCGCTGAAATCATCTTTCTTATTTGCCGCAGCACTTCTTGTATTTCTTGCCGCTGCCGCAGGGGCAGGGATCGTTGCGCCCGATCCGCTCGTCGTCGCGCACCGCCGGCTGCTTGGGCTGGTCGGCGGCGCCGACGCGGTTGAGGATCAGGCGCTGCTTGCGCTGCTGTTCCTCCATGCGCTCCACATCCTCCTCGCGGCGCATCTGCACCCGGAAGAGCTTGTTCACCATTTCCTGGCGAATCCTCCCCATCATCTCCATGAAAAGGCGATAGGCCTCGCGCTTGTATTCCTCTTTGGGATTGCGCTGGGCGTAACCGCGCAGGCCGATCCCTTCCTTGAGATGATCGATGGAGAGAAGATGGTCCTTCCACTGCTGGTCGATGGTCTGCAGGAGCAGCACCTTCATCAGATGCTCCATGACCGGGGTGGTGAATTCTTCCTCTTTCTCCGCCAGGCGCGCCATGACCTGTTCCTTGAGGGTCTCCTCCAGCGCCTTGCGGGTCAGGTTGCGGTCGATTTCGGGAAGGCGCGGCTCGATCATGAACTGGTCGAACATATCGAGCGCCAGGCTGTCCCAGTTCCACTCGGCCACCGGGGTCTTTTCCGGACAGAAGGTGGCGACCACGTCCTCGACCATCTCCAGAACGATCGACTCCACCGTCTCGCGCACACCCTCGCCGCCGAGAACCTCGCGGCGCTGGGTGTAGATGACCTCGCGCTGCTTGTTCATGACGTCGTCGTATTCGATGAGGTGCTTGCGGATTTCGAAGTTGTGGCCTTCGACCTTCTTCTGGGCGTTTTCCACCGCCCGGCTGATCATGCCGTGCTCGATCGGCTCTCCTTCGGGGAGCTTGAGCTTGTCCATGACAAAGGCCACCCGGTGCGAGCCGAAGATGCGCAGCAGGTCGTCTTCGAGGCTCATGTAGAAACGGCTCTTGCCCGGATCCCCCTGGCGGCCGCTACGGCCGCGCAGCTGGTTGTCGATACGCCGCGACTCGTGGCGCTCGGTGCCGCAGATATAAAGGCCGCCGGCCGCCAGCACCTGCTCTTTTTCGGTGGCACAGAGGGTACGGTACTTTTCGAGCAGGGCGGGAAGGGCCGTCTCGGGATCTTCCTGTCCCTGAGCTTCGCGCTTGGCGAGCATTTCCGGATTGCCGCCGAGAATGATGTCGGTACCGCGGCCGGCCATGTTGGTGGCGATGGTCACCGCCCCCTTGCGGCCGGCCTGGGCGACGATCTCGGCTTCCCGCTCGTGCTGTTTGGCGTTGAGGACGTTGTGCGGCACGCCGCGCTTGCGCAGCATCTCGGAGAGCAGTTCCGACTTTTCGATGGAAATGGTGCCGACCAGCACCGGCTGGCCGGCGGCGTGGCTCTGCTCGACATCCTCCACCACCGCCTTGAACTTCTCCATCTCGGTCTTGTAGATGACGTCGGCCATGTCCTGGCGCTGCATCGGCCGGTTGGTCGGGATCACCACCACATCGAGTTTGTAGATCTGGTGGAATTCCGCCGCCTCGGTGTCGGCGGTGCCGGTCATCCCCGAAAGCTTCTGGTACATGCGGAAGTAGTTCTGGAAGGTGATGGTCGCCAGGGTCTGGTTCTCGTTCTCGATCTTGACCCCTTCCTTGGCTTCCACCGCCTGGTGCAGACCGTCGCTCCAGCGCCGTCCCGGCATGAGCCGGCCGGTGAACTCGTCGACGATCATCACTTCGCCGTCCTTGACCACGTAATCGACATCGCGCTTGAACAGGGCGTGGGCCTTGAGCGCCTGATTGACGTGATGGAGAATTTCGATGTGCTGGGGATCGTAGAGGTTATCCACATTCAGCAGCTTTTCGACCCGCAGCACCCCCTGTTCGGTAAGGGTGGCCGATTTGGCCTTTTCGTCGATGGTGTAGTCGCCCGTATATTCCTTGACCTTGCGCCCCAGCTTCTCGTCGCGATGCTCGATCACCTCCCCCTTCTTGAGCATGGGGATGATGCGGTTCACCGTGTAGTACAACTCGCTGGAGACCTCGCTTGGCCCGGAGATGATCAGCGGCGTGCGCGCCTCGTCGATAAGGATCGAGTCGACCTCGTCGACGATGGCGAAATGATGTTCCCGCTGTACGTAGTCGTTGAGCGAAAACTTCATGTTGTCGCGCAGATAGTCGAAGCCGAATTCGTTGTTGGTGCCGTAGGTGATGTCGCAGGCGTAGGCGGCCTTGCGCTGGGCGTCGGTCAGTCCGTGGACGATGACGCCGACGGAGAGGCCGAGAAAGCGATGGATGCGCCCCATCCACTCGGCATCGCGGCGGGCCAGATAGTCGTTGACGGTGATGACGTGCACGCCGCGGCCGGAGAGAGCGTTGAGATAGGACGGCAGGGTGGCGACCAGGGTCTTGCCCTCGCCGGTCTTCATCTCGGCGATCTTGCCGGAATGCAGGACCATGCCGCCGATGAGCTGTACGTCAAAGTGGCGCATGCCCAACACCCGCCTGCCCGCCTCGCGGACCACGGCGAAGGCTTCGGGCAAGAGCTGGTCAACGGTCTCGCCGCCGGCCAACCGCTCACGGAACTCCAGGGTCTTGTCGCGCAACCGCTCGTCGGAGAGCGCGGCGGTCCCCTCCTCCAGGGCATTGATCCGCGCGACAACAGCGCCCATGCGCTTGAGTTCGCGGTCGTTCTTGCTGCCGAAGAGTTTTTTGATCAAACCACCCATCATCAGATAAGTCTCCAAATGCGATCCCCGCGCTGAGAAAAACCGGGGCCGGAATAAAAGATGCGTTTATCGTCGGAAAAGACTGGAGATATTAACACAAAAAAAATCCCTCTACCAAGTACAAAGCCGCCGTAACGACGAACGCCCCGGGCAACCGGGGCGTTGGCAAAACGCGGATGAAAGAGAGGTCTAAATGTATTTTTTCGGATTGAGCGGCACGTTGTTGCGGCGGACTTCATAATGGACATGGGGTCCGGTGGAACTGCCTGTATTGCCGACGGCGGCGATTTTTTCGCCCCGGCGGACCCGCTGTCCGACCTTGACGTGAATTTTGGAGTTATGCCCGTAGTAGGTCTGAAAGCCGTAGCCGTGGTCGATGACGACAATCTTGCCGTAACCGGCCGCCGTCTCCGCCCGGCTGACGATGCCGTCCGCCGTGGCATGCACCAGCATCCCGGTACGCGCCGCGATATCGATCCCCTCATGCATGACGGGGCGGCCCGAGAAGGGGGAACGCCGCATGCCGAAACCCGAGGTCACCATCCCCCGCGCCGGCCAGCCGCGCGGCTTGGAGCCGAGCAGGGAGCGCTCGTCGCTGAGCAAGCCGTGCACCTCTTCCTGACTGGCCCGGTGCAGGTCGATGGCGCGCATGATCTCATCAATCCGGCGCTGCACCTCGGAAAATTCCTCGGCCGGATCGTCCTCCAGCGGGCCGCCGATGCCGGTCAGGGCGTCCGCCTTGGGCTTGGTCAGCTTGGCCATGACCCGCACCTTGGCGTCATTCTGCGCCAATACCACAAGTTCCTGACGCAGCACCTCCAGTTGCTCGGTCAGCCGCCGCAGATCCCCCAGGCGCTCCTGGTTTTCCGCCCGCAGGCGGGTCAGTTCGCCATGATCGACCCGAATGCGGCCATAATCGTAGAGAAGCAGGGCCGCGCCGAGCAAAAGGGCGACCGCCAGGGCGGACGCGATCCCCAGCCAGCGGCGCCTGAACGCGAAGCGGCGGACCTGGTGGGAACCTTCGGGAATAACGAGTACGGTATATTTTTCTGCGGACAAACCTAGACCTCCCCCGTGACGCCGGAACGACCGATGTCTGTAACGTGGTTGTGGGCCATCAGGATTAATACCGCGAAAACCCTATGGATGTCAAATTCATAGCTCAAACGGATCAGGCCGAGGCGGGGTCCGGGAACTCGATACTCATGGCGATTTCATCACATTCCGGGAACTTGGGACACTTGATACAGTCGCTCCAGATTTTGTGCGGAAGCTCGGATTTTTCGATTTCATGAAAACCGAGCTTGCCGAAAAAAACCGGTTTGTAGGTGAGGGCGAAGACCCGCTGGATGCCGAGGCCCCGGGCTTCGTCGAGGCAGGCGTCGACCAGTTTCCGCCCGATCCCCCGCCCTTCCCGAGCGGCATCGACCGCCAGGGAACGGACCTCGGCCAGATCGGACCAGCAGATATGCAGGCAGACGGTGCCGGCCACCTGCTCGTCTGCTTCGAAGACATAGAAATCGCGAATGCCCTCGTAGATATCGGCCAGGGAACGGGAGAGCATCAGCCCCTGCTGGGCGTAGGTGAGCAGCAGCTTGTGAATCGCTTTGGCATCGGCCATACGGGCTTTACGGATCATGGCGAATCTCCCATGGAAGCGGCTGGATCAGGCGCCTCGCGACGCCCCGATCAGTTCGCGGGCGTGGTCGAGGGTGCGGTCGGTGATCTTGGCGCCGCTGAGCATGCGGGCCATTTCACGGGTCCGTTCCTCGTCGTCGAGGCGCATCAGAACAGTGTGGGTGCGGCCGTCCCGCTCCTGCTTTTCGACCCGGTAATGGGCCTCGGCAAAGGCGGCGACCTGGGGCAGATGGGTGATGCACAGCACCTGGCGCCCCCGGGCGACGGCGCGCAGTTTCTCGCCGACGGCGGTGGCGGCCTCGCCGCCGATACCGGCATCGACCTCGTCGAAGATCTGGGTCGGAACGGCATCCGTCTCGGGCGCGGCGTTTTTCAGCGCCAGCATGATTCGCGACAGCTCCCCCCCCGAAGCGATGCGGGCCAGAGGCTTGGCCTCCTCCCCGGGATTGGGGGCGAGGAAGAATTCCCCCTTTTCCAGACCCCGCGCTCCCGGCTCCGCCAGAGGGGTCAGACGCATCTCGAAACGCGCCCGGGCCATGGCCAGCCCGGCCAGCTCCGCCTCGACCTTGCGCCGCAAGAGCTCGGCCCCTTGCCGCCGCCGTGCGGAAAGTGCCGCGCCGGAACGGGCCAGCTCTTCACGCGCCTTGACCAGGCGGCGTTCCAGGCCGTCGCGGGTGCCGCCGATATCCTCCAGCTCGGCCAGCTCGGCCTCGATGTGCTCGCGCAGGGCGAGCATCTCACCGATGGTCGGCGCATATTTGCGCTTGAGCATGGCGAGCAGCGCCAGGCGTTCTTCGACCTCGTTCTGCCGGGCCGGCTCGAACTGAATCTTCTGCCCTTGGGCACGCAGCTGCAAGGCCACATCCTCCAGGGCGAAACAGGAAGACCGCAGGATCTCGGCCAGCGGCCCCAGGGCCGGATCGATGGCGGTCAGCTGTTCGAGGCTGGAGGCCAGGGTTTGCAGCCGTTCGCAGACCGCGCCGTCTTCGCCGTAGAGCGTTTCATAGCCGCCGGCGGTCGCCGCCAGCAGCTTTTCGCCGTGCAGCAGCAACAGCCGTTCCGCCTCCAGCTCCTCATCCTCGCCCAGGCGCAGGTTGGCCTCGGCCAGCTCGCGGCTCTGGTAGCCGAGCAGATCCAGGCGCTGACGGCGCTCCCGCTGCGCCTCGTCGAGACGTCGCAGATGCTCCTCCAGGCCGCGGACCTCGCCGTAAATCCCCCGGTAATCGTCCAGCAAGGCCCCGGCGTCGGCCAGGGCATCGAGCATCTCCAGGTGCAGATCGGGACGCTGCAAACCCTGCTGAGCATGCTGGCCGTGGATGACCATCAGCCCGGCGGTCAATTCCTGCAACTGCCCAAGGGTCGCCAGGGCGCCGTTGATGAAAACCTTGTTCTTGCCGGAGCGGGAAACGATGCGCCGCACCAGCAGTTCGTCGCCGTTGTCGAAACCGGCCTCGGCCAGCTGCCGGCGGACTTCCGGCGCGGCACCCAGAGCGAAAATCGCCTCCACCGTCGCCTCTTCCTCGCCGGTGCGAATCAGGCCGGGACGGGCGCGCTCGCCCAGAAGCAGGCCGACGGCATCGATGACAATCGACTTGCCCGCCCCGGTCTCGCCGGTGAGCACGTTGAAGCCGGGTCCGAAAGCCACCTGCAGGCCCTCGATGATGGCGAAGTTGCGGATGATCAGGTCGGTCAGCATGGCCGGATGCTCAGCGCGCCCCCCAGTGCAGCTTGGTGCGCAGCACCTCGAAAAAATCCTTGGACGGGCTCTTGATCAGCAGGGTGCTGCTGCGGGATTTACGGATCTCGACGACATCGCCGCCGTGCAGGGGCATCCCCACTTGGCCGTCGGCGGTAAAGACCACGTCTTCATCCTGAAACTTGACCTCGACGCGGATGGTCGACTCGTCGGAAACGATGATCGGCCGGTTGGTGAGCATGTGCGGACAGATGGGGGAGATGACCAGGCAGTGCAGTCCGGGATAGATGATGGGCCCGCCGGCCGCCAGGTTGTAGGCGGTGGAGCCGGTCGGGGTGGAGATGATCAGGCCGTCGGCTTTGAAGGCGGTCAGGTAATCGCTGTCGACCGTGACCTCCATGTCGATGATGCGGGCGATGGCCCCCTTGTTGATGACCACGTCGTTGAGCACCCGGTAGCGTCCGACTTCCTGACCGTCCCGGCGGACAACGGCTTCGAGCATCAAACGGTTGGTCACCTCGAATTCCCCTTCGATGACCCTTTCCAGAACCGGGTAGAGTTCGCCGAGAGTGATCTCGGTAAGAAAACCGAGGCTGCCGAGGTTGACGCCGAGGATCGGGGTGCGCAGATCGCCGACCTTGCGGGCCACGGAAATCAGCGTGCCGTCCCCTCCCAGGACAATGATGAGATGAACCATGGCCGGAATCGACCCGGAAGGATAGCCCTGGTAATCCCCCATGTCGGCGGCCAGACGCTCGTCGAGAAAGACCTCGACCCCTCTGCCCTGCAACCAGGCGGTCAGTTCCCGGGCCACCACGATGGCGGCGGGATTGCTGCGTTTGGCGTAGAGTCCGATCCGCTTCATAGGCACCCCCGTTTAAAGAGAACCGGAAGATAGCACAGGGGCGGGGCAAAGTCCATGCTCGCGGGTGCTGCCGACGCGGGAAGACGGCTTTGCGATTTCGCCTTCGGCGGCGGCTGTGCTAAAGTTGTCGCGGTAGTCGAACTTTTTTTCACGGATAGGAATCCATGGACCTTTTCGAACACGGCGCCCAGAGGGGCAGCGACGCCCCCCTGGCCGAACGCCTGCGCCCCCGCTCCCTCGACGAGATGGTCGGGCAGCCGCACCTGCTCGGCGAAGGCAAGGTGCTGCGCCGCCTGATCGAGGCCGACCAGGTCGCCTCGGTGATCTTCTGGGGACCGCCCGGCACCGGCAAGACCACCCTCGCCCAGGTTATCGCCAACTCGACCCAAAGCCGCTTCGTCTTCTTCTCGGCGGTCCTCCAGGGGGTCAAGGAGGTGCGCGAAATCGTCGCTCAGGCGCGGGAGGAGAAAGCCTATCACGGCCGCAAGACGCTCCTTTTCGTCGACGAAATCCACCGCTTCAACAAAGCCCAGCAGGACGCTTTTCTCCCCTACGTCGAACGCGGCGACATCATTCTCATCGGCGCCACCACCGAAAACCCCTCCTTCGAAATCAACTCGGCGCTCCTCTCCCGCTCCCGGGTCTTCGTCCTCCATCCGCTGGAACCGGCCGACATCCGCATTCTCCTGCAGCGGACCCTTGACGACCCGCGCGGATTGGGCGGGCGCGGGCTGGCGCTGGCCGAGGACGCCGCCGAGTTTCTCGCCGAGCAGGCCGACGGCGATGCCCGCGTCGCCCTCAACACCTTGGAGGTCGCCGCCGCCGGCGTCACGGGAACGATCGGCCTGGAGGCGGTGCAGGAGGCGTTGCAGAAAAAGGCCCTGCTCTACGACAAGGGGGCGGAAGAGCACTACAACGTCATCTCCGCCTTCATCAAGAGTCTGCGCGGCTCGGACCCCGACGGCGCCCTCTACTGGCTGGCGCGGATGCTGGAGGCGGGGGAAGACCCGCTGTTCATCGTCCGGCGCCTGGTCATCTTCGCCTCGGAGGATGTCGGCAACGCCGATCCCCGCGCCCTGCAGATCGCCCTCGCCGTGCAGCAGGCGGTGCACTTCGTCGGCCTGCCCGAGGCGCGTATCAATCTCGCCCAGGGGGTCACCTACCTGGCCACCGCGCCGAAAAGCAACGCCAGCTACCTCGGCATCGACCAGGCTCTGGCCGAGGTGCGCAAAAGCGGCGCCCTCCCCGTCCCCCTGCACATCCGCAACGCCCCGACCAGGCTGATGAAAGAACTCGGCTATCACCAGGGCTACCAATACGCCCACGACTTCGCAGGCGGCGTCGCCGACCAGCAGCACCTGCCCGACCGGCTGCGCGGCCGGGTCTTCTACCGCCCCACCGAGCGCGGCTACGAAAAAACCATCGGCGAACGGATGGCCTACTACCGGGAACTGCGCAAGAGGGCGAAGCGCCAGGGGAAAGAGGTCGCACGGGAGGCGGAAGGGAATGAACAGGAAACAAAGGAGAAAACCCCGCCCCCGGCGGGAGAGGGTCAAAAGTGAACCTGAATAGAACTAATCTTCCGCAAGCCCGCGACGCAGCCAGCGGTCAGTGCGTTTGCCAGTTTGGGCCGCCGCTGTAATCAAGCGCGGGAGTATTCGAGCAAGATCAAATCGGCGATTGAAGCGAT
>JAVFAR010000100.1:0-10018 GCA_034002365.1 Trichloromonas sp.
GGCACTGACCGGCACATACTTTTCAATTTGAACCAGCTCAAGGATCTTGACCAGATGCTTCTCCGGTTCTGTCATAGGACCGGGCAAGCATTCATCAAGATAAGGGAACAAACTTTGCTGTACTGTTCCCATCAACCATGATATTTTTTCCTTGAGCTTCATGGGCATCTCCTGATTATTATTTGGCGCCGCAACCTAATAATATCAGATAGTTTCCATTGAAGCTCAACTTTTTTTCCGTCTTGTCAGCTATATTCAAAAAGCCGAATAAGCTTTTGCAAGAGGCTCAATACTCCAGAATTATTCATTTTTTAATCAAGATGATGCCCGGCCCCAAGGTTACTGGGATAAGATCAGCACGCTGTAGGGACCGATGGTGAGCGCGGCCTGACAGGGCAACCCGTCGAGTTCGCCCGGTTCGGCGCCGACGTCGCTGCTCGGATTCCCCTGGAAGTCGTCGCTGTAGCCTTGCCAATCGCTGTTGAACCGCAGCTTCCAGGTTCCCGCCGCCGGAAAGCCGATGACGTAGTCCGCGCGCGGCTCGTGGAAAAAATTGGCGACAACCACGACATCATCGGCCGGGCCGCCCTTGTCCCAGCGATGGAAAGCGATGACCTTGCGCTCTTCGTTCAGGTGGTAGACCTGAGTGAATTGCCCGCAGAGACCGCGACTGACGCCGCCGCGATTGAGCCGCAGCCGGATGAGATCACGGTAGAGCCGGACGATGCCGTGAAACTCGTCGCACTGGTCCCAATCGACGGGAACCGTGTCGCGGAAATATCCGCCTTCGAGAAATTCCTGCCCCTGGAAAAGCATGGGGATGCCGGGGGCGGTGAAGACCATGGCGGCGGCCAGCGTCGAGCGTTTGCGCGCGTACCAGCCCCTGGGATCGTTCGGGCTGATTTCCTGGGGGACGCGCGCCTTGCCGTTGGCCACTTCGTCGTGGGATTCACTGTAGATGACCCGGTCGAAGGCGTCGTCATTGTACCGGTAGCAGATGGCGTCGCGAATGGCGGCGAGGGAGCGGTGCTCGTCCTCGGCGGTGACCACCGCCTGGCGGATGGGGTGAACGAACATGGCGTCCCATTGGGAACCGAATCCGGCGCCCCCGGCGCCGGCATCCTTGGTGAGCCATTTGTTGTGCTGCAGATCCTCGGCGATGGTGATCCGCCCGGGGAATTTCTCCGCGATTTGGCTGTTGATCCACTGTAGCAGGCTCCAGCCCTCGGGCAAGCCCTGCTCGTCGGAGCCGTTGACGGTGCGGATAAACTGGGTGCAGTCGAAGCGGATCCCGTCAATGTGGTACTCTTCGAGCCACATCAAGGCGTTATCAAGGAGATACTGGCGGACCTCGCCGCGGCCGTAATCGGGGCGGGTCTCGCCCCAGGGAGTGACGGCCCGCTCGTCGTTGAAGAAGTAGATCCCGCCGCGATCGTTTTCGGACCAGCCGTCGAAGCGCCAGAGATCGAGGTCACTGGGGCCGAGATGGTTATAAACAACGTCGAGGATGACCGCGATCCCCTCCTGGTGAGCGCGCTTGATGAACCGTTTGAAGCCCAGCGCCCCGCCGTAGCCGATTTCCACCGAGAAGATGTGAGCGGGATTGTAACCCCACGATCGCTCCCCGGCGAACTCCCCCACCGGCATGATCTGGATGGCATTGACCCCGAGCTTCCTGAGATGTCCCAGCCGGGCCGTAATCGAGGCGAACTTGCCCGGATGATCGGCATCTTCCTCGTCGTTGAAGGTGCCGACGTGCAGTTCGTAGATGACCACTGCGTTCCACGAGGCGAGGTGAAAGTCGTCGTCCTGCCAGTCAAAGCGCGGATCGTGAACGATGGCGTTGCCGACCGAATTCGTTACCTCGCGGGCATAGGGGTCGATGCGTTTAAGCTCGCCCTGCTCCGTGGTCAGCAGAAACTTGTACTGATCGCCGATTTTTGCCTGTGCCACATCGGCGTACCAGTATCCGTTCTCCTCGGAGATCAGCGGATGTTTATCTCCGGCCCAGCCGTTGAACGAGCCGATGACGGCAACCTTCTGGGCGTGGGGCGCCCACACGCGAAACGCGACCCCCTTTGCGTGCGGAATCGCTCCCATCCCCTGGATTTTTTCTTCAGCGTTCATGATTTCCGTCCTTTAGCTTTTCATCGCCTCGGGTTGGGAAGAATAACAAGCCAAAATGATTCCGCGGCCGTCCAATCCCGCCGAGAACCCGCACCGGCAGGCGGCAAGGATGCCGCCTGCCGGTGCTCCCCTCCAGAAGATAAGGTAAAACGTCTATTTGACAATCAGGTCGTTCTTCACACCCTTCACTCCGCCAACGCTCCGGGCCACCTCGCCGGCCTTGTTGACGCTCTGCGCCGAATTGACAAAACCGCTCAACTGGACTTCACCCTTGAAGGTCTCGACGCTGATCTGCATCGTTTTCAGGGTCGGTTCGTCAAAAATGGCGGCCTTGACCTTGGTGGTGATGACGGTGTCGTCGACATACTCACCGGCACTTGACTGTTTACGGGTGGACGCACAGCCGAGGAACGCGGTCATTACGACCAACAGAACCAGACCCTTCATAATTTTGCCAAACTTTAACATGTGTTTTCTCCTTGGTAAGGGTGGACTCTGTTTATGGAGCGCAAGCCCTCCCGGTAGGGAACCGCGACTATCGCTGTTCCTTGGGCAGGGCTTTTTCGAAACGGCGCCCCTGACGAACGGGTTGCCGTCATTTAGGCGGCTTTATCAAATCATCTACTCCGGCCGTGGCGGCGATGGTGTCGAAACGGATTTCCGGCTCCTGGGCGAGCAGGCTCATCGCGCCGAGCAGAACGCCGAAATGGACGGACCGCAGATGGGCATCCAGACTCGCCCTGGTTTGCCATTCTTCCTTGAGGAAAATGCGGTTTTCCGACTCGACATCCACGTAGCAATTGCAGCCCAGGCAACCTCCTTCAAGCCGGATCGGGCCGAGGATCGCGGTAATGGTTTGCAGAATCTCCTTACGTTTTTCCGGTGGCACGGTCAGCTTGATGGTGGCGTCGATCATGGTTTTCACCTTGAACGGTAAAGCCAACATGAAGGCCTCCCCACTGTGTTTAAAAACATCGGGCCGGCTCCTTTTGTCACGGGGATATTGAAATAAGTATGTCGCAACGACCATGCCGGGGAAGATCGGTCGATATGAAAAAGGCAATAGCCTGATATTGTTAGGTAATATTAAAATGACGGAGGCCGGGCGAAGCAAAACCCGTCGGCTGAACCCATCATATTTAACAGAATCGCCGGATTTGACGGAGCCCCTTGAAAGCGATTCGCGGGTTCCTCCGTCCCCGGCTTTGCATCGATGAAATGGAGCGGTACACTGTGGACTAACCCAGGACCGGAATCAGGAGAAGAACATGAACTTTTTAAGCAAGAACTCTTTTTTCATAGCCCTGTCGATCTGCCTGCCGGCGGGGATCGGGATGGCCGACACCACCCCTCCCCTTGCGCCGCAAATGCCCCCCGGGGAAGTGACCGTGGAGCGCGAGGCCGCTTTAATCCGAGCCCAGGCCGCCGGGGAGGAAATGGCCCGGCAGGCGGCGTCGGCCGCGCGGGAAATACTCGAAAACGAGCGCAAGGCCGCCGAAGAGGCGGAATACGCGCGGTTCGACAAGGATTATCTCAAAAGCGTGGTGGTGATCGAGGGGGACCACATGGTCGGCACGGGATTCCTGGCTGAATTCAAGGGGAAGCGGGTGATCTTCTCCAACGCCCATGTGCTCTTCGGCAATCGGATTTTGCGCTTCCGAACCGTTGCCGGGAAGGAACTCCGGCATACCCGGATCAACATCTGCCGGGACCGTGACATTGTCGCCTACGAGTTGGAAAATACGGAAGATCTGACCTGGCTGGGCATCCACCAGGACATGGGTAACGTCACCAATCAGGAAGCCGTTGTCGTCTTCGGCAACAGCGCCGGCGCCGGCGTGGTCACCACGTTGCGCGGCCGGATGCTCGGCATCGGTCCGGATAAAATCGAAATCGGCGCCGCCTTCGTCGAGGGCAACTCGGGCAGCCCGATCATCGCCTACCCCTACAACGCGGTGGTCGGCATGGCCACCTACGCGACGCAAACCCCCGAGGCCGATTGGAAAACGCGGAGTACCCGCTTCGTCGAGGTCCGGCGTTTTGGCGTTCGCATCGACAATGTCGGCTGGGAGGATTTCTTTCCGCTCGACACCGCCGAGTATGAGCGAGCCCTTGAGCTGTACGAACAAATCACGGCCTTTACCGAGAAGGAAGTGCTGAAGGCGCAGTGGCAGGGGGACGCCTACCAGGCCACGGAAGGAGCGAAAATCAAAGCGGCGGCCCTGCTGCGCCAGTACAACGCCACGGCTCCGTGGATGCGCCGGTACGCCGACGGCGCCGCCCTCGCGGCCCATGTCTGTGGCCTGATTTTAAAATGAGGCTCCCCCACGAGAAACCGGGGGGAGCCGAGAAAAACCTGGAACGAGTTTATAAAACCCTTCGCCCCCGAATGACATTGAGCAGCACCACGATCACGGCAACGACCAGCAGGAGGTGAATAAATCCACCCATCGTGTAACTGCTCACCAGACCCAACGCCCACAGCACGATCAGGATTACGGCGACTGTCCACAACATATGATTCCCCTTTCCGGGCGGCTTTTTCCCGCGACCGACATTTGGTCGTGAGTGAGCCGCCGCTTGGGTTTACCTTTGTATGACCGGTCGCGCGCCGGGATTTCGAATCCGTCCCGACAGCGCCACCTTCTCCGGCCTCAGCTGTTCTTCCTTCCCATGACCAGCAGCGCGATCCCACCGACCAGGGCAACGGCCCCGACGATCGGCGGCAGCGGCAGCGTCCTGGTGCGCTCCGCCGTCATCTGCAAGGGACCGAGATCGACGACCTTTTCGCGGCTCGTGTAGGAGATGCCCTGATAGGCAAAGGCGATCACCGCCACGACGATGAGGACGATGCCGAACGATGCGTATGATTTCATGGACGGCTCCAATCCCGTAAGCGGTTATTCGCCAAAGACCTTCTTCACATCGCCGACCTTCCCCTGAACCTTGCCGGAGAGTTTCTCGGCCGTGCCTTCGGCCTCCAGCTTGGGGTTATCGGTGATCCTGCCGGCCACTTCCTTGACCTTGCCTTTCATCTCTTGCAGCGCGCCTTCCGCCTTGTCCCTGTTTCCCGATTTCATGATGCCCTCCCATCGGTGATCGTGGTTGATTTCGCTCCAGCCAAAAGGTTTGAATCGGGTTCGCCCCGCCTCGTTGTATTCCATGAGTACCCTCTTTTGCGGATCTCAATATTTGCGTTCCAGAATGCGTCCGTCTTCATCCGAAATGATGATCTCGACCCGCCGGTTGCTCTGCCGGCCTTCGGCCGACTCGTTGCCGGCAACGGGGAACTCGACGCCATAACCGCGGGTCATGAGCCGGCGGGAATCGATCCCTTGGGCCGCGATGGCATTCCGCACCGCCTCGGCACGGCGTTCTGACAGCCGCTGGTTGTATTCCACGGACCCGGTACTGTCGGTAAACCCTTCGATCTGCACATTGCGCGTCGGGTATTCGGCCAAAAACGCGGCGAGTTTGTCGATGGAATAACGCGCGCCCGAGCGGAGTTCGCTCTTGTTGGTATCGAAGAGAACGTCGCCCAGGGTAATCACCAGGCCCCGTTCCGATTGGGTGGCCTGCAACTCGGCGATCTGCGCTTCCATCTTTCTCGTTTGTTCTTCGGCGGCCAGCGCCTCGGCTTTGGACTTGTCCGCTTCGGCGGTCATCACTCCAGCGTGCAGCCGGGCGGCTTCAGCATCTCGTGAAGCCTGATCCGCCTCCAGGGTGCGGGCCTTCAGAAGGACCGTGCTCCGTTCCGCGCCGGCGGCCTCCACTGCCTGCTCCGCCAGTTTCACGTTGGCGGCTTCCCGGGCGATGGCGGTACGTTGCTTGGCCAGATAGGCGAAATGTTCCACTTCCGGAGCCTCGGCGCCCTCTTTCAGCGACTTTTCCGCCTTTTCCAGATCGTCTTTCGCTTTTTGCAGTTCGAGTGGGGCATTCTTCTGGACATCGGGGTCGGCCTGGGCAGAGGCAAAGGCCGATTGGGCTTGTTCAAGCAGGGCATTTTCCCGGACCGCCGGGCTGCAACCAAACAACAGCCCGCCAACAACGGACACCCCAAGCAGCAGCATCAAGGGCGACGAAAATATCTTCATGGTGTTCTCCTTTACGAAAAATAACGGTAATGACTTAGGGATTGGTCTTGCGCTTCATCTCTTCCCGCAAGACATTGATGCTTTCCTTCAATTCTTCCACAACCTTTTGCGACTTGGCGGAACGCGCCTTGGCCTCGGCCAGGTTGGCATCGACCATGGCCTCATCGGCGAGCCGCTTGGCCTTGAGGTTCTCTTCCTTGTCCATGGCGACTTTGGCCTGGCTCAGTTTGTCCCGCGCCGCTTTAAGTTCCACCGGGGCGAACTCCACGGCCCCTGAACTTTCCGCCTGGGCAATCGACTGGGTAGCCAGGGTGACCTGCTTCGCCGGGGCAGGCACCTGGACGGCACAGCCGGCCAGAGCAACCATGAACAACGTGACCAGACACGTATTCAGCAACATCCAGATTTTCATACTCATCTCCTCTTCTCCGGTTTTACTTGCGTTTGAATTTTCCACAGGATGTGTCTTCCGCGACAAGATCTCCCGTTCGTCTAACCATGTACTATCGCAACGATCATGCCGCCGGGAACCCGCGGATTGCGCGAATACAACGTGCCGATTATAAAGGGGAAAACGGAAAGAGCGCGGGAGGGGTGCGGGGAAAGCCGTCATCGGCGGCCGTCATACTTGGCATAACCGTCGGATATGGCGGGGGACGTTCCCAGTAAGCGGGCAGCTGTTCCGAGAGCTTGATGACCGATGCCCGCATCGGCCCGAAGCACGCCCTGCCGGTCAAGGCAATGACCATAACCAACACTCCCACAATCAGACCCGTCGCGCTTTTTCGCCCACCCCGCAACGCCCGCATCCGCGAGATGAGCGGATTCACGGCCAGAGAAATCAGCATCACCAGCAGAAACGACAACAGAATGGGAGACAGCAGCGGAAACGACTGGATGACGGCGAACAACGCCGCCCCAGGATCACATGGAAAGCGATGGAGCGTGGCTTCGACTTTGGCTTGGGGTCGTTCGGCATGATGTTTTTCCCGTTGTGATCTTGACGCCTGAAGTCCCGCTAAAAAAGGGAGGAGAAAGACACTCGATAAAGGTCGACCGTCCTTTTCTCCCCCCTGAGGTCCTGGGCACTACCGATTTCCTGCTCCGGCGGAGAAACAACCGGCTCGTCATGGCGAACCCCTATGATCGCCCTGCTGCTCGCCTTAACGGAAAAACGCCAAAGCCACGTCGGAGAGCGCATTGACCACGGGTTCCGCTATCCGGCTGGTCCGCGAGCGATGATGCGAGCTGGCCCCCAGGAGCAGGCCCAGGCCGACGCCGATGCCTAAGGCGATAAAAATGGTTTTGCCCGGATTTTCGTGACTGTAACTCTTGGCCTTCTCATAGGTTTCGCTGACCTTCCGGGCCGTTTTGTCATAGGCGTCGCCGACCGCCCGCTCCGCTTGCCCGTAAGCCTCGGCGCCTTGTTCCAGAATGTTTTCGGCGGCGGTGCCGTCTTGGTATTTATTATCGCTATCCATGGTATCTACCTCCTGAAGAATCTGGGTTTGGGGTGCTGTTCTACATATTCGTTTCCGGGTCGCTATTGGCATCCCGGCAGGTCGAGGGTCGAGGCCCAAGGCCCCCCTGGGCTCTGCCGTCGTGGCGGCATTCATCCCGGATCCAGTCGGCTGCGGCCTTGGTGGCGATACCCAGCAGGGTCATTCGGATCAGGCCGGGCCCGGCGGCCGCGCTAGGCGGGCCCCCAAGTGAGCCGCGAACGTCCTCGGCAAGGGAACCGAGGATTCGCTCCATGGGCGTGGCGCGTCTGGCGAAGACCTTCGAGGCCAAACAGCCCAGGCCGGCGGCGGCCCCCAGCGCCCAGTAGGGAGAGTCTTTCACCTGGGCGCGCCAATCGAGATTCTCTTTGATGCGCTCGCCGATTTGCTCGACGGCCCGGGAAAGCTTCTCCTCTTCCCGGGCGATATCCCGGCGGATATCTTCGCTGCTGCGCTCTCGTTCAGCCATTTTGTACTTCTCCTTTTTAAGTCTTTGCCTTGGCTCTGGGGGTTACGGATCGACTTTTCAATTGCCTGTAACCGATAAAGGCAATGACGATACCGACAAAAGCAACCGACGTTCCAGTGACCAGCGCCGCGATGGCGGGGGGCATGTAAGCCGTAAGCTGGATGATTGCCGCGGCGCACAGCGATACGAGTCCGGCAACCCCGAAAACCGCTCCGGTGGCGACGAGCAGGATTCCACCGAGAACCTCCCTGCCCTTTTCGCGAAATTGCTGAAGAACCAGATCGATTTCGTTATGCACCACCGCCGCCGAGCTTTTGGCCAACCGGCCCAATAATTCGGGGAGGGACTCGGGTGGCGTGACCGGGTCTTGGTTGGCATCTTTGTTGTTCATCGGGAAACCGCTCCTTACCGGCGTCGCCAAAGAGCGCCGATAATCAGGCCGACGGCCCCGGCGATCAAGAGGCTGCGCTCCGGGCTCTGCCTGACGTATTCCCGGACCTTGGCGTCCGCCTGCTTATAATCGAAATGCCGGACGTACTCGGCGGATTGATCCAGCCACTCGGAGGCCTCTTTTCCATAGTGCGCCGCGCCCGATCGCGCGTCCTGCCCCGCCGCTTTTTCGCCCAGCGCCTCGGCGACCTGACGGATTCTGTCGGCCACAATCGCTTTGCCCTCGTCAAAGGCGCATGCCTTCCCACGCCCTTGTCCGTCCGGCACGGATTCTTCGGTCTTATCGCCTTCCCAGCCGTTTTTTCCCATGATTCACCTCATACAACGTTGCTTTAATCGGCGCTCGTCACGCCCTTGATCGAAGGATTCCTTGGTTCGACCGGGGCTATCGGCCATTGTCCTAAGCCCGGATCGGCAGCTCCCCTTCCTTGTATTCCGGCGCCTGTTTGATCGCCTCGCGGGCCAGATTGACGAAGACTTTCGACTCCAGCCAGCTGATGCGCTCGATCCATTTGGGCGAGATCAAAGCCTTTTTCCCCGGCCACCAGTTCCGCGTATCGATAACGAGATAACGGATCGCCCAGGTCTTGTCATCGATGAGAAAATCAACAACATGGCCGAGTTCACCGTCCGTCGCCTGGAGATGACTGCCGGTCACATCTTGGGAGCTGCGCAAATAGGGATCCCAGGTCTTCTCTTCCGCCGTCGCCTGTTTGAGCTTTTCCGGGTCTTGCACAATGAACGGATAAGCCCCCCATACATCGGTGCCGCCCCAATACATCGGCCAGCCATAAAACCCGTAGTAAGCGTCTTCGAATCCCGCGAGACGGGCTTGTCGCTCTCCAGGGGAGGGCTGTCCTCGATCTGCTGTTTGGTCAGATTGATTTCGATGTGCTGCTTTTCCGCGTTCACCGCCCGCATCGCATACGGGGAGATCAATACCTGGCGACCGGCCAGCCAGGTTCCCGTGTCGGCGACCAGATAGCGAATCGTCCAGTGCTGGTCGTCGAAGTAGAATTCCTTGACCTTGCCGATTTCCCCGTCGCGGCTGTTCAAGGCGTACCTCTTGAGGGTTTGGGCTTTGCAAAGCATATTCGTCTCCTTGACTTCCCGGTGTCGAACTGACGCCGTGCAAAAAGGGGTTTATACCCTAGGACAATCGCAACGATCATGCCGCCGGGAATCAATCGATTACGCGAATGCAAAGTGCCGATTATAAACGGGAAAACGGAAAGAGCGCGGGAGGGGTGCGGGGAAAGCCGTCAGCGGCGGCCGTCATACTTGGCATAACCGTCGGATATGGCGGGCCGGAGTGGAGGGGGATTTTTCCTGTTTAACGGCGGATGCCGTATTTGCGCATTCGGGCGCGCAGCGTGCTG
>JAVFAR010000101.1:0-9971 GCA_034002365.1 Trichloromonas sp.
CATTAAAACAAGGCAAGGTGATGACGGCGCTGTTCACCCCCCCCAGCGTTCTTGGGTATAACGACCAATCTCGCGAAGATCTTCAAGCGCTTGTTTAGTTAGCAAGAATTTGGGCATTAGCCGGACATCTCATCGAGTTCCCGATTCAGTTCTTCCAAGGAGTAATTCGCCGGGCCACTCCGCCCCCCCTGAATCAATGCCTTCCGTAGAATACCGGGTTTCGTTTCACGCTCCTCCAATAACCGCAACCCGGCACGAATCGCCTCGCTGGCAGATCCGTATCGCCCCTCCTCGATGGCATGTGAAATAAACTTTTCGTAGTGATCGCCTAAAGTGACACTGGTATTTTTCCCCATGACCCACCTCTGCCTTCCGGTTTTTATCATTAATATAATATTTTTTGGTACTTTCAGGCAATAAAAGTACCGTCACCCCGATAAGTTTAAGCCGGCCCGTTGACATTTGCCGAAAGACCGTGGACAATTGTCAAAAAAGGAGATTCCTATGCAGCTGGCAGAAGTGCTTAAAGATTACCCGTCACTAGAAAGCCTCGATGAGGCGGCCCGGCAGGGAGTGCCGCGTAAATTTCTGGATGAGCTGGCCGATGCCCTCGGAGTTTCCTTACGCGAGCTCGCCCCCCACCTGCACGTATCGGAAAGACATCTGCGCCGGCATCAGCCGGATCAGCTTTTGCCGCCGGAAGTTTCAGACCGCGCACTGAACATCGCCCGAGTTTACGAGCACGCGGTTCAGGTGCTTGATACCTCCGACAGAGCGACCCGATGGCTTCACCATCCCAACCTGGCACTCGGTGCGGTCCCGCTGGATCTGCTTGGGACCACCTTTGGAGCCGAACGGGTTCTTGCGGTTCTTGACCGCATCGCTTACGGGGTCTTCTCCTGATGCGGGTTTACCGCATTGCCAGGGCTGAGTTCGCGGAGGATTTAACAGGGAAGGGAGCCGCTCTTCGCGGCGGAAGATGGAATCGCCGGGGCATCCCGATGATTTACAGTGCCAAATCAACGGCGCTCGCAACCCTGGAAGTACGGATCAACATCGACATCGATCTTCCGGAACTCTCCAGGGTGGTGATGGAAATTCCCGACCACCTGGTCCCCGCAGCTGCGCCGGTCTACCTCCCGGAGCCCAATGACTCTCGGAAGTACGGCTCGGCTTGGGCGACAGACCCGGTCACCCTCTGCCTCAAGGTTTTCTCTCCGGTTCTCCCCAACGCTGACGACAGCTTCAACGTCCTGATCAATCCCGCCCACCCGAACATCGACCAAGTCCGAATCGTCGATATCTCCACGTTCGAGTTCGATTCTCGTCTCTTCTGAGAAAAGCCTGCCCTCATCTTTCCCCCTGCGACGCCGCCAAACAGAAGGCGTTTTCATCTGACAACGCAGGGGCGGTTGTCCGAACCGCAACAAGTTTCGTTCGCAAGCCGCCAGTGCTGCCCTGGGCATTCCGATTCCCTTCCGGCCACCGTTCCGGGGAAATCCAGCCAGCATGATGTAGGAGTAAAGTCGCGGGGCAACCCGTCCAAGGCGGGACTCAATCAGTGATTCGGCAAGATATAGTTGGGCTCATCCTGCCCATCAATCCAGACCGTCAGAAGATAACAGATGCCCTTATCATCGACATAGTACCGCACGTGTATACGTCGTCGATAGGCGAGATCCACTATGGCAAGGTGGAATTCATGCTGAACCCCTCCCAGCATTTTCCGCTTAACGGGCCACGCGCAGGGATGCTTTTCGATGACATCAAGGATCGTCGTCATTGCCGATGGCAACGCCAGGTAGGCCACCGGGCTTTTCTCGCGAAGGTTGGACCTCAGTTCGGAGAAAGCGGCGAGGAAGGTCGGGGTCCGGCGGATGTTTTTGTATCTGGCGGCCATCACCGCTTCTTCGTGGCCGGGACATGACCGCCCCTGACCATTTCCTCACCGATCTTTTTATCTTCCTCGATCAGTTGGAGCAGATCATCAATCGGCTCGGAAAGACCGTCCCTGACCTCTCGCATCGCCTGCAAAGTCATGAGATCGGCTTTTTGTTCAAGAATATCCTCGTCGATGAGGCGTTCCGCACCAGCCTTGAAGAAACTTTGCGGCGTCATGCCGTGGACGCGGCAATATTCGTTGACATTGTGCATTTCCGCGTCGTTGAGAGTGATGTTGATCTGGTTGCGTTTTATCATGGCCGCCCCTTTGCTAGGAATTATAGCGATCCTATCAGCACCATATGGGCTGCGCAAGGGGAATTGGCACAGATTGATCCCCTGGACTCCGTGTGAGCAGGACAATGTCCAAGTTTAATTTTTACCGCCCGCGACCAACGAGGTCAACGAGGCCGAGCAGGAAAAGGAAAGTCTGATCTTCCAGGCGCGGGAGCAGTACAACCGCGAGGTGCCCAAGGCGAGCGGGGTGGCCAAGAGCGCCATCCTCGAAGCCGAAGGCTATGCCCTCGAACGGATCAATCAGGCCAAGGGGGACACGGGGCGCTTCCTTTCCCTCTACACCGAATACCGCAAGGCTCCGGAAGTGACACGGGAACGGCTCTATCTCGAAACCCTCGAAGTGGTTCTGCCTCGCCTTGAGGAGATCTACCTTCCCCGCGCAACTGGTCGGCTTCTTCGCCCCCGCCGCGAGCGACCCCATCTATGCCGAGGCCGCGCCTTTGGCCGCGGTCATGCTGCGCCTCGCCGCCTTTTATGTGCTCGCCAACGCCCTGATGGTCGTGTTCAGCGGCGTGCTGCGCGGCGCCGGCGGCACCTTCTGGGCCATGTGCATCTCCGTCGCCATGCACTGGCTGCTGCTCCCCGCCCTCTACCTCGCCCTCAAGGTCTTCCGCCTCCCACCGCAAACCGCCTGGCTCGCCCTGATCTTTCTCTTTCTCACTTTCAGCGCGGTTTTCTGCCTGCGCTATCGCGCCGGGCATTGGAAGGCCCTGCGGGTGGTGGGGGGTGAGATGGGCTGGAAATGTTGTAGCAGGCGGAACAAATATGGAGGATGGTTGCCCCGCCCGGCCCTTGGCGGAACACGGGGACGGAGGCCGAGAAGCGCCGCGATAATTGGCGAAACAATGCCGATTGGAAAATTATCCCCGAAGGAGTATGCTGAAAACCTCCTCCTTATAGGAAACATCCATGTTCCGCCGACTGACTAACGCCAGAAAAGAGGTGGCCGAGCAGCGCCGCCGTGACATCCAGACCTGTCCCTACTTCTTTTTTTACGGCTCGTTGATGGAGCGCTACGAAAATTTCAAGCGTTACATCAAAAAACGGGTTCTGGTTATCGAAGTGGCCTATTGCCGGGGAATCCTTTACCATCTGCCGGTTGGATTCCCCGGCCTCATCGTCCCGGAACAGGGAGGGGATGAACTGGTGGTGGGCGAAGTGATGGCCGTGAGCGATCCGGAAAAAGTTCTGAAGGTTCTCGATCGTCTGGAGGATTACTATCCGGCCGATCCACGCCGCTCGGTCTATATCCGCCGGTTGTTGCCGATTATTGTCGAGAAACCGGGTAATCCGCCAAGCTTCAGGCAGAGCCAGGCCTGGGTCTATACCTATCCCATGGACCACTTGACCCTTCGGCACGAACGTCAGGTTCGTATCGAATGCGGCCAATGGAAAGCCTTCGCCAAAAAACCGCGCGACACCCAGAGCCTCGACCTGATGTCCCTGGTCAAACAACAGCGTTATTCGGCCGATGGCGGGAAGATTGCCATTGAACCGTCCCTGCTGCGGGAGCCGTTGGTGCTGGACCGTCTGGGCTCGCTGCCCTGTTTTCGCTTCTGCCGCAATCAGCATCGCTGTGGCTACCAAATCAAGCCTGTTGCCGACGAAGCTGAACTTGATACCCTTCCAGAATCGACCTGACCTCTTCCATCCGCGTGGAAATCAGCGATCGGGGATGAGCGCCTTCCCGGAGCAATCCCAATTCCACCTGTTGTAGAAAGCGGCTTATCGCGGCATCGGGAAGCGGCCGTGGCCGGTGCGCCCATAGCAGCATGTCTCCGGCGGCCTCGCGACAATAGACGCTAATATCATAAGCCCACTGAAACCCTTTTATCGCCATGATTACAGGGAGATATCCGTAGTCGCGCGCGCCCTTGCCCCACAGGCGTAAAAATGAAAATTCGGTAACCAGGTGTTCATGATTGTCGTAGGGAGAAAAATGCTTCCGCTGCTGCACAATTCCGCGTAATTCATTGTTGGCAAAACGATGTTCGAGCAATACCCCGTCGTCGGAAAGACGCAGATCGCCACCAAGCAGCAGCAGACAGAGATAATCCTCCAGGGTTGGACGTTCATTCCCGACTCCGGGGTCTTCCAGGTTAAGATGTAGACTGTGGGGCGAGATGTCACGGCTGAAGGCCACCACCTCCTCCAGGTAACGGGCCAGGAAGCCGGGATCTTTGCTCAGGGGCATGGAAAATTTGCGCAGATAATCGAGCCTGACCAGATTGTATTCCAAATAGCCGCCCACCCAAGGCGCCGAGCGGTGGCGGCGCAAACGGAGTTGATGGTCGAGGTATCCCCCCAGCCGCCAGGAGACGTCCGCAAGAAAAAATTTATGAAAATAGATGAAATTGTGGAATCGCGGATCCCGTTTATGGCGGCCGAAGGAGCGTTCATAACCGGCATCCTTACCCAGGTTGCTGAATTCCAGTTCCGCTCCGAGCGGGGTTGTTCCGCCAAGCCGACAGGCTTTGACCTGAGCAATCGCCTCCAGCATTTCCAATTCGCAAAACAAAGCGGCGGCCATCCGATAGGCGAACAGGCAATAAGTGTAGAAATGCCTCAGATTTCGCTCAAGACAGTGATCTGTCCATTTGTCGATTTCGCTTTCAAGAAAAGAAAAACGGGAATTGTACCAGATCAGGGCCGCCAGAATTGCCGGGGCGTCGGGATAGCAGGACGGACAGTTGGCCGGCAGGGCGTTGCGGCAACGTTTCTGGGTCATTCGCACCACGAACCCGAGCAGGTAATGACGGAAAACCAGATGCAGATAGGAACGGGTCAGCCGCGGTTGCGCCCAAAGCCGATCGTTAACGCGAAATCGGTTATCTTGCCGGGCGGCGGCGATATGCAGATTTCGTTGGAAGGAAGAAGGGAAGCGAGCCAGAGGCCGAAAGAACTGAAAACGCCGCAGATAGGTTACTCCGATGAATTCGCGCAGCACCATCAACCGTTCTACCGGCGAGAGGCTGAGATAATAGTGCTCCCAATCGCTTCCTTTGCCGTGAGGCGGGAAAAAAAACTCCATGCATTCTCTCCCCTGCTGACAGATGGCGGATTGGTCAGGATGATTTTATGCGCGGTTTTCCGATGCGGACCTTTCTGGTATCGACCCGAGCACGGTCTCGGCGGCTGCTTCAACGGCCCACCGCCTTGAAAAATAATAAAAACATCGTTTTAGTCTTTCGCTTTCGCTCCATTTCAAGGAATGGCGGGCGACACCTTGAAACCGTCGATTCTATTTTGTTGCGATGAAATTAAAACCCAGTTACCAATACTATTTATTATCATTATCTCCACCCCAGTCAAGGAGTTGGGGTTTTTTTTAATCGGAATACCTTTAAAAACCCAGGTTGCCGGCAAATAAAATTCCAAATTTAATATTTACTTATGGCGACGGGAAGACATTGGCGGAGGGGCGAGGGCTGAATAAATGGCCGACTCCTTGGCTTTCGAATTGACCCACAGATGGTCAGCCGAAAGGATGTTCCTCTTTTTTCGGAAGATTGAGCCGTTCGAACAGCTCGATCTGCTCGGCCATCGACAGCTTCTTTTTGCAGCCGGTGCGCACCAGGCACATGCGGCAGCGGTCGTCCGCGCACCACTGGCACATCTTGCAGTCGGGGCAGGGGTGGGGGTAAGGGAGTCCCGAGGTCCGAATGGAACGCTTTCCTTACGTCATCAAAATTCGGTTCATCGTCATGAATGATTTCATTGGTGTCATTTTGCCAATCTGCGCGATCCGGCAACCCTTTGTGATGGCCGTCTATTGCAATTGAAATCTCATTAGCCTTTAACTTTCGGGCATAGCCAGCACCCCATTTGGCATGCGGCACGCTACCGCGCCGGCCACCATGCTCCAAGTACTGCTGAATCATGAAGAAGGCCAACAAGACGAAACAGCGGTCTGTATTCGTCACAACAGGCAAAGGGCTCGGCTAACTGTGCAGTATGGTGTAAATGCCTTGCAAGTAAGTGCTTTTCTTTTTTGTCATTCTCAGAGTGGGCAAAATATTCTGCCATGTCATCCTCCCCAATTATGGCCACAACCCTACCACACAATCGCGTCAAAATACGTCACGCATGCTCATCTTCCCCCTGAAAAAATCGCGTCCAGTCCTATCAACGGAATGGCAATCGTCGTAACGCGACGGACTCATGGAGGAAGGTCGATGTCTGGCGGAATGGGGAAACATGGCGGGCCCTCCCGGTTGGGTTTCATCGCGGCCGTGACAACCGGCCTTCATGACATAAAATTCAGATATCACTTTAATCCGGTTCCGGGCGCATGACAACCCTTCGCGGGAAGAAAAATGCGGCCTGAATACTCTCCCTCTCCCCTATCCTCCCCTCAAGGCTTGCGCTTAGTTCCGGGCTGGGCTATATATTCCCGACGCATTAAATTATCAAGGAGATTCCCTATGATTACCGCCATCAGCCCGCTGGACGGGCGCTATACATCGAAAGTTTCCGAACTGGGGGAGTGTTTTTCCGAATACGCCCTGCTGCGCAACCGGGTGAAGGTCGAAGTGCTGTGGCTGCTGGCCCTGTGCGCCGAGCCGGGGATTCCCCAGTGCCGGCCGGTCAGCGCCGAGGAAGAAGCCCGGTTGCGCGCCTTCGTCGCCGATTTCACTCCGGCCGAGGCCGAAAAGATCAAGGCCATCGAGGCGGTGACCAATCACGACGTCAAGGCGGTGGAATACTATCTGAAGGACCGGATCGCCGGCACCAGCCTGGAAGACCTTGCCGAGTTCATCCACTTCGCCTGCACCTCGGAGGACATCAACAACCTCTCCCACGCCCTGATGCTCAAGGACGGTCTGGCGGCGCTGCAGCCGGCGCAGGAGGAGATCATCGCCGGAATCGCCAAACTGGCCGCCGACTTCAAGGATGTGCCGATGCTCGCCCGCACCCACGGCCAGACCGCCTCGCCGACGACCATCGGCAAGGAGCTGGCGGTCTTCGCCGCGCGGCTGCGCAAACAGAGCGAACGCATCGCCCAGGTCGAGCTGCTCGGCAAGCTCAACGGCGCCGTCGGCAACTTCAACGCCCACCTCTCGGCCTATCCCAATGTCGATTGGGTGAAACTGACCAAAGGGGTGATCGAGAAGGACCTGGGGCTGACCCAGAACCTCTTCACCACCCAGATCGAGCCCCACGACTACATGGCCGAGCTTTTCGACGCGTTGACGCGCTGGAACACCATCCTCATCGACTTCAACCGCGACATCTGGACCTACATCTCCATGGCCTATTTCGGCCAGAGAACGGTCAAAGGGGAGGTCGGCTCCTCGACCATGCCGCACAAGGTCAATCCCATCGATTTCGAGAACTCGGAGGGCAACTGCGGCCTGGCCAACGCCATCTTCACCCACCTGTCGCAGAAGCTGCCGATCTCGCGCCTGCAGCGGGATCTCACCGACTCGACGGTGCTGCGCAACATGGGGGTCGGTTTCGGCTACAGCCTGCTGGCCTGCCGCTCGACCCTGAAAGGGATGGGCAAGCTCAAGCTCAACGAGCAGAAACTGGCCCAGGATCTCGACCAGGCCTGGGAGGTGCTGGCCGAGCCGATCCAGACGGTGATGCGCAAGGCGGGGATCGGCAAGCCCTATGAAAAGCTCAAGGAGCTGACCCGGGGCAACGTCATCGACCGCGATACCATCCGCGACTTCATCAACACCCTGGATCTGGCGCCCGAGGACAAGGCGCGGCTGCTGGAGATGACCCCGGCGAGTTACATCGGCCTGGCGCCGCGGATTGTCGACTGGCTGGAATAGCCGCTTCGATGCGGTTCCTTAGGTTACCGCCTCCTCCAATCCGCCAAAACGCAAAAAGGACCGCGATAATGCGGTCCTTTTTGCGTTTATACCGGAGCAACCCCTCCCAACCTCCCCTTGTCAGGGGAGGCTTCCGTACTTCCCCCCTGAAAAGGGGGGATTGTGGGGGGTTATCCTATAGCTGCTCATAAAAAGAGGGTTTCACGAATTTGAAGGAGTCGACGAAGGCGTCAAAGGCTTTTTCATCCACCGGGTCATAGGCGATCTGCTCCGGCCGCCATTGGGTGTAGTAGAAACCGACCACCCGTTCGCCGCGCCGGGCGAAAACGATCTTGGCCGCAACCTTCTGCCCTTTGACCCGCTCCTTCCCCTCGATCCGGGCAACCAGCGCCGGTTTTCCGTCGAAGGTGGCCGGTTCAAACCGCGGCTCGCCGAAGACCACCCGGCTGGCCCAGAGAAAGCGCTTGAAAAACTCGGTCGCACGCTTTTCAAAATCCTTGGAATAGCCGAAAGGTTCCTCGGCATAGGCCAGGGTCGACTGGCAGGGGAAATAGTCGCCGCATTCCTTGGCGAAGGCGATGCTGTAGTCGTCTTCATCGAGGGAAACCAGCGACCAGGGGGCCGGGGGGGAGAGAAAGGCGTATTCTTCCTGCCAGACTACCGTGCCGTCGGGGCGGCGCAGGGCGGCCAGGGGATCGACCGTCGTCGGAGCGGGGGCGGCGCAGGCCCCCAGAAGCAGAACAAGCGTACCAAGCAGCAACCGGCGCATCATGATTTCACCTCCTCGGCGTTGAGTTTTTTCAGCGTTCGGAGGATGTCATGAAAATCCGGGGTGCCGTTGCGCATATAGCGGATAACCCCCTGCCGGTCGATGATGACCGTTTTGCGGCTGAACATGGGATAACCAGGGGGCAGGGCTCCAAACCACATGCCGATATGCCCCACCGGATTGGCGAGGATGGGGAAGGTCAGTTCCAGTTCGTCGGACCAGAATTTCAGGGTATTGACATCGTTGCGGCTGACGCCCGCGACGCGGGCGTTGAAGCGGTCATAGAGCTCGAGATTCCTCTGATGACCCTCCATTTCCCCCGTTCAGATGGGGGTGTAGGCCGCCGGGAAGAAGGTCATGACCAGATGATGCTTGCCGTAGTAATCCCGGTCATAATTGAACAAGGTTCCCTGGCTGGTGGCGGCGGAAAAGATCGGCGCGCGGTCGCCGACGGACTTCAGTATGACGTCCTGTTGAGCAACCGGGGCGCAGGCCAGGGCGAAAAAACAGACCAGCAACAGACTGAAAAGGGATCGACTTCGCTGCATAGAACCTCCTGAGTGAGTGAATTTAAATGTGGGAGCAAGTTTACCGTGCCACTCTCCTATTAACAAGCTCCCGGATCTACTGTTTTTTTTTGTTGGCGTTGAGCGGCAGCCCGCAGTGCAGACAACGGCGGAAATACATGGGAATCAGCCCGTTGACGTGAAAGAGATTGCCGCAACGGGGGCATTTGACGAAGGCGGAAATACAGCTGGCGATGCAGGCGAAGACAAACCAGACGGCGAAAACCTTGGCCGTAGCCCGGTCCGACTGGGTGATGGTCAGGGTCGTCCAGATAAGCGGTATATAAATGAGGATAATCCCCCAGAGGCACCAGCGCCGCCGGCGCACCTTGCTCAATCCTTCGGCATATTGACTGAAATCTTCGTTTTCGGACAAGACAACCTCCTGCGGAAAAGGTGATTCGCGGATCTAGTTACGGAGCATGTTCAAACGGAAATGGGTGCGGAGGGTCGTCTGAAAAGACCTGACGACCTCAAGGGAAAGGCGCAGCCGCCCCAGTTCGAGGCGGTTAAGTTGGGCGGGGTCGATATAGTTGTTCGGTTCCAACCCGGCGCGAATGGCATCGACCTGACCGCGCAACCGGTAAAAAACCAGCAGGCTGAAGGCCGCGTCGAGAT
>JAVFAR010000102.1:0-9786 GCA_034002365.1 Trichloromonas sp.
CAAAATCAAACCCAACCCCCCTCAATCCCCCCTTGTCAGGGGGGAGGTACTAGCTCCCTCCCTGATAAGGGAGGGCGGGGGGGAGGGTTCGCCTCCCTTTCTTCCCTACGATAAAAAACTGACTGAGCTTGCCCGCCAAAATCGCAGTAACCCTACTAAGGCTGAACTGACGATCTGGCGTGAAATCCTCCGCAAAAGGCAATTCGCTCGGTTTAAATTCCTGCGTCAGAAACCAATCGGTGGATATATCGTAGATTTCTACTGCGCGGAATTGCGCCTTGTCGTAGAAATCGACGGCGAGAGTCATGCGGAAACCATTGAATACGACGCCGAACGAACGAAATTTCTTAACTCGCTTGGTTTACAGGTAATCAGATATACGAACGATGAGGTGCTACGCAACCTTGCCGGCGTTTACGACGATTTGATGCGTCAGCTTCTGCTTGAGGAGGCCAAACAATGAACACCAAGAGAAAAAGCACCCCTTCCCCGGAAGGACAACGGCAGTTGGACGCGCTACGTCAGGCCGTCGGCAAGACGCTGAGAAAAAGCGACGGCTGGGGCAGTACGCCGTTACCTGGAAGGACGGCAAGCCCGTGGTTCAGGGCGAGGATGCGCCGGGCGCGAACAACGACACCCGTTGACCGAGAATGCCGGACTGTCCGTAATCGACCTGCGGTGGTGGGTCTTGATGCGGTAGTTTATTGAAGAAATCGTTCGTTGGAGATGAATCGGGGCGCTTCAGGCGCCCCGTTCTTTTTGGCAGGCGGCGCGGCCGGGACAGTCAGGGCGTTGGCAGGGTTCGATGTGGATGGTGACGTCGGCGCCGAGGATTTCGGCTTCGATGCGTTTTTCCAGACGGTCGGCGATGTTATGGGAGGCTTCCACGGTCAGGTGTTTGCAGATGTTGAGGTGAAAATCCATGATTTTCTGGGAGCCGGCCCGGCGGGTGCGGAGATTGTGGTAGCCGATGCGCTCGCCTGGATAGTTCTCGATCAGCGCGGCGATCTTGTCGCGGATCTCCTCGGGCAGTTCCTCGTCGAGGACGTCGCGCAGGCCGTGGCGCAGCAGTTTCACCGCCTCGCCGAGAATGTAGAGACCGACGAGCAGGGAGAGGACGGGGTCGAGCCAGGGGATGTTCACGAACTGGATGATGAGAAGTCCGGCGAGCAGGGCCAGGTTGGTGTAGACGTCCATGGCGAAGTGCAGGGAATCGGCCGCCAGTGCCGAGGAGTCGGTTTGCCGGGCGATCTTGCGCAGATAGCGGGTGATGGCGAGGGAGGCGGCGGTGCTCACCAGCAGCGCGGCGATGCCGCCGCCCAGGGCGGTGAGTTCGGGTCCGGCGAGAAGCCGCCGCACTGACTCGAAGATGATCCAGGCGCCGGAGAGGGTGATGACCAGAGCCTGGATGATGGTGGCGAGGGTTTCGTATTTGCCGTGGCCGAAGGGGTGGGTCTGGTCCGCCGGCTGGTCGGCCTGGCGGATGGCCAGGTAGTTGACCCCCGACATGAGGATATCGAGCAGGCTGTCGACGGCCGAGGCGAGCACGGCCATGGAGCCGGTGAGAATGCCGGTGACGAGCTTGAGCAGCGCCAGACCGGCGGCGGTGGCGATGGAGGCGCGGGCGGCGCGCAGCTTGAGGCGGGCGTGAGCCATGGCCGGGTTCAGTCTTTCAGGGGGCAACGGGCCCGCCAGGCGTCGTACCCCTCTTTTTCGATGGCCCAGAAGCTGTCGATGCGCTCGCGGTAGAAGCCGAGTTCGGCGCAGGCCCCCTCGATGGCGGCGACCCGATCGGCGGTCATCAGGTCGCGCTCGCGGCAGAAGGCGGCGAAGGCGAGAATCCCTTCGAGGATGCCGGTGAGCTCTAGAAGGTTCGGTTCCATGTTGCGGATAATGTACCAGTGGCCGCCGAAGCGGCGCACCTCTTGGGCGGTGAGATCAAAAGGGCTGATCCGGACTTCGGGGATGAGGTATTCGCAAAGAAAATAACTGGCGCCGTAGCAGAGGCGGCTGGCCTCTTCGGCGGGCAGTTCATGGGCTTCGACGAGATACAGGTAGCAATGGCGCAGCAGCTCGTGACAGAGCCGGTCGGCGCGGATTTCGTCGTCAAGGCCGGCGATGCGGTAGCTCTCCCGGTCGAGGCAGGGATCGGTCGACTTTGTTGCGGAAGACATGGGAACTCCTGTTGGGGTTGGGGCTTCCTATTAGCATTCCGGTCGGCGCCGGTCAAGGTTTTTGCGGGATGCGAGACGGTTGCGAGCGCCCCGGAAAAAGTTTACACCGCCCATGGCCTCTGCTAACATAACCAAGATTAATTTTCGGCTGGAAAGAAAGGCGGGGAGACGCCCCGGTTTTTCCAACGCTTCGAGCAAGGCGAGGTTGATAGCGGCATGACCGGCGGCACCCCCATGATGCGGCAGTACCTGGAAATCAAGGAACAATATCCTGACGCCATCCTCTTTTTCCGCCTCGGCGATTTCTACGAAATGTTCCTCGACGACGCCGTTACCGCCTCCCGCGTCCTCGACATCACCCTGACTTCCCGCAACAAGGGGGCGGCCGAGGAAGTTCCCCTCTGCGGCATCCCCTATCACAGCTGTCAGCCCTATATCGCCCGACTGGTGGAGCATGGGTACAAGGTCGCCATCTGCGAGCAGGTGGAAGACCCGAAGGCGGCCAAGGGGATTGTGCGCCGCGAGGTGGTGCGCGTCGTCTCCCCCGGGCTGGTGGTCGATACCGATACCCTCGAACCCAAGGAAAACAACTATCTGCTTGCCGTCGCCGTGGGCCGCCCGGGGCGTTTCGGCCTGGCCGTGGTCGATATCACCACCGGCGAGTTCAGCCTGACGGAAGTCTCCGAGCCGGAAGGCCTGCGCGGCGAACTGCTCCGCTTCAATCCCCGGGAGGTGCTGCTGGCGGCCGGGGAAGAGGGGGAGTCGTTGCGCAAGGAGCTGGCCGGTATTCTCGACGGCCGCCGCATCGAATGGCTCCCCGGCTGGGTGCTCGCTCCCGACCGGGCGGAAGGAGCCCTGCGCGCCGCTTTCGACGATGCTCCCCTGGAAGCCTTCGGTTGCGCCGGGCTGACCGGGGCGATCCGCGCCGCCGGCGCCGTTCTTTATTATCTGGAAGAAACGCAAAAAGGGTTCCTGCCCCATCTGCGTCCGCCGACCACCAGCCAGGGCGGCGATTTCATGGTGATCGACGAGGCGACCCGCCGCAACCTGGAGCTGACCGCCACCCTTCACGACGGGCGGCGCAAGGGCTCCCTCCTCGGCGTCCTCGACCGCACCGTCACGGCCATGGGCGGTCGCCTGCTGAAGCACTGGATCAATCAGCCGCTGCTGCGCATCGAGCCGATCCGGGCGCGGCACGAAGCCGTGGCGGAACTGGTGGAGAGAAGTCTGCTCCGCGACGAGCTGCGCGCGGCCCTGGACGGCGTTTACGATCTGGAGCGGCTCAACGGCAAGATTTCCATGGCTCACGCCAACGCCAAGGATTTGACGGCGCTGCGCGCTTCCCTGGAGCGGCTGCCCGGGCTCATCGACCTTCTCGCCGCGTGCGAAAGCCCGCGTCTGGTCGAACTGCGCCGGAAAATCGACCCCCTGGAAGAACTCTGTGCCCTTATCGCCGCCGGCATCGTCGACGATCCGCCTTTTGTTCTGCGCGACGGGGGGATCATCCGCGACGGCTTCAACGATGAACTGGACGGACTGCGCGCCGTCAGCCGCGAGGGGAAGGGCTGGATCGCCCGCCTGGAGAGCCAGGAGAAGGAGCGCACCGGCATCTCTTCGCTGAAGGTGCGCTTCAACAAGGTCTTCGGCTATTACATCGAAATCACCCGCAGCCATCTTTCCCGGGTGCCGGAGGACTATCAGCGGCGCCAGACCCTGGCCAACGCCGAGCGCTACATCACTCCGGCCCTCAAGGAGTACGAGGAGAAGGTGCTGGGGGCCGAGGAGCGCCTGACCCAGCTTGAATTCGATCTCTTCCAGGGGCTGCGTCAACAGGCGGCGGCTGAAGGGGCGCGCATCCAGGCGACCGCCGCCGCCCTCGCCGAGCTCGATGTCTTCGCGGCGCTGGCCGAATTGGCCCATGAACGGGATTACGTCCGGCCGGAGATGGACGAAAGCGGCGATCTGGACATCCGCGAGGGGCGGCATCCGGTGATCGAAGCGATGAGCCTGTCCGAGCGCTTCGTCGCGAATGATGTGCATATGGACACCCGCGAAAATCAGATCCTGATCATCACCGGTCCGAACATGGCGGGCAAGTCGACCTTCATGCGCCAGGTGGCGCTGATCGTACTGATGGCGCAGATGGGCAGCCTGGTGCCGGCGAAAGCCGCCCGCATCGGCGTGGTCGACCGGATTTTCACCCGGGTCGGGGCGAGCGACAACCTGGCCCGCGGCCAGTCGACTTTCATGGTGGAAATGACCGAGGCGGCCAATATCCTCCGTCATGCCACCCCCCGCAGTCTCATCGTTCTCGACGAAATCGGCCGGGGCACCTCGACCTTTGACGGCCTCAGCATTGCCTGGGCGGTGGCCGAATACCTTCACGACGTGCCCGAGGTGGCGGCCAAGACTCTCTTCGCCACCCACTATCACGAACTGATCGATCTGGCCCTGACCCGCGAGCGGGTGCGGAACTGCAATATCGCCGTCAAGGAATGGAACGAACAGATCATCTTCCTGCGCAAGATCGTCAAGGGCGGCGCCAGCCATTCCTACGGCATCCAGGTCGCGCGCCTCGCCGGACTCCCCCGGGAAGTGATCGAGCGCGCCCGCGAGGTGCTGAAAAATCTCGAATCGGGGGAATTCGAGGGGGAAGGGGAGCCGCGTCTGGCCCGGGGCAAGGGCCGGAAAAAGGCCGTCCCCTCCCCCCAGCTTTCCCTTTTCGAGAGCGCCGCCGACCCCCTGAGGCAACGGCTGGCGGAACTCGACGTGCAGTGTCTGACTCCCTTACAGGCTTTGAATCTGCTCGATGAACTCAAAGCCCTGGTGTAAATCATGAGATCCGGTTTTTTCGCTCTTTTGCTTTGTTTTTTCCTGCTCCCCGCGCCGGTCTTCGGCGATGCCTCCGAGGCGGCCTACGGCAAGGCCAAGGACGGCTATACCCGGCTCGTCAATTCCCCCCAGAAGAAGCTTCACCGCGACCAGTGGGAGGCGGTGATCCAGGCCTTCTCGGCGGTCGCGGAAAACCATCCGCAAGGCGCGCGCGGCGCCGACGGCCTCTTTATGGCGGCCCGAGCCACCCGCGAGCTCTACGATGTCTCCCGCAATCCCGGGGATGCCGGCGCCGCCGTGCGGCTCTTCGAGCAAGTGGCGGAACACTATCCGGCCTCGTCCCTGGCCGACGACGCCCTTTTCGCCGCGGGAGTCATTTACGAAACGCTCCTTGAACAGAAGGATTTGGCCTACCTCCGCTATCAGGCGGTGGTCGAGCGCTATCCCGAAGGCGATATGCTTCCCCAGGCGCGCAGCCGGGCGGTGGCAATGGTCGCCTTCGCGCCGCCGCCGGCGCCGGCCCCGCCCGTGGCGGCCGCCACGGGGAATTCGGCGCCGTCTCCCGCGCTCGATCCTGCCGAAAGCGTTCCCGCCGACACCCCGCCTGCCGGACAACCGGCCGCCGGTGAGGCGCTGCTGACCGGGGTGCGCTACTGGTCCAAGCCCGGCTATACGCGCATCGTCGTCGATCTGGAGGGAACTCCGGAATTTTCCGCCAACGTGCTGCCCGCCGATACCAAGTCCGGGATGCCGCCGCGCATCTATCTCGATATCAAAAAGGTCCGGCCGGCGGAGAACCTGACGGAGAACATGCAGGTCGACGATGGTCTGCTGCGTCAGGTGCGCGCCGCCCGTTTCGATCCGACGACCATGCGCGTGGTACTCGACCTGGTGGCTTACCACAGCTTCAAGGCCTTTACCCTGCCCGATCCCTACCGGATTGTGGTCGATGTCTACGGCGACGAAAAGGCGGTGCTGAGCGCCGCCCCCGGGCCGGAGTTGCGCGCCGCTCCGAAGGCGGAAGAGAAGCCGGTTCCCCCGCCGGCGAAGATTCCGGCGGCGGTCGCGAAGAAGCCGGTGGATGCTCCGCGCAAGGCGTCCATCTCCGGCCCGGCGGCGGGGTTGCGGCGAGTCGTTGTCGATGCCGGTCACGGCGGCAAGGATCCCGGCGCCATCGGCCCTTCGGGACTCAAGGAGAAGGACATCACCCTGGCCCTGGCCAAGCTGCTCAAGACCGAGTTGGAGCGGGAGCTGGGCTGTCAGGTGATTCTGACCCGCGACCGCGATGTCTATATTCCCCTGGAGGAACGTACCGCCATCGCCAACAAGGTCGGCGCCGACCTCTTTATCTCCGTCCATGCCAACGCCAGCCACAACAAAAGCGCCTATGGGGTGGAGACCTACTATCTGAACTTTTCCAAGAACGACAAGGCCGCCGCCGTCGCCGCCCGGGAAAACGGCACCTCCCTCAAGCAGGTCGGCGATCTTGAACTGATCCTCTTCGATCTCATGGCCAACGCCAAGATCAACGAGTCGAGCCGTCTGGCGGCGGAGATCCAGCAATCCCTGGTCCGCGATCTGAAGCGGGAATATTCCGATGTCCGCGACCTCGGGGTGAAACAGGGTCCCTTCTATGTGCTGGTCGGTGCGACCATGCCTTCGGTGCTGGTGGAAGCGGCCTTTATCAGCCACAAGCGGGAAGAAACCCGTCTGGCCAGCCGCGAGTTCCAGCAACAGACCAGCGCCGCCATTGTCAGGGGGGTGCTCAACTATGCCTCGGCTCTTAAACAGGTGGCCGGTAAATGACTCTTGATCCCGCTGAGCGCACGGAACCCTTCTTTTCCCGGGAACTGCTGACCAACCCGAATATTCCCTACGAAGAGCGCCGGAGCTTGCTCCTTGCCGCCGGTCGCGCTTATCTCGATTACCACTGTCCGCGCATCCGCCGAAAACATGAAGGGGGCGCCTCGGGACGACAGGTCGTCGGCAGCCTCACCTCGATGACCGATACCCTGCTGCGCAACCTCTACCGCAGCATTCTCGCCGACGTGCCTTCGGCCGAAGTCGGTGCCTGCGCGCTGATCGCCATCGGCGGCTACGGCCGGGGGGAACTCAACCCCCATTCGGACATCGATTTGATGTTTTATTACAGCGGCAAGGACCGTTCCTTCGCCGAACTCCTCTCCGAACGTCTCCTCTATCTGCTCTGGGATCTCGGCCTGCCCCCCGGCCACAGCGTGCGTACCGAGCAGGACTGCCTGGACATGGCGGCCCAGGATATCACGGCGCGGACCGCCCTGCTCGATTCCCGCTTTCTCGTCGGCGACGAGGAGCTCTATGCGGAATACGAGCGCAAGGTCTATCAGAAAATCCTCAGTCAGGACAGCCGCGCCTTCATCCGCGAGAAGCTTCAGGAGAACGAACAGCGCCTGCGCAAATACGGCTCTTCCGTTTATCTCCTGGAACCCAACATCAAGGAGGGGGAAGGGGGACTGCGTGACCTGCAGACCGCTCTCTGGGTGGCGCGGGCCAAGTTCAAGGCCCGTTCCCTGCGCGATCTGATCATCAAGGGAGTGATCAGCGAGCAGGAGGGGGCGGCCTACGAGGGGGCCCTCGATTATCTCTGGCGGGTGCGCAACGAACTCCATTATCTTTCGCCGCGCAAGAACGAGCAGCTGCATTTCGACAAGCAGGAAAAGCTCGCCCGCTTTTTCGGCTTCAAGGATGGCCGCAAGGGGCTGGCGGTGGAGCAGTTCATGCAGGATTTTTACGCCCACGCCACCGAAACGGAGCACATCGCCTCCAGTCTGCTCGGCAAGGCGGTGCGCGGCAGCGAACCGAAAACCGGGATCTTCGGCTACTTCACCCGGCGCGCCGTGGAACCCGGTTTTTTTATCCTGCACGGCGAACTGCAGGTGAGCCAGAGTGATATTTTCGAAAAAGACCCGGCGCGAATGATGCGCGCTTTTCTTCTTTCCCAGCGCCACGGGGTCAAGCTCAGCGTCTCCGTCAAGGCGCTGATCCGTGAAAACCTCCAGCACATCAATGACCGGGTGCGGCGAAGCCGGGCGATCAACGAGGATTTTCTCGAAATCCTGCGCCACCCCCAGGGGCTGGTGGCCACCCTCAAGGACATGCACCACCTGCAGTTCCTCAACCGGTTCATCCCCGAGTTCGGACGGATCTTCTGCAAGGTCCAGTACGACGCCTATCATATCTACACGGTGGATGTTCACAGCCTCTTCGCCGTGGAAGAGATCGCCAAACTCTGGCTCGGCGAATACCGGGAGACGGCGCCCCTGCTGACCAGGGTCGCCGGCGATATCGAAAAGCGCGGGCTGCTCCTTCTGGCGGTGCTGCTGCACGACATCGGCAAGGGGGAAGGGCGGGATCACTGCAACAGGGGGGCCGACATGATTCCGACCCTCGCCCGCCGTATGGGATTGAATAAGGAGGATAGCGCCCGCCTCGAATTTCTCGTGCGCCGTCACCTCGACATGTCCCATATCGCTCAGCGCCGCGATCTGCATGACGACAAGCTGATCATGCAGTTCGCCCGGACCATGGGCATGAGCGAAAACCTCAATATGCTTTACCTGCTGACCTTTGCCGACCTGCGGGCGGTCGGTCCCGACGTCTGGTCCGACTGGAAGGGTTTTCTGCTCAAGGAACTCTACGAGAAGACTTATCAGGTTCTGGAGCGGGGCAATTTCCAGCTCGAACAGCGTTCGGAAAAGGTGCGCAACCGCAAGCGCAAGGTGGTGGGGCTCTTGGAGGATGAATTCGGCAAGCGTACCGTGCAGGAGGCCTTGAAGGAGATGCCGACCCGCTATGTTCTCTCCAACCGTTCGGCGGTCATCGCCGAGCATCTGCGCCTGGCTTTCAGCCGCAAGAACCGCACCCTGGCGCTGAAGGTGGAGCAGGAACCCGAGGGGAGTTACACCCAGATCTCCATTTCGACCCTCGATATCCCTGGGCTTTTCTCCAAGATCGCCGGGGTGTTGGCCGCCAACGGCATCAACATCCTCGGCGCCCAGATCAACACCTTTAACAACGGTATCGCCATCGATGTGTTACAGGTCAGCGGCGCCGCCGGCGATCTGGTGGAAAATACCGACAAGTGGCGCAAGGTCGAGGAGGAACTGGAGGCGGTCATCCAGGGTCGGGTGCGGGTCGATGAACTGGTACGCAAGCGCCACCGCTCGAACCTGCCCCCCTCCCGTCCCCGGCCCAAGTTCAACAACCGGGTGGAGACCGACAACGAAGTCTCCGACGAGTACACCGTGATCGACATCTACGCCCAGGACCGGGTCGGGGTGCTTTATCAGATCACCAAAGCCCTCAAGGAACTGGGGCTTTACATCGGCGTCTCGAAGATTTCCACCAAGGTCGACCAGGTTTCCGACACCTTCTATGTGCAGGATATCTTCGGACACAAGGTGACCGCCCCGGAAAAACTGGAGGAAATTCGCGGGCGGCTGCTGGCGGGACTGGACGAGCTGGAAGCGGAAGAAAACGCGACCGCTTAGGATATGGATGCCCGTCTCGATCAATTTCTGAATCTGCTGCTGGTCGAAAAGGGGCTTTCCGCTCATACCCTCGACGCCTACGGCCGGGATCTCGCCCGTTACCTGGAGTTTCTCGCCAAGTCCGGCATTCGCGCCCCCGAGGCGGTGACGCCGACGGCGATCCTCGGTTATCTCGGGCATCTGCGGGAAACGGGATTGGCGCCGCGCAGCCGGGCGCGCAAGCTCACCGCCGTGCGCATGTTTCACAAGTT
>JAVFAR010000103.1:0-9642 GCA_034002365.1 Trichloromonas sp.
TCCCCGAACGGGCCAAGCCCGGGCTCTTCGCCCGCATGCGCGCCCTGGTGAAGACCTCGAAACTTCCTTCGGTGCTGGCCGGAACCCTGGTGCTGGCGCTCACCGCCAACGCCTACGAGCTGCTCTGCACCGCCGGTTTCCCCATGATCTACACGCGGATTCTTACGCTTCATCAGTTGCACCCCTGGCAGCATTATCTCTTTCTCGGATTCTACTGTCTGATCTACGTCCTGCCGCTATTGACCATTGTGCTCATTTTCACCTGGACCCTCGGCGCTAAAAAACTGACCGAGTATCAGGGGCGCGTTCTCAAGCTGGTTTCGGGGGTGATGATGCTGCTGCTCGGCGGGCTGTTGTTGGCGGCTCCGGAGAGGCTGTCGAGTTCGTTGGTCGCGGTGGGGTTGTTGCTGCTGGCGCTGGCCGTATCCGGGTTGATGGCGCTGATCCACGGGCATTGGACCGGCCGGAAGGGCTGATCCCCGCCGGTCAGAGGCCTTCGGAGAGGTCGCGGCGGCGGGGGGAAAAGCGGATCGCCATGATGCGCACGAACATCAGCGAAACGACCAGAACAACGACCATGACCATGCGGTCCGTTTCGATGTCCCGGTACCAGAAGGCCAGGATTTCGGTGAGCACGGCGACCAGCACCGTATCGATGATGTAGGTGACCTTGACCCGGCCTTCGATGAAGTAGACCATGGCGGTGCGAAAGACCTCGACGATCGCCAGCACCGTCAGGACATCGACCAGCAGCCAGCGGAAGCCTTCGTGCAGGTTGCCGCCGCGCCACACTTCGAGCAGGCAGCGCCAGAGGTCGATGAAGGTTTTCAGCACGCCGGCGCCGATGATTCCCAGCAGGGCGAGAATCAGCAGGCAGAGCAGGGATTTGATGGATTGTTCGAAAAACTGGCCGGGGACGTCCCGGTGTATGCGAATCAACATGATTCGTTCTCCTTTCTTGATGGAATGCGCCCATGAAACCCGATCGGCGTTAATAAAAGACTATGATTCGGTTATTTTGGCTTGAGAAATCCGGACGGGGCTAATCAATCCCTAACAAAGAGCTGTCATCCTCACCCCAGTCATTTATGAAAGGAGAGGAAATGAACAAGGCGCGGATTCTGGTCATCGAGGATGAAGAAGATATCCTGGCGCTGATCCAGTACAACCTGATCAAGTCCGGTTACCGGGTCGAGTGTGTGACCAGCGGCGAGGAGGGGGTGGCCAAGGCGACGGCCCTCCATCCCGACCTGGTGATTCTCGACCTGATGCTCCCCGGCATCAATGGTTTCGAGGTTTGCCGCCGTCTGCGCGCCGAGCCCGGGACCGCCGAACTGCCGATCATCATGCTCACCGCCAAAGGGGAGGACGCGGATATCGTCTCCGGTTTGGAGATCGGCGCCGACGACTACCTGACCAAGCCCTTCAGCCCGCAGGTGCTCAAGGCCCGGATCCAGGCGGTGCTGCGCCGGCGCGGGCAGTCCGGGCCGGAATTTTCCGGGCAGCCGGTGGCGGTGCACGATCTGGTGGTCGATCCCGGCCGGGGCAAGGTGCTGGTCGCCGGGCGCGAGGTGGAGCTGACCCTGACCGAGTTCCGGCTGCTTCAGCTGTTGGCCGGGCGGCCGGGCTGGGTCTTCACCCGCACCCAGATTGTCGACGCCATTCGCGGCGAAGGCTACGCCGTCACCGACCGGGCGGTGGATGTGCAGGTCGTCGGCCTGCGCAAGAAACTCGGCGAGGCCGGCAGCTACATCGAGACGGTGCGGGGCGTCGGCTACCGCTTCAAGGAGTGAGCATGCGCGGTCGTCCTCTCATCTGGTTCCTCTATCCCTCCTATCTGATCCTTATTCTCGTCGTTCTCCTGGCGGTCGCCTGGTACACCTCTCGCGCTCTCCATGATTTTCATGTCGAACAGACCCTGACCGAACTGCAAGCCCGGGGGCGGCTCATTTCCGAACGCCTCGGCGAACCCTGGAGCCCGGAAGCGGGAGCGCGCCTGGATGCCTTGAGCAAGGAGCTGGGTCGGCTCTCCGCCACCCGCATCACCCTGATCCTGCCGGACGGGCGGGTCCTGGCGGATTCCCGGGAAGACCCGGCGCGCATGGACAATCATGGAACACGCGCGGAAGTGGCGGCCGCCCTCAGTGGGCGGGAAGGGCATGTCATCCGTTACAGCGCCACTCTGGGGCAGGAGATGATGTACGCGGCGCTGCCGCAGCTCAGCGGGGAAACGGTGGTCGGCGCACTGCGGGTGGCGATTCCCGTGACCGCCATGTCCCGCGCCCTGCATGGTCTTTACTGGCGGCTGGCCGGGGTCGGATTGGCCATCGCGGCGATTTCCGCCCTGCTCAGCCTTTTCGTTTCGCGGCGGATTTCACGGCCGCTGGAGGAGATGACGCTGGGGGCGGAGCGCTTCGCCCGGGGGGATCTCGGTCAACGGCTGCCGGTGACGGGCTCCCTGGAAATCGCCGCCCTCGGCACCGCCCTCAACCGTATGGCCGCTGAGCTCGACGAACGGATCCAGGCCCGGGCTCGACAGAACACCGAAATGGAGGCGGTGCTGTCGAGCATGAGCGAGGGGGTGATCGCCGTCGATCCCGAGGAGCGCATATTGCGCATCAACCAGGCGGCGGCCCGGCTGCTCGCCGTCACCCCCGCCCAGGCGACCGGTCGCAGGGTGCTCGAAGTAGCGCGCAAGGCCGAGTTGCAGCGGTTTGTGGCGCGGGTTCTGGCCAGTCACGAGATGGAAGAGGAGGATCTCTGCCTGCCCGGTCCCGACGGCGAGCGCTGCCTGCAGATGCGGGGGGCTCCCTTGCGCGATCTGGGGGGGCGGGAAATCGGCGCGCTCATGGTCTTCAACGACGTCACCCGCCTGCGCCGCCTGGAATCGGTGCGCCGGGATTTCGCCGCCAATGTCTCGCACGAGCTGAAAACGCCCATTACCGCCATCAAGGGTTCGGTGGAGACCCTCCTCGGCGGCGCCCTCGACGATGCGGCCGCCGCCGAGCGTTTTCTCGCCATCGTCGCCCGTCAGGCGAGCCGCCTGGAAGCCATTGTCGACGATCTGCTGGCCTTGTCGCACATCGAACAGGATGCCGGCGCCGCCACCATCCCCTTGGTCCCGGCGCCGGTCTGGCCGGTGCTGCACGCGGCCCAGCAGGTCTGCCGGCCGGCCGCCGACGAGAAACAGCTGGAAATCCGCCTCTTCTGCTCCTCCGAACTGCGCGGCCGGATCAACGCCCCGCTGCTTGAACAGGCGGTGGTCAACCTGCTGACCAATGCCGTCAAGTACAGCCCGAACGGCGGCAAGGTGGTGGTCGATGCCGCCCAGTTGGGGGATCAGCTGATGATCAAGGTGCAGGACTGGGGGGTCGGCATCGCCGCCGAGCACCTGCCGCGAGTCTTCGAGCGCTTCTACCGGGTCGATCCGGCGCGCAGCCGCAAGCTCGGCGGCACCGGTCTCGGCCTGGCGATCGTCAAACACATCGCCCAGGCCCACGGCGGTCAGGTGGTGGTGCACAGCACCCCCGGCGAAGGGAGCGTCTTCACCCTGATTCTTCCCGCCGCGTCCGCCTGAGCCCCGCCGCCGCGAACCAACCGTAAAAGTTCCTCGTGAGGCGTAAGGATGAATTGACTTGCGCCCCTCTCCTATGCTATTAATCCTCCTTAACTCTCAGTTGTTCAGGCTCTCCGACCCGGCGCGTCCAGGCGGGATTCAGCGTAAAGGATGGATGTCTTATGAGAAGCATCGCTGCCAAAGCCGTCGTTCCAGTCGCCGTGGCGGTCACCGGTTTTGTCGTGGTCTGCTGTATCCTGCTTTATTCCTTCATCAAGGGGGATATGCTCAACAGCGCCATCCAGCGGGAAGTGAACCTGGCGGGGATCATCGTCAAGTCGACCCGCTACGCCATGCTCAACGACGACCGCGAGAGTCTGCGCAACATCATCTCCAATATCGGCGAGGAGAGCGAGGTGGAACACGCCCGCATCTTTAACCATTCGGGCCTGATCGTCTACTCGGCGGATCCTGAAGAAGTCAACCAGCTGGTCGATAAAAAGAATGCCGGTTGCGTCGGCTGCCACGAAAAAGCTGAGCCCGCCACCAACCTCGGCCCCATGGAACAGGCCCGCCGCTTCTCCAACGAGAAGGGTCATCACGTGGTGGCGATTACCGCCCCCATCTACAATGAGCCCAGCTGTTCCACCGCCGAATGCCATTTCCATCCCGCCAATCTGAAAGTTCTCGGAACCCTCGATATCGGTCTTTCGGCCGAACCCCTGCGCTCCACCCTGGCGACCCTCGCCTGGCGCATGGTGGTTTTCTGCCTGATGGTGCTGATCCTGACCGTCGGCGGCGTCTGCGCCCTGTTGCGGCGCAACATCCTGCTGCCGATCACCAACCTCGTCGCCTACGCCAACGCCGCCACCCGCGGCAATACCGACGCCCCTCCCCCCGGCGGCATCGATGAAATCGAAATGCTCGGCAAAGCCCTGCAAAGCCTGGCCCTGCGTCTGGAGAAAAAAGATCGCGAGTTGGAATCCCTGCGTGGCCGCGGCGCTGAACCGGCGCCGACTCGCCCCGCTCCGCCCGATACTTTTGCCGGCTAGTTGGCGTCATGACCGAGCGTTCCGACCCTTCCGGCGAGCAGCCAACCTCTTCCCGTTTAGACCGGGGCCCGTTACGGGAAGAGGTGCGCCGTGAAATCCGCCGCCTCCATCAACTCTCCAATCGGGGACTCTGGGGGCTGGCGATTTTCATTCTCATCAGCCTCGGCGCTCAGCGCAATTTCGATTTTCTCCCCCCCTTCTCCGAGGGGGCGCGCGCGGTTCTCGGCGCGGCGCCGCCGGTCAAACTGATCAGCATCGCCCTGGTGGTCTACAGCTTCTCCGCCCTGGTCCTCATCCTCTCGCGGATGATGGGCGGGACCGAGACCTACCGCGGCTGGTCCCATCTCGGCTACCTGAGCGGCTTCTATTTCTTCTATTATTACGCCGAAGCCCTTCCCGATAATTTCTGGGCGGTTTTCGCCGCCGGTGCGACCATCCTCTCCCTGGAGTATTACGCCATCTGGAACTATTGCAGCGAGGCGATCCGCACCGAAAAAGAACTTCTCAAAAAGCTGGAAGACTGAGGGTTTCCCGGCATTCTTCCCCGCTTCTTTCCCCCTCCTGTTCGCGCATACCCAAAACTCTATCCTCTGTATAAGCTCCCTATACATTCCCGAAAAAACGTGAAAAATCGTTTTATTTCGATGGCTTGAATGGTATTGCCGGACCGGTCCGGGAACGACCCCCCCCCGATGCGTATGAATTTCCTATACGTTTTTAATCTCATTTGTTCTCCGACCTTCTGTCGTCGGAAAATATATTCTTTAAAATCAGTAACTTATGTATTTTTTAGAAAAGTTTTAAAATTGGCACGGCCGCTGCTATAGATAGAGACAAAGCCAAAGGCCAGTCTTCCCGCCGTCGCTGTCCGTAATGGTTCTCTTTCGTGAAGGCGCCGGGAAATGCACCCCTTACGATCATCCACGATGAATGACATGGAAAGGCGGATATTATGCGAACACTTTTGATTGCCGACCAGGACAGCGCTTCGCGCGAAGAGATGCGCAAGCTCATGGCCGCGGAAGGATACCAGATCCGGATGGCCAATTCGGTGGTGGAGGTTCTTCGGGACGCGCTGAAGAATCAGGCGCAGGTTCTCCTGCTCGGGATGGAGTTCGAGAACATGCTGGCGGTGGAACTGATTCCGCTGGTGAAAAAATGCAGCAAGGATCTGATGATCATTCTGGTTTCGGACGAGGACTCTCTTCCCCTGCTGCGCAAGGTGCGCGGCGAAGGCATCTTCTACCATGCCTTGCGTCCGGTGACCGCCGAGGACAAGGAAGAGTTGCGCTTGGCGGTACGTTGCGCCTTCGAGAAATATCCCCAGGTGCCTTCGACCCAGTCGCAGCGCCTTCAGCGCCTCGAAGCCATGGCCTGAAGGGGCGGATGCGAACGTCGAACGTACTATTATCGATCGCCGCGGCCATGATCCCGGCCGCTGCCTGGGCGGCGGGGGCGGACCCGGCCGAGTCCGGGTGGATCGTCTGGGGATTCTTCGCGGTCTGTGCCCTGATCGCGGTGCGCCAGGTGTGGCTGGCCTTGCGCCAGGTCGGTCGGGCGGCGCGAGAGCTTTCCTCCCCTTCCCGGGAGGGAGAGGATGAAAAAGAAGATCGCATGAAGTTTTGAGTTTGATCAGAGATTTGAAAAATAGCGGGGAGGCGCGGCTGAGGTCGCGGCTCCCCGTGGCGTTTCAGGGGCGGAAAAGACTTGGCATGTTGTTGAAAAAGGGTTAAAAGTGGCCGCCGTCAACCCAGTTTCGAGGCGGGAAATATTGTTGAATGCCGCTTTGCTTACCCAGTATCTGCAGCGCCGCGCCCTGCCCGGGCCATGGACCATTGAAGGCTGTCCCGAGGGGGATTTCGCGGCGGCGGTGGTCATTCCCGCCCTGGCCGAGGGGGAGAGCCTCCGGGCCACCCTCGCCTCCCTGGCGGAGAATCCCCGCGAAGACCTCGCACGCACCCTGATCCTGGTGGTGGTCAATCATTCGGAAGCGGCGGCGTCGTCGATTCGTACCGCCAATCTCGCCGATCTTTGCCGGTTGCGGGGGTGGCCGGACTCCCCCTTGCGTCTGGCCTGGGTTGATGCCGCCAGTCCCGGGCGCGAGCTGCCGGCCAAAAACGCCGGTGTCGGCCTGGCCCGCAAGCTGGGCTTCGACCTCGCCCTGACCCGGTTGGCAACGGGCTCGGGGCGTCCCTTTCTGGTCAGTCTCGATGCCGACACCCTGGTGCGACCCGGCTATCTGCCGGCGCTTTTCCGCCATTTCGCCAACGCCAGGGCGGGCGGCGCGGTGCTGCCTTTCGCCCATCAGCCGGGGCGGGATGCCGCCGAAGAGCGGGCCATCGAGCGTTACGAGCTCTATTTGCGCCACTATGTCCTGGGCCTGGAGCTGGCCGGTTCACCCTATGCCTTTCACGCTGTCGGCAGCGCTCTGGCCTGCCGGGCCGACACTTACCTCAAGGCGGGGGGAATGAACCGCCGCGGCGCCGGGGAGGATTTCTATTTTCTCCAGCAATTGGCGAAGACTTCGGGCGTCGCGCCGGTTGCGGGAACCCTGGTCCGGCCCTCGTCGCGCCCCTCCGAACGCACCCCTTTCGGTACCGGCCGCAGCGTCGCCCGGCTTTTGGCCGGCGAGGAGTCGGCGGCCGGTTTTTACGATCCTCGGGCTTTCCGGATTCTCGGCCAATGGCTGGAGCTGGTGGCCGCGCAGGGGCAAAGCTCCGGGGGCGTGCTGCTGGCCACGGTCCGGCAATCTTCCGAGGATCTCGCCGGCTATCTGGACGACCTGAACTTTGTCTCGACCTGGGAGCGCCTGCGCCGCAATCATCCCCGCCCCGAAGCGCTGCTCCAGGCGTTTCACGGCTGGTTCGACGGATTGGCGACGCTGCGTCTGATTCACACCCTGTTTCCCCAACGCCTTTCCCCCGAGGCGGCGCTGCCGGAATTGCTGGCCTGGGCGGGTTTGCCCGCCGGAGGCGGGCCGGGGGAGTTTCTGGCGCGGCTGCGGGAACGGCAATCGGCCCTTTGACGGGCGGCTATTGCTCATTGGAAAGTTCATCGCTATAGTAGGGCCTCCGGACGCCGGGCCAAGGCGGCCTTCACCACCTTCATATGAAAAAAGGACAGATCGTTGAAAACTTCTTCCCTGGTATTGATCGCCGTACTTTTCGCCGCTCTGGTGGGGGGCGGGTATTTCTATTTTCGCGACACCAAAAGTCCGCACATTCAACTGACCCCCGAATCGGGGGCGAGCTCCAGTAAACACCCGCCGGTACTCAAACTCAGCGATCCCGGTTCGGGCCTGCGCAAAGTGACGGTGACCCTGACCCAGGGGGAGAAAACCTTCGAGGTCCTTTCCCGGGAGTTTCCCGAGGGCACCCTGGAACAGAGCGAACCTTTGCCCCTGCAGCAGCTGGGAATCCAGGACGGCCCGGCGCAACTGCGGGTGGTGGCCGTTGATCGCAGTCTCTTTCCGCTTTTTTCGGGCAGCACCAGCGATCAGACCTTCCGTTTTGATTTCGACAACAAGGCGCCGATCATCTCTCCCTTGAGCCGCCACCACAACCTGACCAAAGGGGGGGCGGGGCTGGTGACTTATACCCTGTCCGAGCCGGTGACCAAAACCGGGGTCATGGTCGGTGATCGTTTCTTCCCCGGCTATCCTCAGGATTCGGGGGTCTATGCCGCGCTCTTCGCCTATCCCTGGGATCTGCCGGCGGAGCAGTTCGTGCCCAAGATCGTCGCCGTGGATGTGGCCGGCAACGAGCGGCTGACCGGCATCTACTATCACACCAGTGCCAAGCCTTTCCGGGAACGGCAAATCGAGATCAGCCGGCCGTTCCTGGAGGCCAAGATGCCTCCCTTCGAGGAACATTTTCCCGGGGTGGCCGATCCCCTGGAAATCTTTCTCAAGGTCAACAGCGAGCTGCGCAAGAAGAATGTGGCACGCCTGGCCGATTTCGCCCGGGAAACCTCGCCCACGCCCCTGTGGCAAGGGGCCTTCGCCGGCCAGCCGAAGGCGGCGACCCTGGCCCTTTTCGCCGATCATCGGACCTATTTCTACGAGGGGCGGGAGATCGACCGCCAGACCCACCTCGGCATCGATCTCGCCTCCACGGCTCAGATCGGGATTCTCGCCGCCAACCATGGGCGCGTGGTCTTTGCCGATGACCTGGGCATCTACGGATTGTGCGTCGTTATCGATCATGGTTTGGGATTGCAGACCCTCTACGGTCATCTCAGCCGGATCGGCGTCACCGTCGGCCAGCAGGTGGCCAAGGGGGAAGTGATCGGCAACAGCGGCGCCACCGGCATGGCCGGCGGCGATCATCTGCATTACGAAACGATTATCGCGGGCCTGTCGGTCCAGCCGATCGAGTGGTGGGACGGTTCCTGGATCGCCAACAACATCACCGAGAAGCTGAAGCCGGCCCCCACCAACTGATCAGGCCCGCATGGGCCGGGAGGGTACATGGGAAAGACCATCCTCATAACTGGAGCCAATCGCGGCATCGGTCTGGAACTGACGCGGGAATTCGCCTCTTACGGCTGGCGGGCGCTGGCTTGTTGCCGGGATCCGCAAGGCGCCGGGGAACTGCGAACCCTGGCGGAACGCTCGGCGGGGGCGGTGACCGTCTATCCCCTGGAAGTGACGGACGGTGAGCAGATCCGCGCCCTTTCCGCCGCCTTGGCGGAGGAGAAAATCGACATCCTGCTCAACAACGCCGGGGTTTCCGGCCCCGAACGGCAGGATTTCGGGGAAATCGACACGGAGGACTGGCTGCGCACCTTCCAGATCAACAGTATCGCGCCGTTGCACATGGCCGTGGCTTTCGTCGAGCAGGTGGCCCGCGGCCGGCGAAAGATTATCGCCACCATCGGCAGTCAGCTCGGCAGCCTGACGGAAAATACCGAGGGCGGCATGTACGCCTACCGTTCGTCCAAGACCGCCGCGCATATGGTGACCAAGAGCCTGTCCATCGATCTGCAGGGGCGGGGGATCACCGCCGTGGCCCTCCATCCCGGCTGGGTCAGTAC
>JAVFAR010000104.1:0-9617 GCA_034002365.1 Trichloromonas sp.
AAACGCGGACATTCCAGCAGCAGGACGCCCCCGGGCTGCTTGCAGGGGCGCAGGCAGCGGTCGCACAGGGGATTTTTAGGCCCTTCCGGGATGTTCTTGGCCATCGGCGCCCTCGCGGGGAAGAGTGGAAATCAAGGGGGGTCGCTGCTGCCCGGTCAGGCCGGCGGCCGCGCCAACAGCTCGGCAATGGCCCGGCGCAGCCGCGCCGGTCCTTCCGGCTCATCAGTGGCGATCACAATCCGCCGCTCGGGCCGGGTGTGACTGTAGAGGGGATCATAATAGCGCAGCATCAGCTCCCGCGCCAACGCCTCCCACTCTCCGGCGGCGAGCAGGGCGAGAAAACGCTCCACCACCTCGCCGCCGAGACGCTGGCGCAACGCCTTGATCGGCGGGATAAAGGCATCGCGCAGGGCATCGCGGGCCGGGTAATCCTCCAGAATCACCCGCGCCCGGTAGTCGAGGGAGGCCTCGATCCACAGCGAGGTTTCCTTCTGCAGCGCCTCGTAGACCTTCAGGGGCAGGATCAGACGCCCGATATGACGGCTCTCCCCCTCGGCCAGGGCATAGCCCTCGGGCGGAATCCGGCGCAGGGCCTCCCAGAGCAGGGCTTCGAACTGTTTCTGACTCGGCTGCGGCGCCAGCCCGAGGCCGCCGAAGGCGCTCCCCCGGTGGCCGGCCAGTCCTTCCAGATCGAGGACCGGGTAACCTTCCGCCGCCAGCTCCAGCAGCAGCCGAGTCTTGCCGACCCCGGTCAGGCCGCGCAGAACCAGCAGCCGCCCCCACTCCCCCCGCTCGAAAAAATCCCGCACCTGAGCGCGAAAGGCCTTGTGCCCGCCGATGAGCTGCCGCGCCGGCAGCCCGGCCAGCTGAAGAAAGGAGGTCAGAGCCTTGCTGCGCATCCCCCCACGCCAGCAGAAGACGACGATGGGCACCCGTCCGGCCGCTCCCCAGGCCGCCTCGACCTGCTCGATCAGCTCCGGGATCTTCGGCGCGGCCAGGCGCACCCCGAGCCGCCGGGCCGCCTGACGCCCCTGTCGCTTGTACAGGGTGCCGACCTCGACCCGCTCGGCGTCGCTGAAAATCGGCACGTTGACCGCGCCCGGAATGCTCGAATCGGCAAACTCCGCCGGCGTCCGGGCATCGACCAGCAGCGCCCCCTGATCGCGCAGGGCGAGGGCTTTTTCCAGCGAAACGGTCAACTCCTCGAACATATTTCAACCTGATGCGGGGAGAGGCAGGGAAGGAAAACCGGAACGACGAAAACCGCCGAACCCAGGGGTGTTATACCGGAAAAGCCACAAAGGGGCAAGGAGACCGCCTCCTCATAACTTAGAAGATTTTCTCCCAGGTCGGGTAAATTTTTCATTGACAAGCGGACGATGGCACCCTATAGTGTTTATTCCTGACGCGGGGTGGAGCAGTCTGGTAGCTCGTCGGGCTCATAACCCGAAGGTCGAAGGTTCAAATCCTTCCCCCGCAACCAATCAAAGACAAAGGGATCGGCCACGCGCCGATCCCTTTTTTTATCTTCCCGCCGACTTCCCTTGTTCCCCGGCTAGTCGGAATCCCCTTCCGGCAGCGGCTGCATGGGCAGCTCGAAGCTGACCTTGGTGCCCAGCCCCGGCTCGCTTTCCACCCAGATCCTGCCCCCATGCGCCTCGACGAAATGCCTGGTGATGCTCATCCCCAGGCCGGTGCCGCCGATGGAGGTATTCGAAGCATCCCCCCGGTAGAATTTGTCGTAGATCCGGCTGCGCTGCTCGGGGGTCATACCGATCCCCTGGTCCTCCACGGAGACCGTGAGCAGCTCCTCCGAACATTGCACGGTCATGCGGATCAGCCCGCCTTCGGGCGAATATTTGTAGGCGTTGCTGAGCAGGTTGTCGAGAATCTGCTCCAGCTTGCGCCGGTCGACCCGCACCCGCCTGGATTCCGTGGGCAGGTGGAGTTTGAACAGATGAGGTCCGGGCCGATTCTCGTAGGGCCTGACCACCTGTTCGATGAGGGGATTGAGCTCGCATTCGCCGACGAAAATCTCAAGCGGGCGTCCCGACTCGATGCGGCTGATATCGAGCAGATCGTCGACGATCTTCGAGAGCAGATCGGCCTTGTCGTAGATATAGCCGAGACTCTGCTGTTCCAGCTCGGGCGTGAGATCCTCCCGCTGGTTCATCAACAGCTCGGAAAAGCCGATGATGGCCGCCAGCGGTGTTTGCAGCTCATGGGCGGCGGTAGAGACGAACTCCGACTTCATCCGCTCGATCTCCCGCTCCCGGGTCACATTGCGCAGCACGGTAATCATGCCGGAAAGGAGTCCGTCGGCGGTGAGCAGGGGGGAGGTGCTCCCCTGATAAATCCATTCGCCGCCACCGGCCGCGGGAAGCGCCACGTCGACCCGGGACTCTTCCGTCAGATCCCCCCGCAAGGCCTCCAGCAGCCGGGCATCGGAAATGACCTGGTCGAGGGCCAGCCCTTGGGAATCGTAAAGGCAGATGCCTAAAAGCTCTTCGGCGGCGCGATTCATGAGAATGATGCGCTTCTCGGAATCGGTGACGATGAGCGGATCGGCCACCGACTGGAGGATGCCGTCCATCTTGCCGCGGGCGTCCTCGGCTTCGGCCAGGGCCTGGCGCATGGCCTCTTCGGCCTGTTTGCGGTCGGTGATGTCGAGGAAACTCTCCAGCAGATACCGGCGGTCGCCGAGCATGACCGGCGCCACCGTCTTGAGAATCGGCACGGAGCTGCCGCCGGCCCGCTCCAGGGTACATTCGGTGCGGTCGATGCTCTTGCCGCCGTCGGTGATGGGACAGCCGACATGGTCCTTGGCGCAGATGTAACTGAAGCATTCGGCGCCGAAGACTTTTTCCCGGGGGAGCTTAAGCATCTGCAAGGCATGATGATTGGCGTCGACGATGCGGTGGCTTTTGGCGTCGATCAGGACGATGCCGGCCGGAACCGCCTCGAAGATCGTCGCCAGACGGGCCTTGGCGTCGGCCAGCGCCTGCTCGCTGCGAATCCGCTCGGTGATGTCGTTGTAGACCAGCACCACCTGCTCGATCTCGCCATTCTGATTTTTGATGGGGGAACCGACCACGTCAAAATAGCGCCCCTCCAGGTGCCATTTGCGGCAGCTCGCCGCCGCACCGGAATCCATCACCTTATCGAAAGCGCAGGCTTCCTGCCGGGCCCCGGGGGTACAGATCAGGCCGCCGCAGCAACGGCCGACCAGTTCGGTCCCTTCCGGCAGAAAGAGCTCGCGCAGCTTGGCATTATAGGAGAGAACCCGGCCCTGATTATCGAGAACCATGATGCCGTTGCCCGCCGCCTGGAAAATGGCGCCGATCTCGTCCCGCGCCAGGGCCAGCTCGGCGTTCGTCTCCCGCAGGTTTTCCAGAATCCGCACAAAGGCGGCGCTGACGATCCCGATGGGATCGAGACTCAGCAGCATCTCGTCATCCAGCTCCTCGGGGCGCAGCGGGCAGGTTCCCACCACCCCCAGCAGCTGATCGACCTTGTCGCGGATATAATGGATGCTCCGCGCTTGCCAGTCGCGCAGCCGGGCATTTTCTTCCCGCAGCCGGACAATTTCTTCCTCGGTCCCCGGCCCCGCGGTTGCGTGCATATCGTTCATGCTTGCTGCTCTTTAACGATCACGATCGTGTAATAGCCCTGCTCCTTGTGGACGCTGACCGCAAAACCCATGCTCGTGACCATCGGCGGAATGGTGCCGGTGGCGTCACGGGCGTCGGTCTTCACCACCAGACGCAAGGTGCCGGCCTTGAGCCGGCCGAAGTTGCCGTTGACTTCCTTGAGCGTCGTCAACAGGGTCGATGGGCAGACCTGCCCGCGAATATCCAGTTCCAGTTCGTCCATAGGCGTTGCCGTCATAGGCCCTCCGGTCCCTCATCGAATGACAAATTTACGCAGCAGCCGGCTCCCCAGCCAGGCCCCGGGAAAAAGTCCGGCGACAAAGAGCAGGCTTTGCCCGGCAAGAATAGGCAGCCCGCCCATGAGATGCCAGATGTTGCAGGCCGGCGCCATCCGCGCCGCAAGCCCCATCAGGGTACCACCAACAAAAGCCCAAAGACACTGTTTTATCGGCACGCGGACGTAAAACCGCCACTCCCCCAGACGCAGCGCCGAGCAGGCCGATCCGCAGAGAATTCCGGCAATCAATGGAAACTGGGCCAGGGCGATACCGTCCAGGCGCGGACCGGGACCGCCCTTGAGGGGGATCCCCCACAGCGGGTGGGTGAAGTTCAGCGGCTCCGTAGCGAAAAAGGCCAGATTCGCCACATGCCCGGGGATGAAGAGATTTTCCAGCATCCCGGCGAGCTTGGCGTAAGCGGTCGTCACCCCCATGGGCATGCCGACGGCCAGGGCCGAAGCAAAACTCAAAAGGACCAGCCAAAGAGCCGCTTTCCAGGGCTGCAGATGGCCTTCGGCGTAACTTTCCTGATACAGCAGTCCCTGCCGCCCCCAGCGAAGCAGCGGGAAACCGGCAATGGCGGCAAGGGGCGCGAGCAGCAGCAGGGGGGGAAGGCCGAGCATCCGCGGCAAGGTGACGGAGGCGGCGAGAGTGCCCTGCCGCGCCAGACTCGCCCACCAGGGGTGGATTTCGGCATAGAGGGCACTGCCCGCCAGCAGGCCGGCGAAGGCGACCAGGCTGGTCAGCCGGCCCGCGGCCATTTTGTACAGGGTGCCGACCACGCAGCCGCCGGCCAGAACCATGCCGACACCGAAGAGCAGCCCTCCCAGGGGATTGACCAGGGACGGCGGACCAAAGAGGGGAAAGGGGACGGCCAGCAGACCGAGCAGGCGCCCGGCTTCGTAGAGCGGCATGGCGGCCACCGCCAGAAGCAGCAGGATGCGCAGCATCCGCCCCTGACGGAAGAGAAAGAGATCGCGAAAAGCGCCGGCCAGACAGAAGTCGGAACGATGCATGACAAAACCGGCGGCGCCGCCGATGGCAAAGAGGACAAAAGCCAAGAACCAGATCATGAAAAAATTCCGGCGCCCCTGGGGCGCACAGGGCTACTTCAGCAGGTAGCCGTCGATCATCGCCACCAGTTCGGTGATCTGCGGCTTGCTGATGTAACCATCGGCGCCGACCTGTTGACAATGAAAAACCATCTGCTCGGTGATGAGCGAAGAGAACATGATGACCGGGATGTGCCTGAGCAGGGGGTCTTCCTTGACCCGGCGGCAGAGGGTCAGACCGTCCAGCTTGGGCATCTCGATATCGGAAATCAGCAGGTCGAAGAGCGGATCCTCCCCCCCCGCCCCGTTCTTCAGATTATTCTTGCGCGCAAGAATTTCATTATAACAAGCCTCGCCGTCGACAAAGGCACAAATCTGGGTGTAGCCCGAAGAGTGGAGAATGCGCAGGATGCTCTCGCGGATGATGGCCGAATCCTCGGCCATGAAGAGGCGGCACTGGCCGCGCCGCTCTTCCAGGCTGAGTTCCGTCGGCGCGGAGACGGGCACCGCCTCCGGGGCCGTGTAGGACAGTCCGGCCTCGGGGTCGAGTTCGGCGACGATATGTTCGAGATCGACGATGAGAATTTCCCGGCCGTCGATGGCGAAGCTGCCGGTGAAGCGCGGCTTGTAGCGGCCGATAAAGGCCGACAGAGGCTGGATATTTTTCCAGGAGATCCGGTGGATCTGATTGACGCCGTCGACCAGAAAGCCGTTGACACAGCGGTTGAATTCGCAGACCAGCACCACCTGACGCCCGGCGTTCGACGCCGCCTCGCCGGGGTTGCGGCGCAGATGGACATTGAGGTCAATGAGAGGGATGGTGTTGCCGCGCACCAGAAAGGTGCCGACCACCGACGGCGGACTTTCCGGCAGGATGGTGGTCTTGGCCTCGTCGTAGGGGATGATTTCCCGCAACTTATGGACGTTGATGCCGAAGGATTGGGAGCCGAGGTAAAATTCGATGAGCTCGATCTCGTTCGTTCCGCTTTCCAGAAGAATGCCCTGCTTTTCCGCTACGGTATTCATATCCCTGACTCCTCTGCAAACGGCCATCAATGACGTTCAACCCGGAAGAAACGGGAGGGGGTGCGATCCCCCTCCCCGAAACGACAATCCGCTCCGCCTGCGTCGACTAGTCGTCATACCCCAGGGTCAGCGCCGGAGACCGTCCCCCGGCACCGGATCTCCCCGCATCGCCCTTGATCTTGAACCGCCGCAACATCTCCTGCATCTGCGCGGCATGGGAGGCGAGCTCCTCGGCGGCGGCGGCACTCTCTTCGGCGTTGGCGGTGTTCTGCTGAGTGACCTGATCGATCTGACCGAGCCCGATATTGATTTCCGCGATCCCTTGCGCCTGCTCGTTGGAGGAAGCGGCGATCTCGGCGACGAGATCGGTTACCTTGCCGATGCCGCTGACGATTTCACCCAGGGCCTCGGCGGTCTTATCGGCGATCTGCGCGCCGGAGGTCACCTTCTGCACCGACCCCTCGATCAGTTCGGCGGTTTCACGGGCGGCTTTGGCGCTGCGCGCCGCCAGGTTCCGCACCTCTTCGGCAACGACCGCGAAGCCCTTGCCGTGCTGTCCGGCCCGGGCGGCTTCCACCGCCGCGTTCAGGGCCAGCAGATTGGTCTGGAAGGCGATTTCGTCAATGGTCTTGATGATGCGCGAAATATTCTGGCTGGAGGCGTTGATTTCGGCCATGGCTTCGACCATCTCCACCATATGGGCGTTGCCCCCTTCCGCCGACTGCCGCGCCTGTTCCGCCAGCTTGCTGGCCTGACCGGCGTTTTCGGCGCTGCGGCGGGTCTGCGAACCCATTTCATGCATGGTGCTGGTGATCTCCTCCAGCGATGCGGCCGATTCGGTCGCCCCCTGGGACAGTGACTGGCTGGCATCGGAAACCTGAAAACTCCCCGAGTTGATCTGATCCCCGAGAACCTGAATCCGGGACATCAATCCGTTGAGATCCTGCCCCATTTTTTTCAGGGAGTTCCGAATGACATCCTGCTGATCGTAGGGGTGCACCTCGAAAGTCAAATCTCCGGCCGCCAATTTTGTCAAAGTTCCGACAATTTCCTTTTCCAGTGTCTCGGAAAAGCCATCGATCAATTCGGCGATCTGACCGATTTCATCCTTCTGATGCAAATTGAGCCGCCGGCCCAGATGCCCCTTGCCCATTTCCGCCATCACGGTAACCACTTGCGCAAGCGGCTTCCGCACCATGCGGCCGAGCAGCAGCATGACGCCGAGCGTGGCGATGAGCAAACCGCCGATTCCGGTCAGCCCCCCGGTCAAAAGGCTGTCCCGGCGGGCATCGGCCAGGGCGGCGGCGACCCGCGTTTCCCCCTCGCGCAGCTGGTCCAAAGAAAACCGCAAGAAAAGAACACCGGCGACACTGCCGACGGAAGAGTCTTCATGACATTCAAGACATTTCGCATCCATGATCTCCGGTTGCAGAAGCAGCAGGGCATTGCCTTCCTCTTTTTCCACCACCTCGGCCGAATTTCCCGCCAGACTCGCCAGATCGGTACGGCTGCCCTTGGCGGCGGCCAGGCTGGAATAGTGAACCACCCCCTGGGGGTCGGTCAGCCCGATTTCCACAACCCCGGGCACCGCGCCGAGGCTGGTGATCAGTTCATCGAAAATATCCATTTCCCCCCGCTCCAGGGAACCGGCCGTGCCCGCCTCAAGGCTGGCGAAGACGCTGTGCGCCTGATTCTGCGCCCCCTCGCGTAGAGCTTTTAAGGTTTCATTGCCGCTCGCCTCGAGCAGATGATTGGCGCGCAAGGTACTGATCAGAGTACTGGCGATGAAAACCACCAGTAACACCAGTGAAAGAAAACCGCCGACCTTGACCTGGATACTTTGTGTGTTCAGTAGCATGTGATTTTCTCCCGTTTGGAGTGGCACAGCCAGAATAAAAACATCAGCAGACCATAATGCAAAACATGTGCCATTTCTAAGAGAGAAGATCTTTCCGCTCGCGAGTCCGGCGCTCATTGCCAGGCCAGCCGCCGCCAGCCGACGGCTGGCTTGGTGCCGGGCGGGAGCAGCATCGCAGGCGTATCGGCAGGAACGAACCGCGCCAGCATCTGACGCAGCTGCTGAGCCTGGGACGACAGCTCCTCAGCGGCGGCAGCGCTCTCTTCGGCGGTGGCGGTATTTTTCTGGTTGACCTGGTCGACCTGGTTCAGACCGACATTGACTTGGGCGATGCCCTGGGCCTGCTCGTTGGCGGCGGCGATCTCCGCCACCAGGTCGGTGACTTTGTCCACGCCCTGGACGATCTGACGCAGCGATTCGGCGGTACGGTCGGCGATCCGCGCCCCCGGCAGCCAGGGGCTGTCGCCTTCGTCGAAAACGCCGAAGGCGAGGAAATTCGGCACGCCTCGGCCGGTCCGCGCGTAATCGGGGAAGAGCCGGGCGGCGGCGAGCACGCCGGGGAGATAGACATTGGCGACAAACCGTTTGACCCGAGCCAGGCGCATGCGGAAATCATCCACCGCCTCGGCATCGACCCCGCAGGTCACGCCGCCGTGAATCAGCGCCGCCGGATGGGGCCTCTTGCCGCCGAACATGGCCGCCATGCGGTGCGCCTCCTGGCGGATTTCCAGGGCTTCCGCTTTCACCTCACGCAGGACCGGATCGCGCCCCTCATAAGCGCGCAGCGCCTCGATATTGACAAAATCGAGGGCGGAGAGCTGATAGAAATGCAGGATATGGCTTTGCAGGTAGTTGGCGCCCAGCACCAGGTTACGCAGATAATCGCCGTTGGCCGGCACTTTCAGCCCCAGGGCCGCTTCCACCGCTTTGCAGGAGGCGACCGTGTGGCTGACCGGACAGACCCCGCAGATGCGCTGGGTGATCGGCGGCGCGTCGAGGGGGCCGCGGCCGACCAGCAGCGCCTCGAAACCCCGAAACATCTCCCCCTTGCTCCAGGCCTCGACGACCCGGCCATCCTCGACCCGCGTATCGATCCGCAGATGGCCCTCGATCCGGGGCAACGGATCGATAATCACCTTGCCCATGAACGCCTCCCTTTCCCCGAGAAAAGAATATAACGGTGAACCCTTGCTCAAAACGCGTGCTGAGATTAAACGCAAATAATCACACCTCTGGTGCGCCCCGGGAAAGGCCGCCATTCAACCAAATCTCGAAATAACGGTGTTTAATTGCAGGGGGAGAAAGTCAACGGGATGACGGCAAGAGCGGAACCGGTCAGTTTTTCGACAGAAAACGACCGGTTTTTTGACGGGAGGGGGATGGGAGCGAACAACGGCAGGGGCGGGAAGAAAAGAGAATTGAAAGCCGATTTCACCGGGGAAAGCTGGTTTTCCCTGTTAAAAAAAGCCCCCGCGAACAGTCGCGGGGGCTTTTTTTAACAGGCGTGGCGAATCGGTAATCAGATACGCCGCACGTTATTGGACTGAGGCCCTTTTTGGCCCTGGGTGACTTCGAAGCTCACGCGGTCGCCTTCGGCGAGGGACTTGAAGCCGTCGCTCTGAATCGCGGAGAAATGAACGAAAACGTCCGGCCCGTTATCCTGCTCGATGAAGCCGAAACCCTTTGCGTCGTTGAACCACTTTACCGTACCTTCTGCCATGATTTTCTCCATCCTTGACGCTCCCGATCGGGA
>JAVFAR010000105.1:0-9591 GCA_034002365.1 Trichloromonas sp.
GCGCACCTCTTCCCGCAGGCGGGTGCGGGCATCGGTCAGGTCGAGAATCTTCTGCCGCGCCTGCTGACGTGCCGCCAGATCGTCCCCGGCCAGGGCGGCCTTGAACTCATCCTTGGCGGCCTCGCGCTGCTCATCGATGCGCTCCGCCTCTTCCCGCCAGAATTCGTCCATGGCCGGCGGATCGCCAACGGCTGAGACGGTGCCGTCAGCCGAGGTCGCGGCGGTCTCCGCAGCCGACATCCCGGCGGAACCTTCAGCCGAACCGTCACTCTCCGCTAGCGCAGCATCCCCTTCCCGGGGAGCCTCGACCAAGGCGGCAAGCTTTTCTCTGGGCGCAAAGGTGATGCGCTTGATCGCAATCCGGGCGCGCGGGTCTTCTTCGGGCAACGGCGCGATATAGCGGACGCCGTCCCGGGGCACCCGGCGGGTCGACCCGTCGATATCGAGCCGGATCAGCTCCTTGTCGACCTTGTCCAGCCAGTAATCCCGGGCGTACAGCGTTTCTCCGGATTTGAGCAGCACCTGGTAATCGGCCGTCGCCGGCGCGGCGACCCCAAGCAGCAGCAAACAAATTCCGGAAATCGCTGCCTTGCCGAACGCCGAAAGGTCTCGGCGCCCATTATGTCGAAAATGTCCCCCCATACCCCATCACTCGAATATCATCCCCTTACGGCGCGATCTTCCGGCATTCCATATAAAAGCGTTTTTCGTCCGCATCCCCCATCGAGAAGGTCTTGCGCGGCAACGCTCCGTCGAGAATGATGCTCTTGAAAAATTCGCGTTTGCAGATCGCCGGCAGATAAAACCCGACGTTCCCCGGGAGTTTACCCAGGGCGGTGACGCTCCCCTCGCCGTGGATATAGTCGATGCGGCTGTTCGCTTGCCCGGCCAGGGCTTCGTCGAGAAAACCCTGCAGGGTCGCCGTTTCCAGATGAGACGGCGGCCGGTCGATCACCAGCAGACCACAGCGGTCGCCGGCGATAAAGGGCAGAAGCTGACGGTCGTCCGCCTCCAGCCGCCGGCTCTTCTCCGGCAGGGCATCCAGGTCGTTACAGAACTCGCAGGAGAATCCGGCGCCCTGCCGCCGGTAGTAGGCCTCGGCCTGGCGCAACAGAGCCTCGAAATCGACATGGAAAAGCACCCGGTGGATCGCCTCGAACTCCAGCCCCGGATCGTGGACGTTGACCAGCTCGACCAGGGCAAAACGGGCCGGGTGATCCATGATCGCTTCCTGGTCGGGCGCCTCGCTTTTGATCTTTTCCCAGATCGCCTTGGCGGTGGCGAAAGAATGATTACCGTCCCCCATGGCATAAAGGAGCACCGGACGGTCTTCGGCCTGATAGCGTTCGGCGAAACGGCGCGGGTCGGCCAGGCGTTCCAGGGCCTGCCCGACCCGGGCGAGGGCGTCGGGATCGGCGACCCGGCGGCCGCGCAGATGGCCGCCGCCCTGCATCAGGGGGAAGTCGTAGGCCACCGGCAGATCAAGCTCGGCCAGAGGCTCGATGACGGTCATTTCGGGATCGTCGATCAGCACCATGATGTGCGGCAGTTCGATGGGAGCTTTCTCCCGCACCCGGATGCGAGGGGGCAGGCGGTCGAGAATCGTCCCCTCGGTGGCGCGGATCAGCGAGGTGGAGCCGGGCCGATAGTCGTAGGCTTCGAGGTCGAGCGCGACCATCAGCCCCGTGCGCGCCGCGCCTGTCTCCATCCGCCGCTCAACCAGCATGAACCCCGGGGGCTGGGCTTCGAGAATCCCCTCGGCGAGATAGCGATGCATGGTCTCGTTGATGGCGTCAATGCGCGCGGCACTCTCCGCCTCGTCGAGATAGACCTCGGGGAAGATCAGATGGAGGGTCGAGGGATACCCCCCAGCCAGACGTTCGACCTCATGCCAGTATTCGGGCTGCGACGTATACTGGTCGCAGGCGATCACCGCCCACCGGGTCGGATCGATATCAGCCCGGGGGAGCAGCAGGGTCGGCACCTGAAGGGCAAGGGCGGCAAAGGGCATCGGCGGCATCCTTGACTGAAACTAAAGCGGAAGAAGAGGCGACGGAAGTCCTATAGTTAGCACATCCGAAGTCTGTTTGAAAGCCGGAATCGGCGCCGCCGCTCCCGGTCGTCAAAGGAGTTCGGGATAGCGCCCGGGCTCGGGCGGCGGCACCCTTTGCATGGCGCATTCGTCGGCTAGGGCGGCCAGCAGGGCTTCGGCATCCTGGCGGCGCGAGGGGGGAAAGGCGATTTCGACCAGAGCCTGGCGGGGATCAAGGGTGCGCGCAAAGGCCAGGCCGTCGTAACTTTCAAGGATAAAACGCAGATAGCCGATTTCGGCCCGAGGCAGTAAAAAGTGACGTTTTTCGAAAGTTTCCATGCTTTTACGCTCTCTCTTCCGGCGTCGCCGGAGAAGCCCTTCCCCCGCGCTTTTTCCTTGACGAAACGGGGCTCCGGTCGTTATTCTCAATGAAGATTTTTTAGCGAGATTAAAATGATCGTTGCCGTTCCCAAGGAAATCAAAACCCACGAATACCGGGTCGGACTGACCCCGGCGGGGGCGCGCGCCCTGGTCGAGGACGGCCACCGGGTGCTGGTCCAGCCCGGCGCCGGAACCGGCGCCGGAATCGAGGACGCCGACTACCGGGCGGCCGGCGCCGAACTGGTGGGGGATGCCGGGGAACTCTATGCCGCCTCCGAGATGATCGTCAAGGTCAAAGAGCCCCTCCCCGGGGAATATCCCCTGCTGCGCCCCGGGCACCTGCTCTTCACCTATCTGCACCTTGCGCCCGCCCCGGAGCTGACGCGGGCTCTTCTCGACCGGGAAGTGACCGGCATCGCCTACGAGACGGTGGAATTGGCCGACGGCTTTCTCCCCCTGCTTCATCCCATGAGCGAGGTGGCCGGACGCATGTCCGTGCAGATCGGCGCGCACCTGCTGCAGCGGGAACAGGGGGGCAAGGGACAGCTGCTCGGCGGCGTTCCCGGCGTGCGGCCGGCGCGGGTGGTCATTCTCGGCGCCGGCACGGTCGGCGGCAACGCCCTGCGCATCGCCGCCGGCATGGGCGCCGACGTGCGCGTCATCGACATCGACAGCCGCCGTCTCGCCACTCTCGACGACCACTACGGCAACCGCATCCAGACCTTGATGAGCAATTCCCAGACCATCGAAGAGGAGGTGCGCGGGGCCGACCTGGTCATCGGCGCGGTACTGGTCGCCGGTGCCCGGGCGCCGATCCTGGTGCGCCGCCCCCTCGTCGCCGCCATGACCGCCGGCAGCGTGATCGTGGATGTGGCCGTCGACCAGGGCGGCTGTGTCGAAACCATCCACCCCACCACTCACGACCAGCCGAGCTACTCGGTGGACGGGGTCATCCATTACGGCGTGGCCAACATGCCGGGGGCGGTGAGCCGCACCAGCACCTTCGCCCTGACCAACGCCACCCTCCCCTATGTGCGCCGCATTGCCGGACAGGGCTTAGACGCGGCAGCCAAGGCCGATGCGGCCCTGCGCAAAGGGATCAATACCATCGGCGGCAAACTGTGCAGCCAACCCGTGGGCGAGGCCCAGGGCCTGCCCTGGAGCCCCAGCCCCCTTTAGCCGCGGCCGCCGCCGCAACGACAAGTTCCTCGCAATATCTTCTTTTCAGCCAGCAATCCTCCTCCAGGGTCGGCTGATTTCCCGAAAAGAAGATATTTCCGCGATCCCCGGGTTCCCCGCCCGGGGTTTTTTTCGACCGTCGCCTCCCTCCCCTTCATGCCGTCGCGCCGCTTGTGCCAATTCCGTCACAGACCAATTCCCGCAGACAGGCCGATTTTTCTGAGAATCCTTATGTCCTCACGGAGATTGCGCCACAATGACACACACGTGCGCAAAAATGGCACAATAACTACTCAACGGCACACTTTTATGAATGACATTCAAACCAGGCTATCCGGAAAAGGGCAAACTCAAATAGCTGAATGGCTTATATTTTTTATTAAATATCAGCCATGGAAGCATTCTGGCAAGGGTTTTGCTAATCCGCATACAGCCGAAACACTGGCACACTATGAACCCCTTCGACCCATCACCATAGGACACACCGAACCAGGAAAGGAGCCCAGCCATGGGAAGAGCCGTCAACCAACCGAAAAAATACATCGTCTCCTGCCGGATCAACGGCAACGAAATGGAGACCCTGAACAAGATCGCCCAGGAAGCGGGCACCAACATCAGTGACCTGCTGCGCCAGAGCATTTTCCGCCTGGAACAGGACTTGCGCGCCGGCCTCTGATCCCTTCTCTCCGCCCGGCGCCCCAGCCCCCTCCTTCGGGGCGCCGCCCCCCTTCCCCGCCCCCCTCCGCATAGCCTTTTCCCTTGACTTATCCGGCGGTTTTGCTAGTCTGCGAAACTTGATTTTCCCCTCCCGGAGGCCTTTCCATGGACTATAAAGACACCCTCAATCTGCCCGTCACCGACTTCCCCATGCGTGCCAACCTGCCCCAGCGGGAACCGGAAATCCTCAAGCAATGGGAAGCCATGGAACTCTATCGGCTGCTGGATACGGCCGGCCGGGGGCGTCCCGCCTTCATTCTCCATGACGGCCCTCCCTATGCCAACGGCCACACCCATATCGGCCATGCCCTGAATAAAATTCTCAAGGATATCATCCTCAAGAGCCGCCGCATGGAAGGCTTTTACGTTCCCTATGTGCCGGGCTGGGACTGCCACGGCCTGCCCATCGAGCTGATGGTCGACAAACAGTTGGGGTCGAAGAAGCGGGAGATGAGCAAGGCCGAGATTCGCCGCGAGTGTCGCAGCTACGCCAAAAAGTGGGTGGATATTCAGAGCGAGGAATTCCAGCGTCTCGGCGTGCTTGGCGACTGGGCCCACCCCTACCTGACCATGACCGTCGGCTACGAAGCGGCCACCGCCCGGGAACTGGCCCGCTTCGCCGAGCGCGGCGGACTGTACAAAGGCAAAAAGCCGGTGCACTGGTGCTCCTCTTGCGTCACCGCCCTGGCCGAGGCGGAGGTGGAATACGCCGACCACAGCTCCCCCTCCATCTACGTCAAGTTTCCCTACGCCGACGAACTGCCCGGGGAACTGGCGGCGCTGGCCGGAAAGAAGCTTTCCTTCATCATCTGGACCACCACCCCCTGGACCATCCCCGCCAATCTCGGCGTCAGCCTCAACCCCGCCCTGCCCTACGTCGCGGTGGAAACGGGCGGCGAAGTGCTGATCATGGCCGAGGGGCTCTATGCCGGAGTGCTGAAAACCCTGGGCATCAGCGACTACCGGGTGCTGGCCGTCTTCGATCCCACCCCCTTCGACGGCAAGAACTGCCGCCACCCCTTTTATGACCGGCCGTCCCTGCTCATGCTCGGCGACCACGTCACCCTCGAAGCGGGTACCGGCTGCGTCCACACCGCCCCCGGCCACGGCCAGGACGACTATCAGATCGGCCTGAAATACGGCCTCGACATCTATAATCCGGTGGACGACTACGGCCGCTACCGGGCGGAGCTGGAATTCTTCGGCGGCATGAAGCTCGATGAGGCCAACCAGGCGGTCAACGCCAAGCTGACGGAGGTCGGCGCGCTGCTTGCCGAGGGCAAGGTTTCGCACAGCTACCCTCATTGTTGGCGCTGCAAGAAGCCGATCATCTTCCGCGCTACCGAGCAGTGGTTCATCTCCATGGAGACCAACGACCTGCGCGGCAAGGCCCTGGCCCACATCAACCAGGTGGAATGGATTCCCCGCTGGGGCCGGGAGCGCATCTTTGGGATGATCGAGAACCGTCCCGACTGGTGCGTCAGCCGCCAGCGCAACTGGGGGGTGCCGATCACCGTCTTCTACTGTGAAAAGTGCGGCGAGGCCCTGGCCGACGGCAAGGTCATGCACCATGTCGCCGATCTCTTCAACGAAACGGGGAGCGATCTCTGGTACGAGAAGGAAGCGAAAGCGCTGCTGCCGGCCGGCACCGTCTGCCCCTCCTGCAGCCACGACGGTTTCAGCAAGGAGATGGACATCCTCGATGTCTGGTTCGATTCGGGAGTGTCCCACGCCGCCGTGCTGGAACAGCGCGCCGAGCTGAAATCCCCCGCCGATCTCTATCTGGAAGGGAGCGACCAGCATCGCGGCTGGTTCCATTCGAGCCTGCTCGCCGCCGTCGGCACCCGCGACATCGCCCCCTACAAAGCGGTGCTGACCCACGGCTTCGTCGTCGACGGCAACGGCAAGAAGATGTCCAAATCCCAGGGGAACGTGGTCGCCCCGGAAGAAGTCATCAAGAAATTCGGCGCCGAAATCCTGCGCCTGTGGGTCGCCGCCCAGGACTACCGGGACGACATCCGCATCAGCCCGGAGATTCTCCAGCGCCTCTCCGACGCCTACCGGCGCATCCGCAACACCGCCCGCTACATCCTCGGCAACCTGCACGGCTTTGACCCGGCAACCGATGCGGTGGCCGACGGCGACCTGCTGGAAATCGACCGCTGGGCCCTGTCCCGCCTGGAGCGACTGGTGGGCCGGGTGGAGAAGGCCTACGACGACTACGAGTTCCACATCCTCTATCACGCCGTGCACAACTTCTGCAGCGTCGACATGAGCGCGTTCTACCTCGACGTGCTCAAGGACCGCCTCTACACCGCCCCGGCCAAAAGCCCGGCGCGGCGCAGCGGCCAGACCGCCATGTACCGCATCCTCGACGCCCTCACCCGGCTGATCGCGCCGGTCCTTTCCTTCACCGCCGACGAAATCTGGCGGGAGCTCCCCGGCCGGCGCGAGGAGAGTGTGCATCTGGCGAGCTTTCCCCGCTTCGAAACCAGCCTGCTCGACGCCGATCTCGAAGCGCGTTACGACAAGCTGCTGGCGGTGCGCTCCGATGTCTCCAAGGCCCTGGAAACGGCCCGCACCGACAAGCTCATCGGCCACTCCCTCGACGCCCGGGTTCAGGTCGCGGTCCCCGCCGGCGAATGGCGCGATCTGCTCGAAAACTATGGCGACGAACTGGCCACCCTCTTCATCGTCTCCCAGGCGGAACTGGTCGATGATCTGCCCGGCGACATCGCCGGCGGGGAGGTGCCCGGCCTCAAGGTCCGGGTGGAGAAGGCCCAGGGCGAGAAGTGCGAACGCTGCTGGAACTACGCCGTCACCGTCGGTAGTGACACCGAGCACCCCAGCATCTGCCGCCGCTGCCTGGAAGCATTAAAGTAAGGCTGAAGGGGTTCAGGCTGAAGACTGAAGGAGACATTTAACTTCAGCCTTCAGCCTTCAGCCTTCAGCCTTCAGCCTTCAGCCTTCAGCCTTCAGCCTTCAGCCATCTCCCCCGGAGTTCCCGTGCCTTTCCGTTACCGTTTGCTGCTCATCGTCTCGTTGGTGGTGCTGGTTGTCGACCAGTTGACCAAATTCTATATCGACCGTCGCTTCGCCCTGTACGAATCGGTCAGCGTTTTCGAGAATTTCTTCCACATCACCTATGTCCGCAACAAAGGAGCGGCCTTCGGCATTCTCGCCGACAACGCCTTCCGGGTGCCCTTCTTCATCACCGTCGCCACCCTCGCGGCCGTCGGCATCCTCTGGTACCTGCGACAGGTTTCCGACCGGCAGCGTCTGCACATCTGGGCCATGGCCCTGGTCTTTTCCGGAGCCGTCGGCAATCTCATTGACCGGGTACGCCTCGGCGAGGTCATCGACTTTCTCGATGTGCACTGGTACCGGCACCACTGGCCGGCCTTCAACGTCGCCGACTCGGCCATCAGTATCGGTGTCGTTTTGCTGTTGCTCGATATGTGGCGGGAAGAGCGGGCGAAGAAACACGTGGACGCCTGAGCCAAGCCGCTCCTGAAATGAAAAAAGCCGTCCCGATCGGGGGCGGCTTTTTTCGTTGGGAGAAAAGATGTTCACCAGGGACGGCGGTTCAGAACATCTGACTGTTGATGCGGGCCAGCAAGGACCGGGCGGGCTGAAATTCGGGATCGATGTTGAGGGCGCTTTCGCAGTCGGCGTGAGCCTGGGTGAAGAGGTGCATGGCATAACAGGTCTGGGCCCGGCCCCAGTAGCCTTCGACCTGGTTGGGATTGATCGTCAGGGAACGGTCGTAATCGGCCAGGGATTTATCCAGGGCATGAATCACCCGGAAAGCCAGCCCCCGGTTGTTGTAGCAGCGCACGTTACTTTCGTCGAAGAAAATCGCCCGGGAAAAGTCGCGGATGGACTGCGGATAGTCGGCGATGCCGAAGTAGGCCATGCCCCGATGGTTATAGATCAGGGAACGCACCGGCTCGCTGAGTTTGAGCCGCAGAATCCGGCTGTAAAAGATGATCGCCCCCTCCATATCCCCCTGACCGTGGGCGTTGTGGGCCTCCAGCATCAGCTTGTCGAGACGGCGCTGTCCGGTCAGGGACGCCAGCTCCGTAGGCGGCTCGAATTTCTGGCGGAAATGGGGCGGCAAGGTTCCGTTGGCGCAGGCGGTGAGCTGCTCGCGGCGACAGCGGTCCTGTTCGCGAAGTTCCTGCTGATAATCGCGAATCTCCTGAAAAATCAGATCGGAGAGGGTCAGATTGGCGTTGAGGGCGGCGAGCTTGCGTTTGATCAGCTCGTTGGGCAAGGTGATGTCCGATTTGTAGATCAGTTCGTGTTCGACCTCGGCCCAGGCATCCTGCAGTATCGTGCGCAACTGGATCTCGCAAACCTTCTCGCAGCCGGGCAGCACCTCGACGAAGTCTTCCGATTCCACGGGAATCAGCAGATGCAAGGAAACATAGCCGAACTCGCGAAAAGAGTTGCGCGCCCCCTTGTGCTCGATCTCCACCACCGGAAAATGCTCGGCCAGAATCCCCTCGATGGTTTCCACATCCTCCAGGAATGGGCAAACGATGCGGATGCCGAGCAGATCGGTAAGTAAGACAGGCTCTCCCCCCTTGCGGGAAAGCTTCAGCAGCTTTTCGAAATAGCCGTCGAAGCGCTTGACCCGGGATTTGATGGCCGGACTCTGCCCCTGTTCCTCCAGCAAAAGGCGGATTTTACGCACGAGTTCCTGAAGCACCGCCTCATGCATCGGCCGCAGCCGTTCATAGATCGCCTTGTACTCGTTGCGTTCCGCGATCCCCCAAGAGGGGGCGGACCGCGCCGATGTCTCTGTCATAGCCATTCCCGTCCTTCCGTAAACCCTATTCCTCTCGGGAGAAAAGCCGTACTTCCTGAGCGTAGCCGAAGGGCCGATCAGGGTCCCGCGACTCTCGCCGTCGGTGCTTCATCGTGAAAAACAAAGAGGTTGCGCCCCTGCTGCTTGGCTCGGAACATGGCATCGTCCGCTCGCTTTATGAGCGTTTCGGCATCCGACCCGTCGCGGGGGAAGATGCTGATGCCGATACTGGTGGTAACCGTCAGGGTCTGATCGCCGACCGTCAATGGCTGAGCGAGACCGGCGAGAACCTTCCCGGCCAGATGCTCGACGTCGGCGGTCTCCGCCACATCTTCCATCAGGATAATGAATTCGTCACCGCCGAAGCGGGCCACGGTATCGGCTTCGCGAACCAGAGCGGTCAAGCGCTGGGCCACCGCCCGCAAGACCTCGTCCCCACCCTCGTGGCCGTGGGTGTCGTTGATCGCCT
>JAVFAR010000106.1:0-9555 GCA_034002365.1 Trichloromonas sp.
GCCGTCGGCCTGGAACTGGAGCGCCTGCGCCGGGAAGAAGCGCCGGAGGATACGCCGGAGCTGCCTTGACAGTTCTTTCGCCGGAAAGGTAAGATGGCGCCCGCCGTCCGCCGGAGCCCTTTTATCCCGAGGCAAACCATCCCGATCATGCGAAAAAATCTCCTCTCTCATGTCAAGCGCGTTGTCGTCAAGGTCGGCAGCGGTGTCCTTTCCAACGGCGACGGCCTTGACCGCCGGGCCATCGAACAGCTCAGTCGGGATCTCATCGAACTGCGCGAGCGCGGCTACGAAGTGGCGCTGGTTTCTTCCGGGGCGGTGGCCGCCGGCAAGGGGGATCTCGGCATCGTCGGCCGCCCCCGCACCATTCCCCTGAAACAGGCCGCCGCCGCCATCGGCCAGAGCCGCCTGATCAGCTTCTACGAAGAGGCCTTTCACCGGCACGGCCATAAGGTCGCGCAGGTGCTGCTGACCCGGGACGACCTCGCCAACCGGCGACGCTATCTCAACGCCCGCAACACCCTGATGACCCTGCTCGACTACAACGTGCTGCCGATCATCAACGAAAACGATACGGTCGTGGTCGACGAAATCCGCTTCGGCGACAACGACAACCTCTCGGCCATGGTCACCAACCTGATCGAAGCCAACCTGCTCGTCATCCTCTCGGATGTGGACGGTCTTTACGACAGCGACCCCCGCGACAATCCCGAGGCCCGGCTGCTCCATGAAGTGCCGCGCATCACCGAGGAGATCGAGGCGATGGCCGGCGGCTCCGGCAGCGACGTCGGCACCGGCGGCATGGCCACCAAGGTCCGGGCCGCCAAGCGCGCCGCTCTCTACGGTGTCGGCACGGTCATTCTCAACGGCCGCGAGGCGGGGATGCTTGGCCGGCTCTTCGACGGCGAACCGGTCGGTACCTACTTTCTCCCGGCCAGCAACCGCATGGCCGCGAAAAAACACTGGATCGCCTTCACCAAGAAGCCGCGGGGCAAGCTGCTGCTCGACAGCGGCGCCGTGACCGCCATCGTCGAGCGGGGCAAGAGCCTGCTCCCTTCGGGGATTCGCGGCGTCGAAGGGGGCTTCGACCGGGGGGACGCGGTGCGCCTGTGCGGTCCGGACGGCGAGGAATTCGCCAAGGGGGTGATCAACTATTCCCTGGCCGAGCTGTTGCGCATCATGGGCAAGAAAACCTCGGAAATCGAAACGATTCTCGGCTATAAATATGGGGACGAGGTGGTTCACCGGGACAATCTGGTGCTGAAAGACCAGCCCCCCACGCACGCCTGAGCACAGCGCCACGCCCAAGGAGACGACGATGACCATTCGCAACGAAATGCTGCAACTGGCCCGGGAGGCCAAAGAGGCCGGCCGGGTCATGGCCAACCTTTCCTCCGCCGTCAAGAACGACCTGCTCGCACGCATGGCGGCGGCTCTCGAACAGGATTCCGAAAAACTCATCGCGGCGAACGAGCAGGACCTGGCGGCGGCGCGGGAACGGGATCTGGCGCCGGCGATGATCGACCGCCTGGCCCTCAACGAGGAGCGCATCAAGGCCATGGCCGACGGCCTGCGGGAGGTCGCCGCCCTGCCCGATCCCGTCGGCGAAGTCACCGGCATGTGGCGCCGCCCCAACGGCATCCAGGTCGGGCGCATGCGCATCCCCCTCGGGGTCATCGGCATCGTCTACGAGTCCCGCCCCAACGTCACCGCCGATGCCGCCGGGCTTTGCCTGAAAAGCGGCAACGCCGTGATCCTGCGCGGCGGCTCCGAATCGATCCACTCCAACACCGCCATCGGCGCCCTGCTCAAGGAGGTGCTGCTGAAAATGCGCCTGCCGGCCGCCGCTTTGCAGGTGGTCGCCACCACCGACCGTGCGGCAATCCTCGAACTGCTCAAACTGGAGGACGAGATCGACCTGATCATCCCCCGCGGCGGCGAAGGCCTGATCCGCTTTGTCAGCGAGAATTCGCGGATTCCGGTGATCAAGCACTACAAGGGGGTCTGTCATGCCTTTGTCGACGCCAGCGCCGACTTCGATATGGCCGAGAAGATCTGCCTCAACGCCAAGGCCCAGCGCCCCGGCGTCTGCAACGCCCTGGAAACCCTGCTCATCCACAAGGATATCGCCGAAACCTTCGTCCCGCGCATCGTCGCCGCCCTGCGTCAGGCCGGGGTGGAGGTGCGCGGCTGTGAAGTGACCCGCGCCTTCGCGGCGGACGTCACGCCCGCCAACGAAAGCGACTGGCCCGCCGAATATCTCGACCTGATCCTGGCGGTCAAGGTCGTCGACGATCTCGACGAGGCGGCCGGGCACATCAACCGTTACGGCTCGCTGCACACCGAAACGATCATCACCCGCGACTACGCCAACGCCCAGCGCTTCATCCGTGAGATCAATTCCAGCGTCGTCATGGTCAACGCCTCGACCCGCTTCTCCGACGGCAACCAGCTCGGCCTCGGTGCAGAAATCGGCATCTCCACCACCAAGCTCCACTCCTTCGGCCCCATGGGCCTGGAGGATCTGACCACCCGCAAGTTCATCGTGTTAGGCGATGGCCAGGTAAGGCAATAAGTCGGTGAGGAGTGAGGTGTGAAGAGAAAAAAAGACTTCACCCCTCACCCCTCACCCCTCGCCCCTCACTCCTGACGATTTATGAAACTCGGCATCCTCGGCGGCACCTTCAATCCCATTCACCTGGCGCATCTGCGGATCGCCGAGGAGGTGCGGGAGGCCCGCGCCCTCGACCGGGTGCTCTTCATCCCCGCCGCCGTCCCGCCCCACAAGCCCCTGGCCGGGGACATCCCCTTCGCCCAGCGGCTGGCCATGGTCGAGGCGGCCATCGCCGACCACCCGGCCTTCGCCGTCTCGGACATCGAGAACCGCCGCCCGGGCAAGAGCTATTCCGTCCACACCCTCGAAGCCCTGCGCCGGGAAGCGCCCGCCGCCGAGCTCTTTTTCATCATCGGCCTCGACTCCTTTCGCGACCTTTCCACCTGGAAGGAATATCAACGGCTTTTCGATCTGACGCACCTGGTGGTGGCGGCCCGCCCGGGGGCGGCCGAGGGGGATCCGAAAAGCCTCCTGCCCATTGCGATCATGAAAGACTTCTGTTATAATCGCGCCTCCAATTCACTGGAGCATCGCGGCGGAAATTCGATCTTTTTCGTCGAGGAGACGCTGCTCGACATCTCATCCACCCGGATTCGCCGGATGGTCGCCACGGGCCGCTCGATCCGCTATCTGGTTCCGGCACCGGTTCTCGACTATATCGACCGCCACGGACTCTACCGTGGCCAGGAAAGGTTTTAAGCACTTTGCAGTCACCAGATCGGGCCCTACTCTGCGCCGCCTACGCCTTGGGAAAAAAGGCCCATAACGTCCGCCTGCTTGAAGTCAAGGGGCTCTCCTCGCTGACCGACTACCTGCTCATCGCCAGCGGCCGCTCCGACCGTCAGGTCCAGGCCATCGCCGAAGGCGTGCGCCTGGGGCTGAAGCAGGAGCACGCCACCGCTCCCCTCGCCGTCGAGGGCATGAATGAGGGCCGCTGGGTACTCATCGACTACGGCGATGTCATGGTCCACGTCTTTCAGGAGCCGGTGCGGGAATTCTACGATCTCGACGGGCTCTGGAGCGAAGCCGCCGAGGTGGCCATCCCCGAGAAGTATCACTGGGAGCGCTCCGCCGCGGCCCGGTGAAGCTCAAGCTGATCTGCGTCGGCAAGCTCTCCGAAGCCTTCCTCCGCGACGGCGCCGGGGAGTACGCGCGGCGCCTGCAGCGCTACCTGCCCTTTTCCTGCCTGGAACTCAAGGAGGAAAAGGCCGGAGGAAAAAAGGCCGACTCCCGGTTCATCCGGGAGTCGGAAGGAGAACGCATCCTCGCCCGCATCCCGCCGGAAGCCTACGTGTTCATTCTCGATGAACGGGGCAAGGCACTGACCTCTGAAGGCCTGGCCGAGCTGCTCGAAGGGCACATGGTGCGGGGGACGGCGGAACTGATCGCGGTCATCGGCGGGGCCTACGGCCTGAGCGAGAAAGTCCGGCAACGGGGGGATATGATTCTCTCCCTGTCGGCCATGACCTTCACCCATCAGATGGCGCGGCTCTTCCTGCTCGAACAGCTCTACCGGGGCTGCACCATCCTGCGCAACGAACCTTATCATAACCGCTAGAGGGGCTCCGGCTCCGGAAGACGTAGAGAGAGAATGGATGAAGCACAGCTCGAAGCCGCCCGGGAGCGCCTGCTGCGCCTGCGCCTGGAAGTCATGCGGGAAGTGCGCGACGCCGCCGCCACTTCCCGCGAAATGGGGCAGGACGGCGTTCCCGATATCGGCGACATGTCGGCCAACACCTACAGCCGGGACCTGCTCCTCAACCTGAGCGAAAATCAACGCCAGAAAATCCGCGACATCGACGCGGCCCTGGAACGCCTGGCGCAGGGGGAATACGGCATCTGTGTCCGCTGCGGCGACGAAATCGCCCCAAGACGCATGGAAGTCCGTCCTTTTTCAAGATATTGCATCGATTGTAAAACCGACGTCGAAAAATTCGGCGAATAGAATCCGTTTCGGGCGGTTCCGCCCCCAGGAGGATGTCATGACCCTGCTTGTCGGCCTTTTACTGATCATCCTGTTCCTCGCCTTCTTCATCTACTTCTCCGGCCTCAACCCCCAATCAGTCACCATCTTCCTGTACGGCGACCACAGCTTTTCCACCTCGGCGGCCATCCTCGTCATCGGCTGCATCGCCATCGGGCTGTTCGGCGGGGTGCTGGCCAACGCCTACAACCTCTTCAGCTACCAGGTGCGCAACATCCGCAGCACCCTCCGGGAAAAGCGCAACAAGGAAGTCGTCGCCAACTATCGCGAAGGCATGACCCGCCTCCTTTCCGGCGACCTGAAAAAAGCCGACGACCATCTGCAACGGGCCCTGGACCGGGATCCCTCGCGCCTGGAAACCCACCTCGCCATGGCCAGCGTGAAACTTCAGGAAGGGGAGGCGGAAAAGGCCCTGGCGGTACTGCTCAAAGCCCGGGAAAAAGAGCCGAAGAGCCTGGAAGTGCTGTTCAAACTGGCCGCCACCTACGAAGATTGCGGTCAAAACCCCGAAGCTTGCAAGGTCTACGAGGACATTCTCGCGATCGACGCCGGCAACCGCAAAGCCATGCGCAGCCTGCGCGACCTGCTGGTAAAACGCAATCTGTGGAAAGAAGCGCTGGAGCTGCAGAAGCGGATTCTCAAAGCCAGCCAGGGCACCCGCCGCCAGGGCGAAGAGCAGGAAAAACTTCTCTTCCTGCGCTATGAAGTCGCACGCCAGGGGCTGGAGGATTCCAAAGGACAGAGCAAGAACGATCTCAAGGAACTGCGCGACATCGTCAAGGCCTCACCCAACTTCGTGCCGGCCCGGGTCACCCTGGGGGATGCCCTGCGCGACCAGGGCAAGACCGAGGAGGCCTCGCAGACCTGGCTCGACGGCTACAAGGCGCTGGGCAAGAGCGTCTTCCTCACTCGCCTGGAAGATCTTTACCTCTCCGCCGAGAACCCCTCGACGCTTTTGTCCATCTACCGCTCCGTCGGCAACGAGCGCGGCGAAGATCTGACCTTCCGCCTCTTTTTCGGCAAACTGCTGCTGCGCCTGGAAATGGTTGATGAGGCCTTCGAGCAACTGCGTGCCATTGAAAACGCCGGCGTCGACACGCCGCAGCTGCGCCTGCTTCTGGGCGAAGCCTATCGCCGCCGCAACCGCATGGACGAGGCGATCGCCGAATACCAGAAGGCCCTGGGTCTCGACCCCCAGCTGCGCCTCGGCTTTGTCTGCGAAAACTGCCAGAACCCCTCCCCCGAATGGCTGAGCCGCTGCCCCAAGTGCGGCACCTGGGGCTCTTACATTCTGGAAGGTCGGCAGAAGATGGATAAACTGTCCCGCGTTCCCCAGGCGCCGGAAGCCCGCGCCATCCACCACGGCGAGCGCAGCGCATGACCCTGACCGTTAAACGCCCCCTGGCCCTAGTCATTCTCGACGGTTGGGGGATCAACGAAAACTGCGCCGACAACGCCGTCTGTCTGGCCAACACGCCACGCCTCGATGCCCTATTTAACGACTTTCCCTCGACTCGTATCGGCGCTTCGGGGATGGATGTCGGCCTGCCCGAGGGACAGATGGGCAACTCGGAAGTCGGCCATCTCAATCTCGGCGCCGGGCGGATCGTTTATCAAGATCTGACCAAGATCACCAAAAGCATCCAGGACGGCGATTTCTTCACCAATCCCGCCTTTGTTCAGGCTATCGACAAAGTACAGGCGAGCGGCGGCAAACTCCATCTCATGGGGCTGCTCTCCGACGGCGGCGTCCACTCCCATAATAACCACCTCTATGCCCTGCTTGAACTGACCAGGCGCCGGGGCCTGCGGGATGTCTGCGTCCATGCCCTGCTCGACGGCCGCGACACTCCGCCGCGCAGCGCCGCCGATTATCTGGCGGAACTGGAAGAACGCATCGCCCGCATCGGCGTCGGCCGTGTCGCCACCCTCTGCGGCCGTTTCTACGCCATGGACCGCGACAACCGCTGGGAGCGGGTGGAGCGCGCTTATCGGGCCCTGGTCCAGGGGATCGGCCGGCCCGCCGCCAACAGCGCCGCCGCCATCGCTGAAGCCTACCAGGCCGGCCAGGGGGATGAATTCGTCGAGCCCCGGATCATTGGGGCGCCCGGAACCATCGACGACGGCGATGCCGTGATTTTCTTTAACTTCCGCGCCGACCGCGCCCGGGAGATCACCCGCGCCCTCACCGAGAAGAATTTCAGCGACTTCCACCGGGAAAAGACCCCGCGCCTGGCCGACTTTGTCTGTCTCAGCGATTACGACGCCACCTTTGACCTGCCCGTCGCCTTCCCTTCCACCGGCAATCCTAATATCCTCGGCGAGATCGTCGCCCGCGCCGGACTGCGCCAGTTGCGCATCGCCGAGACGGAAAAATACGCCCATGTCACCTTCTTCTTCAACGGCGGCAACGAAGAACCCTTCGCCGGCGAGGACCGGGTGCTGATCCCCTCGCCCAAGGAAGTCGCCACCTACGACCAGAAGCCGGCCATGAGCGCCCCCCAGGTTGCCGACGAGGCGGTGGCGCGCATCGCCTCGGGTGTCTATGATCTGATCGTTCTCAACTTCGCCAATCCGGACATGGTCGGGCATACCGGCATTCTGTCCGCCGCCATCGCCGCCATGGAGACGGTCGACACCTGCCTCGGCCGGGTGGTCGACGCTGTTCTTGCCGCCGGAGGCCGCTTGCTGATCACCGCTGATCACGGGAACTGTGAACAGATGACGGACGCGCAGGGCAAACCCCACACCGCTCACACCACCAACCCCGTCCCGCTGATTCTGGTCGATCCCGACCTGCGCGATGCCAAACTGCGCCCTGGCATTCTTGCCGATATCGCGCCGACCCTGCTGCAATTACTCAATCTGGAAAAACCCCTGGAGATGACCGGCTCTTCGCTGCTCATCCCCTGATGCACCGACCGGCGCCCGCGGGCGCGGTTTTTTTGCGGGGAACCATGGCACTGCTCACTTACCTCAAATCGGAACTGAGCGGCCTGCTTGATCTCCTGCTGCCGCCAACCTGCGCCATCTGCCGCGCCGAGGTGGCGGCCCTCTCCCCCGCCGGTATCTGCCCGAACTGCCTGACGCAACTGCTCCCCCTGCCTATCGCCCGTTGCCCCCGCTGCGCCCTCCCCTATCCGACAGAGGAGGGCGGTCCCCACCTCTGCGAAGCCTGCCTGCGCCAGCCGCCGGACTTCTCCACCGTCGTCGCCGTCGGCCTCTATGGCGATCTGCTGCGGGAGAGTATTCACCGCTTCAAATACGAGCAAGGCATCCACCTCGATCATCCCCTGGGGGCCCTGCTCGCCCAACGTCTGGGGACGGACGCGCCGGAGTTTTTTCCCGAGTTGATTTTGCCCGTTCCTCTGCACCCGCAACGGTTGCGGGAACGGGGCTACAACCAATCGCTTCTTCTCGCCCGCCGCCTCGGCAAATCGCTGCGGGTTCCGACGGAGTCCCGGCGTCTCCAGCGCGTCCGGCCGACGCCGCCGCAACAGGGACTCCCTCTCGCCGCCCGGCAGCGCAATCTGCGCGGCGCCTTCGCCCTGAGCACTCCTTTGCGCGGCGAAAAGGTCCTGCTGATCGACGACGTCATGACCACCGGCGCCACTGTGCGGGAGTGCGCCCAGGTCCTCAAATCCGGCGGCGCCGGGGAAATTATCGTCGCCGTCCTCGGCCGGGCGCCGCGCCACCATTGACCCCGAGCCCCACCTTCCCATCCGGAGCCCCGCGATGATCCCCTGGCAAATGATCGATTCCTCACCCATCCCCGGCGGCGGCGGAGAGTTGCAACTCTACCAGCGCAATTCCGAGTACACCATCAACATTGTCGGCGGCGGGGTGCTGATGAGCACCCATGCCCACGCCTCCGAGGATGCCCTGGCCGAGCGCACCTGTCGCGAAATCGCCGGACGGGCCCGGCCCCGGGTGCTGATCGGCGGTCTCGGCATGGGTTTCACCCTGAGCGCCGCCCTGCGCCGCCTCGGCCCCGAAGCCGAGGTGGTGGTGGCCGAACTGGTGCCGGCCGTGGTCCGCTGGAACCGCGAGATATTGGGGGAATTCGCCGGCCACCCGCTCAAGGATGACCGGACCCGGGTGCGGGAGGGGGATGTGGGGAAGGTGATGAAGGAGGAGCGGCAGGGATTCGACGCCATCCTGCTCGATGTCGACAACGGTCCGGCGGGCCTGACCCGCAAGAAGAACAACTGGCTCTACGGCCTGGACGGACTGACGGCGGCCTATACCGCGTTGCGCCCGCAAGGACTGCTCGCGGTCTGGTCGGCCGGTCCCGACCGCGCCTTCCACGAACGCCTGCGCAAGATCGGCTTCACCGTCCGCCAGACCCAGGCCCGCGCCCACGGCGACAAGGGAGAGCGGCATATCATCTGGCTCGCCGCTCGGGGGGGATGAGAAGGGATGAGCAAGTTAAAGGGACGTATCCTGGCCGCGAAAATCTTCCGCGCCAAGCGCGTGAAGACACCGCAGGATGGGGGCGAAGATGCAGGAGGCGACATTCCCGCGAAGTGCCCGCCGCTGAAGCGGTCCTGGCGGAGAAAGCGGGGCAGGATTTTTTACAGCGTGGCGAGATCGGCGCTTGAGATAAGCACGGGATTTTCGCGGTAGCGTTTGGCTTCCACCTTCCACGACGGCCAATCGAAGGGAATTTGCATCCCCCCCTGGACGGGCGCCGACATAAGATCGGGAACCGGCTGCGGTTCGAGCCCCATATCCAGGTAATACGCTTTCGCATTGGCGAACTCGCCCGCTTCGAATCGGGGCAGGAATTTCAAAATCCCGGCATAATTAATTTCTGCCATAGGGTCATGCAATGCTTTATTCTGGCGTCAGCCGTTGTGAACTGCCAATTGATTTTTTTCGTACTGCTGTTGCGATGCTTTTCCCAGGTCGCCACCTCAGCCTGCATGGTCGTCATTTCGGCAATCCGGCGATTGAGGCA
>JAVFAR010000107.1:0-9408 GCA_034002365.1 Trichloromonas sp.
CGGCTGAAACGGTCATTGTCGAAATGAATGGAAAATGCTATTCTTGGTTTGTATAAGAAGATGTCTCTGAATGTTACATCGCGTACCCCGGCAGTGTATGTTACATCATCCTGCACGACACCCCAGTTGATACCGTCTATCTCCTTACTACCTGATTCATGAACCGGTTGGGTTTGGGATTGATAAAGTTTTCCATCGGGCTGAGCCTGCACACGGTAAATTCTCCCATTCGAAACAACCGCATCTGAATGTTGAACTTCCATCCCGGGTTGCCAGTCGACCCAAGCTCCGGCAAGGATACGACAAAAATAACCAACCGTATTTTCAGCATTCAAATCATGACAATTCTCGATGAGGCCATGCTCAATCCATCCAAGTTCCGGATTACTCGTTGCATAATCATGGGCATTAAGGGCAATTGCATCATCATAAGTTTCAAACACACAGTCCCGGATGGTAAACCGATTGCCCCTACCCAAATGAATTCCGTCTTTTTTACCTTTGATTATTATATCCTCTATCAGCAAATTTTCGAATGTGCAGACATGAATGCCGAATTGCATATTTTCCAAATCTAACAACCGAAATCGTTCTATTTTTACATCTTTTACATAAAAGAATGCAAGTTGACCACGCAAACCATACACCTCAGACATGGGTTTATCCATCCCATTTACTTTAATTTGCATTCCAACTACGTCGATATTTGAATCATATCGCTTGGTTAACGCGCCTTTGTTCAACAATACATGTGTGAACTTTCCTGCTTCATCATTTTTTTCTAAGACAACATTGTTTCCAAAAACAAGGGATGTGTTGCTACCAATATAAACAGTTCCGGCAATTTTGTAAGTACCCGGCCGAGACACGACTACTGTACCTTGGTTATCTAATGCTTTTTGTAATGCAATCGTATTTTCTAAACCTGTTGATTCCGGTGAGAAACCATAATGTGAAGCATCAAGAAAACCACTCATTCTACTTCTACAGGCATAGTCAAGTCTGGATTTACCGACAATACTAGTACATAATAATGTTATGAAAAGAAAAAATATTACAAATGTTGGACGAAAAACCTTTCTCATATTTGTTAAAAAATAAATTTCAAGAACTGAAATATTCAATATTTACATTTAATTACATTCATATACACCATCATATGCTTCTGAGTATTTTAAAACTTTTAGTTGGTTCATTAATACCTTTCAATTTAATTATATAAATACCTGCTTCTAAGGATTGAATCAAAATACAAATTTTTGAGGATACAGGTTCAATTCTTCCCGAAAACATTTCAAAACCATGAATACTATATACACTATATTCATTATACTGATTATTACTAAATTGAAGTTCAATGTTGTTTCGGGAGAGTTGAATTATTTTGACATCATTATTTAATTCAGGCTTTACATCTAAAGTCTGATTACAAGTTCTAATATAATTCGGTTGTGATTTTCTTTTAATCAACTGATCAGCATATAACGATTGAGGTATCAATAAATATCCGGTTCCTATTCCTTCCACAAAATCTGCTGGTGACGTGTCATAGGCATATGTGGTTCCTGCAACCGTTCCACTGACCGGAGTTGTTACTACATTATTCACAACGCCTGAGGTTCCGATCACATAACCATTACCATGCTGACGGGATCTGATTAAAAAATTCACAGAGTGTGCCTTGGTTGATTTTGTATTCCAAATAACACTTTCAGTGGTGGTATATCCATGCATATCGCCCGTGATCGTTCCTCCTTCACTGAAATCGGCATTGATATAATCTCCCTGAGATGTATACTGATCTATCAAATTGACCAAACAAAAATGTCTGTGAAAATCAAATGGTAAACGAGGATCAACTCCCGTGCACTTTGATATGGCATTACCATTGGTCTTCATACCAGCTGTATAACTAAAACTGTGTCGGGCACGTTCTGATCTACAGTTGAGTATCAGACAATCATTACTCTGAACTACATAAGTATAGCCATTCGATGCGCCCCGGTATTGAGGTTTTGAAAAATTACAATTCATCAATGTTACATTCTTACACTCGAGCAACTGAACTCCATTCGACAAACTGTGTATATCATATGTATTGGAAGAGGGACGATATGAACTTACATTTTTCACCCAACAATCTTTTACATTGCGTAAAGTAATTAAGGAGGTTAAATGTACCTCATATTCACCTGTTCCTGAATTTAAATACTCTAAGTCCTTATCTGAAACACCTACTATCTTCGGATTTTGCTGATTCCCCACTGACAAAAGCTCGATACCACAACCTTCTAAGTGATGTTTTAATTTATAAATCCGGCCATTATCACGGATTTTTATAGGATAACGAATGGGAATATCTACTGTAACTATCTTAGTTACTGGATCTATGTCTGTTATCGTACGACAGTAACGCTGACCTTCCATACTCGTTGGCCAAAATTCATGAGCCTGAATCTCCTGTAAAAAAGCTGTCGTACAATCTGTCGCAACCATGATTAAGTCCCCCACCCGAAGTCCAGAAACACTCTCCAACCCAATTGTAAATGAACTTGATGAAACATCACTTGACAATGCTATTGTTCCTCCTACCGGTGTATCCCACGGGGAAGCTCCGGGACCTGTTATGTAAATGACCTGCTTTGTCCGAAAATTGGTTGTGCTATTATAAATATATGTCTTATTGGCTCCATCTCCACGCAAAATAACATTATCATACATAATACGCAAGGCAGAGGTGACTGAACTTCCAACTGAAACTTTATAAGTACCCTGAGGTAGATAAACCACTCCACCTCCTGATGTGCCAACATCATTTAATGCTTGTTGTAAAACTGACGTAACATCTGTCTGCCCGGTGTTATCAACATTATAAGGAGGCGATGTTACGTTTACGATATTATTTGTTACTGAAGGTAAATCCTCCTCTCCACTCTTATAACCAGCATACGAGAAATCATGCAAATAACGACCCTGAGCATCCATGTAACCCGGAACCCAATTCTCCGGGTATAAACTGCTTCGCCATGGAATTATTTCATAAGCACCAACATCAGCAATTTCTACACGTGACACACGCCTTTGATCAATTGAGGGTGCATCAACAGGATATCCGGCATCTCGGGCAACACTTTCAACACCTAATGCTAATGTATTTGTAGATCCTCCATGATGAACCAATAAAGTATCTAATTGTAATTCAGCATTTGTTATATTATTCAAGTTATCAGAAGAAAATCCGGTTATTGTATTTACATCAAAATTATAACTCTGATCAGTAATATTATTCCTGGATTCTTTCATTTTATTAGATGAAGAAATAGATAAATTGTAATTTGCTTCATTTATATTTGAAAAAAGTATATTGTTAATTAGTTTCACTTTATTATCAATTCCCAATATTGATAAACCTACCCTGGCAATTGAACTGTTAACAGCACTTGTATTATATGCAATTGTATTATTAATCAACTTTATATCATCAACTCCGGTTGACTTAACATCTAAATATATGGTACCAGCTAACGTGCTGTTAGAAAGCGGACTAATAACATTTCCAATAAATGTCGAATTCTGTATTAAAAGAATTGAGTTCCCATTTGTTGATGTTCTACTAAAACGTATTGCTGATGCGATATTATCAGTTGTATTATTCTCTAACAAACATCTGTCTATAATCAAAAATACTGATGAATTACTATTGCTAACACTTACATTAATTGCTCCTCCCGAGGCATTTGTTGCATCAGTTCTTATTTTAACTTTATTTTCACGAAACAAGCAATCTTCGAAAGCTGCAAAACCAGAGACAAGATTTACAGCACCCCCATAATAGGATTGATTATTGATAAAGTTAACTTTCCTACAAGTAAAACTTGAACCATAGCTAATTTGTATGGCACCACCCTGCAAAGAATTATTATCATCCCAATTATCAAAATCCCTGAATGTAACGTTTTCCACAATAACGGACGGCGCATTGCTTGCATCACCAATTGTGAAACAACGTGCTTTTGATCCAGCTGTTCCTTTGATAATTGACTGCCATCTATCTGTTCCCTGTATGAAAACCGATTTAGTTAGCAATTGTGATGACGGAAAAACAAACGTACCAAATATATCAATCGTATCTCCATCATTCAACACAGGATTTCCGCTAAAAACTTTTGTTAACGTTTGAAAAGCGTCTTCGGGGCTGGTTCCACTATTCCCTGAATCTGATCCTGTTGTTGAACGTATGTAATACGTTGCTGGTGAAATAAAATTAATGTGCAGAATCAGTATCATCAAAACTGAAATTATTCGTGCCATACTTGATTAGATTTATATGTTAACTTTTTATCCTTATTTGCAGCCTTTATATTACATCGTTTTAATAAATTTATAAGAATAGATTTTACCTTTTTGACCAACGAAATGAATTATATATACTCCCTGACTAAATGTGTCAGTAGTAATATCTATTTTCATTTCATTAGGTTCAATACTACGAGCTAAAATTAATTGTCCTTGTGTATTATATATCAACAACCTATTGCATGGATGGCTATGGTTCAAATTTATTGCTATTAGGTCCGAAGAAACATGATAAACACTTACAATCTTCTTCTCAGAAACAATATCCGTCACACTGGTTCTTATCTTTCTTTTAATCAACTGATCAGCATATAACGATTGAGGTATTAATAAAGCTCCGGTTCCTATTCCTTCCACAAAATCTACTGGTGATGTATCATAGGCATATGTGGTTCCTGCAACCGTACCACTGACCGGAGTTGTTACTACATTATTCACAACTCCTGAAGTTCCGATTACGTAACCATTACCGTGCTGACGCGATCTGATTAAAAAATTCACAGAGTGTGCCTTGGTTGATTTTGTATTCCAAATAACACTTTCAGTGGTGGTATATCCATGCATATCACCCGTGATTGTTCCTCCTTCACTGAAATCGGCATTGATATAATCTCCCTGAGAGGTATACTGATCTATCAAATTGACCAAACAAAAATGTCTGTGAAAATCAAATGGTAAACGAGGATCAACTCCCGTGCACTTTGATATGGCATTACCATTGGTCTTCATACCAGCTGTATAACTAAAACTGTGTCGGGCACGTTCTGATCTACAGTTGAGTATCAGACAATCATTACTCTGAACTACATAAGTATAGCCATTCGATGCGCCCCGGTATTGAGGTTTTGAAAAATTACAATTCATCAATGTTACATTCTTACACTCGAGCAACTGAACTCCATTCGACAAACTGTGTATATCATATGTATTGGAAGAGGGACGATATGAACTTACATTTTTCACCCAACAATCTTTTACATTGCGTAAAGTAATTAAGGAGGTTAAATGTACCTCATATTCACCTGTTCCTGAATTTAAATACTCTAAGTCCTTATCTGAAACACCTACTATCTTCGGATTTTGCTGATTCCCCACTGACAAAAGCTCGATACCACAACCTTCTAAGTGATGTTTTAATTTATAAATCCGGCCATTATCACGGATTTTTATAGGATAACGAATGGGAATATCTACTGTAACTATCTTAGTTACTGGATCTATGTCTGTTATCGTACGACAGTAACGCTGACCTTCCATACTCGTTGGCCAAAATTCATGAGCCTGAATCTCCTGTAAAAAAGCTGTCGTACAATCTGTCGCAACCATGATTAAGTCCCCCACCCGAAGTCCAGAAACACTCTCCAACCCAATTGTAAATGAACTTGATGAAACATCACTTGACAATGCTATTGTTCCTCCTACCGGTGTATCCCACGGGGAAGCTCCGGGACCTGTTATGTAAATGACCTGCTTTGTCCGAAAATTGGTTGTGCTATTATAAATATATGTCTTATTGGCTCCATCTCCACGCAAAATAACATTATCATACATAATACGCAAGGCAGAGGTGACTGAACTTCCAACTGAAACTTTATAAGTACCCTGAGGTAGATAAACCACTCCACCTCCTGATGTGCCAACATCATTTAATGCTTGTTGTAAAACTGACGTAACATCTGTCTGCCCGGTGTTATCAACATTATAAGGAGGCGATGTTACGTTTACGATATTATTTGTTACTGAAGGTAAATCCTCCTCTCCACTCTTATAACCAGCATACGAGAAATCATGCAAATAACGACCCTGAGCATCCATGTAACCCGGAACCCAATTCTCCGGGTATAAACTGCTTCGCCATATCTGACTATAGCTGAACATAGAATTTAACACAATGATTAAAAAAGTAAAAAAAAGTATTCTCATATTATTTCTATTTCATGTTGCATTTTACTTTGATGATTAAAATAAATTTATCACCATAAATTTTATTACTAACCTACCATATAGGCTGCATCTGTTTTGTCTTTAAAATATATCGGATCCTATCGAATCGTTTTATTTATAATCTTAAAGCATTGCTGATATTGTTTGTCAATGATGTTATGAGCATTTCTTAAATATTTTAATGCACCTGGATAGTCGTTTATAATTTCAGATAATCGATTTGAAATTTGCTCCCCTGTTGATTTTTCAATTTCAAATACCCACCTGCTTAATAATAAATCGTAAAACATTTGACCTTTGATAGTATCCTGTGGTTGTCGAAGATAAAATACCGGCGTACCAACTACCAATGCCATAATAACTGAATGACATTCCATGCTGATAAGTGAATATGCATACTGGTATAAAGATATTGCCTCATCAGGCAGCCAATAATCATGCTTAATTATAAATGGTTTAACATCTTCTGGCAATTTATCGATAATCAGTTCATCCCATGTTTCTAACTGATAATCCATTTCAGGACAAATAACAACAGGTTTTTTTGTATTCCTAACCCAATAAGTGATTGCATCACATAATTTTGCATGGTCATCATACTTCCATTTCTCATTGATCTCATTTCTCTTCTTAATCTCTTCTTCGGAAATATAATTAGGATGAGCCCACCAATATGGTGTAATTCGCAATCTATTCACAATACATAAAAATTCTTTCTCTTTCAGACTATGTTTTTTCATAAAGTCTTGAGCTTTATTATCATCTCGTATGTGCAATGCAAATGTTGCATCGGGACCAAAAATCACATGTTTTCCTTCAATACCAACTTTCTTTAAATGTTGTATTGACTCTGTGTCCCTGGGGAAAATAAAAGAAGCTTTTTTTAATATCTGAACAACATCATTGGAAGGATTCTCAAATGTAACTCCAAAAAAACCAAATGGTTTATCGGACAGACTCATCCATTTCTTAATATGTTTTGACGCTACCATATAAGGCCCTGAGCCATGAATAAATAAATCCGCCACATTCATTACAGAATCAATTAACATATTATTATCCGGATTACCATGTATAATCTCAACCTTTGGAAAATTCTTTTTTAACAAATCAACAACCATTTCACTCTTCCCAACTTTCCACAAAATTATCTTTGCTTCAGGTATATGCTGTTCAATTAAATGTAATAAGCCTGGTGTATGAGCTATATCACCAATATTAACTGATTGCCAACCTGAAACAATTAATATTACTGGCTCTTTTTTTATTCCACAAATTACTTTTCCATAACTATAATTAGTAAATATAATAATTAATAAACCAGACAAAATCAGACGATTGATTGCTTTAAACATAGGTGATTATATTTTATAATGACATAAAAAAGCGTATAAACTCTCCATAGAAAATTTATACGCTCGAGAAAATTTATTTTACAATTAATTTAATAATACTGTGCTTATTTGTCCCTTCAAAATGTAAAAAATAAATTCCGGAATTAGCAATTAATCTATATGAATCCCCAAACAAAGCTACATTTGTAACTAATTTTCCTACAGTATCGTAAACTTTAACAGTCTTAAATCCTTCCAGATTTTTAAAAATGGTTTCTCCATCAAGTTGTGAATATTTTATACCTGACAAATAATTGTTAGAACCAGTTGTAGTTGTCAAATTTTCATAAGCACCCACATCTGGATTACCTACCCTGGCAATATTTCTTTGATCTACTAATGGAGCACCAGTTGAATAACCTGCGTTTACAGCAACACTGGTAGCATTAATTGCTAAAGTTTTTGTCTCGCCGCCATTATCTGACAAGCTGGAACTCAAACCTAAAGCCTCACCTGTAACATTGATAAAGTTAGAAGATGATGCTCCACTTGTTGTGTTAGCTTCAAAATCATAATCTTGATCTGTAATATTGTTTCGGCTTTCCTTATTCTTTTTTGTATTTAATATGGATACGCTTGCTCCAGCGGCATTCGTATTTGAATATAAAATATTATTCATCAGAATTAATTTATCATCATTACCAGAAACTGAAAGTCCAGCCAAAGCAGTTACATTATTAAATTCACTATAATTATATGCAATTGTATTATTTATAATTTTAATATCAGAGACTTCTGATGTTACCTGGATCTGTATTGACCCACCTGTGGTGCTGTTTGAACCTTTTAGCGTATTCCCAACAAAAGTAGAGTTTTGTATCAATAGGTTAGCTGCACCTTTTGTAGCTGCAATATACCTGATAGCTGCACCGCTATTATCTGTAGAATTATCTTCAAACAAACACCTGTCTACTGTTAACGAAGCATCTTCCGAATATGATGATCCAGCATTTACTTGTATCGCAGCACCAAAAGCATTTGTATTAACTGAAGGTCGTAATTTTGCTCTGTTATTATAAAAATAACAATCTTCAAAAATTCCTGTACTTGCAAGTAAATTTACCGCTCCACCAACAACTGCCTGGTTATTAATGAAATTTACATTTTTACATGTTAAAGTAGAACCTTTGTATACCCTAAAGACGCCACCTTCGGTTTGAGTAGATCCATCCCAAAAATCAAAATCCTGTATAGTAACATTCTCTACTAAAACTGAAACCGGAGTAGCAGAGTTACCTATTGATAAAAAATTGGCTCCTGGCAAAGTTCCTTTGATAATTGCAGTAGACTTATTGTCTCCCACAATAGAAATTGATTTGAGCATGAATTTATTTAATTCAGCATAATTAAAAGTCCCTGAAATATTAATAACATCACCATCGGTTAAACTTAAATTAACCGCTTTACCTAATGTAAGAAAAGCTGAAGCCGGAGTCAGTCCGTCATTAGAATCGGAACCAGTAGCAGAACGTACAAAATAAGTTGTAGAACTGATTGGAACATTAAACATAAGAATAAAAGCAAATAATGCCAACGTAAATTTTGTTTTCATAATACATAAAATTTTAAGTGTTAAATAACTGTTTTTATTGATTTAATAAGTTAATTTATATTTGTAATAATTGGGCCAGTATAATAAAGATTATATATTTTTGAATTTGACAAACCACTTGCCATAATCTGGTATTGATTGTTTCCTATTTTAAAAACATTA
>JAVFAR010000108.1:0-9338 GCA_034002365.1 Trichloromonas sp.
TGCGGTCCTTGTTGGAACTGCCGGCAATGGCCTTTTTGACGAACTCGTCGCCGCGGACGAAGAGCCCCGCCAGCTCCTCCTCGGCCTTGAGAAAATGATCGACCACCTGCTTGGCGACATCGGCGGGGACGTGTTCGATGCTCATCATGCAGCGGCTGATCTTGCGCACTTCGCTGTCGTCGAGACGCTCGAAGATGCGCGCCGTCGCCTCCTCGCCGAGGCAGAAGAGGAGCATGGCGGCCCGCTCCACTCCGGACAGGCGCGATAAAAGACCCGTGCCCGCCATCTCAGCCCTCTCTCAGCCAGGTCTTGATAATCTGGGCGAACGACCCCTGTTCCTGCATGGCCAGCTCGCGCAGGCGCTCGGCCGGGTCGCTCTGCGGCCGGGGCAGGGCCTCGGTGCGGTTCAGTTCGGCCTCCAGATCCTCGACGGTCTTCATCGGCGTCACCACCCGGGCGGAGCCCTGCAGGGTACGAAGCATCGGCCGGGCCAGCAGCAGATAGAGCAGCACCGCGCCGGCGATCAGCAGGCCGTATTTGATGAAGGGCAGGTACTGGAAGAGCCCGGGGCCTTCCATGCTTTCCGCGGAAGCCATTTCGAAGAGGGCGCTCTCGAAGGGCATGGAGCTGACTTCCAGCTTGTCGCCCCGGGCCTCGTCGATGCCCAGGGCGCTGCTCACCATGGCCCGGATCGACTGGATTTCCTTGGCGTCGCGGGGGACCGGCGCGGCGGCCTGCTCCCCTTCGCCGGCCGCCGCCGGCCGGTCGGCCACGAGCACCGCCACGGAGAGCTGTTTGACGGTGCCGACGGGGAAGACCTTGCGGTTGATGACCTTGCTGATTTCGTAGTTGATCGTCTCTTCGCTGCGGCTCGACGAGGACATGCCGGAAGTCGGCGCGGCCTCCCCCAGGTTCGAGGCCACGCCCGGCACCCCGGCGGCGGCCGGCGTGCCGTTCTTTTCCTGGCTGGTCTGCTCGCTGCGCACGGCGGTACGGTTGGGATCGTAACTCTCCTCGGTCTGTTCCTGCTGCAGGAAATCGACGGCGGCGGTGACCCGCACCACCGAGTTGCCGGCCCCGAGAGCCTGGTCGAGAAGGGACTGGGCGCGGCTTTCCAGACGGCGTTCCAGGGTCTGCTGGTAATCGAGCATCCCCGGGGTCATCGGCCCGGCGATTTCATCGGAGGGATTGGCGGTGAGAATCTTGCCGGAGGAGTCGACGACCGTGACATTCTCGGGCTCGATGCCGTCGACGCTGCCGGCGACCAGATGGACGATCCCCTGGATCTGGCTCTCTTTGAGCTGACGGCCGGCCCCCAGCTTGAGGATAACCGAAGCGCTGCCGGCCTTCTGCTGCTCGGTGAAGAGGCGTTTTTCCGGCAGGGCCAGGTGCACCCGCGCCCCTTCCACCGGCGCCAGGGAAGCGATGGTCCGCGACAGTTCCCCCTGCTGGGCGCGCAGGTAGTTGATCTTCTGGGCGAAGTCGGTCATGCCGAAGCTCTGCTGGTCGAAGATCTCGAAACCGACGCCGCCCCCCCGGGGCAGACCGGCGCCGGCCAGCTCCAGACGGGTCTCGTAGACCTGATCGGCGGGAATGTGGATGGCGGTACCGTTGCCCTCCAGACGATAAGGGATCTTCCGCTCCTTGAGCCACTCCACCACCTCGGCGGCGTCGGCGCTCTCCATCTGGGCGAAGAGCAGATGATAATCGGCCACCCGCGCCTGGAGCATGATGGCGGCGAAGACCGCCGCGCAGATCAGCACCACCGCCAGCAGACTCAGCTTGCGGGAAGCCGGCCAGGCGCCCACCGTCCGCATCAGATTTTTATTCGTTGCCGCCGCCATCGCCGGAACCTCTCTTCAACACCATCAAATTATCGACCATCCCCCCCCCCGATGGAGGAGATTAGACCTGCATCCGCATGATTTCCTGATAAGCCTCAAGCACCTTGTTGCGCATCTGCACCGCCAGCTTCAGGGAAATATCGGCCTTTTCCATGGCGATCATGACCTCGTGCAGATTGCGCGATTCGCCGGTCTGCAGTTGCTCCACCGCCAGATCGGCCTCGGCCTGGGCGCTGTTCACCGAGGCGAGGGCCTCACCCAGGGCCTTGGCGAAACCGCCGCCCCCCTGCGCCGGAGCGCCGGACTGGGCGGGAGGAGTGGAAATCTGACGCAGGTGGGAGAGCAGGGTAATGTCGCTCATGGTTTACCGTCCTATTTCAAGGGCCTTAAGGGCCATCCGTTTGGCCGCCTTGATCGCCGTGACGTTCGCTTCGTAGGCGCGGGTGGCGCTGGTCATGTCGACCATCTCGTCGAGCAGGTTGACGTTGGGGAGCAAAACCTGCCCCGCCTCGTCGGCGTCGGGATGGGAGGGATCGTAAATGACCCGGGGGGGAGCGTTGTTGATCTGGATGGCGGCGACCTCCACCCCCTGTACCGCTCCTTTCAAACTTTGTTCCAACTTTTTCGCGAAAGGGCTCCCGGTGGAGCGAAAGACCACTTCCCGCTTGCGGTAGGGGCCGCCGCCGGGGGTGCGGGTCGTTTCGATATTGGCCAGGTTGGAGCTGATGGTATTGAGGCGGACCTGTTGCGCCGCCAGCGCCGAGGAGCTGATTTTGAGCGCGTCGAAGATATCCATTCAGTCCTCCCTATTGCCCGTTCTGGGCCACATATTTGAGCAGGCCGAGCTTCTTGCTGATAACCTGGGTGGCGGTTTCGTAGAGCAGCTGGTTTTCCGCCATGGCGATCATCTCCCGTTCGAGATCGACGCCGTTGCGGTCGCCGAAGCCGAGGGTGTCCGGTTCGCGGATCACCGTCCCCCGCACCCCGGAGAGATCGCCGGAACCGATGGGAAAATGGGCCGGATGGGTCGCCGCCGGCGCCCCTGGCAGAGGCTTGAGGGCCTGGCGCAGCTGTTCCTCGAACTCCAGGCGCGAGGGGGTATAGCCGGGGGTTTCGGCATTGGCGATGTTCGAGGAGATGATCTCCTGGTTGCGCTGGCGCATATCCAGGGTCTTTTCCAGCAGGCGGATCGACTGATCGAAGAGTTCCAACTTCGGCATGGTCCGGATTCCTTTACCGCGCAGAGCGGCGGACGAATAATCCCGCTACCGGGGTGTCTCTGCAAACAACGCGCCCGAAGCGGCCTGACGCCACTGGGGAGCTTCCCCCTTTTCGGCCAGATCGGTAAATAACTTAAGGGCTTCCCCCCGGCGACCGAGGGCGAGAAGAATCTGCCCTTGCCGGTAACGGGCCTGATCGGCGAGGCCGGCGACCCCTTCCAGCTCGCGGTAGAGGGGCAGGGCCGCATCAAAGCGCTTGCGCTTGAACTCGGCCTCGGCCCAGCGCAGCAGCTGCTGGGGATGCTCCGCCCGGAGCGCGGGATCGGTCAGCGCCCGGGCCAGGGATTCGGCCGTCCGGTCCATATCCGCCACCTCCCAGAAGACCGTGCCGGCGAGCAGATCGAGCTCCGGCGTGCGTTTCAGTTCGGTCGATGTCAAAATTTTGACGGCTTCAGGATAGTCCTTCCGCGCCGTCAGCGCCCGCAATTTATGGGTCAGCACCGGCTGCACCTGCGCTCCCTTGGGGAAGCGCTCCAGATAGCGGTCGGCGTACTCGATGACCAGCCGGTGGTCCTCCTTGGCCGCCAGAACCTCCAGCAGCGGGGCGTAGAAAGGCTCTTCCCCGGCATCCCCCCGGTAGGCGTCGAGCATATAGAAATAAACGTCGGCGGTCTTATCGAGCAGCCCCAGGCGGCGCAGGGCGCCGCCGAGATCGAGCAGCAGTTCGCTGCCGGTGCCGAGCGCCGCCAGATGATCCCGGTACTTTTCCACCAGCACCAGGGCGCCGAAGTAATCCTGCCGTCTCACCGTCTGACGGATGACCCGAGGCAGCAGTTCATTGAGCAGCGCCTGGGAGAAATCCTGAAAGCGCCCCTGGCGATGCTGGCGGATGAACTCTTCGAGAAAGCCCAATGTGGTGCGGTCGATATTCTGCAGGGCCGCCAGCAGCACATGCTTGAAGGCCGCCTCCTCGCGCAGCTCGCGGCGGACGGCGGTGACGCCCAGCTGTTGATAGCTGAGAACCTTCATGAAGCCTTTTTCGGCGGGGGCGGCGAGCACTTCCTGGTCGAGAATGAGCAAACGCGCCCGTTGCGCCGCCTCATCCTCCTGCGGGGCGGCGGCCAGGGTCCGCAGCTGGGACATCCCGGCATCGGCCCTCCCGCTGCGAATGAGGGCGCGGGCGTGCCCGAAGGCGGCGAGATTCCTGGCCGCGGGCGTGCCGGCGACCTGGGCGAGTTCGGCGTAGCGGGCGACGGCGGCGGCGAAATCCTTCTGCCGGTAACAGGCCTCGGCCAGACGCGCCAGCGATTGGGGAAAAGCGCCCCAGGCCTTGACCTGAGGATTCAGCGCCCGATACTGTTCGAGGGCCGCCGCCGTGTCGCCGAGGTCGAAGAGGGCGTCGGCGCGGGTGCGGCCGCCGTAGGGGGAAAGCTGCGCGGCCAGTGGTTCCTGATCGAGGGTCGCCAGCGCCGCCTTGGGCCGCTCGGTGGCAAGTTCGACCTCGGCCCGCAGCAGCAGCCCCAGCTGCCGGTAGTAAGCGGCGTCCCTGGCCGTTTCCCGAAGGCTGCCGAGGAGAAAGCCGGAATCGTAGGGTTCCCCCCGCAGGGCCCGCAGATAGCCGAGCAGATAGAGGGCGCGGCTGCGCAGGGCCGACTCGGGAAAGGCGCTCAGGAAGTTATCGAGAACGGTCTGGGCGCGTCCGGTCTCGCCGAGACGCAGCAGGGTTTCCCCGTGCAGCAGGGCGTGGGCTTCGCGATCCACCCCCGTAAGTTCCCGCGGAGGCACCCCGTCGAAGAGTTCCAGCGCCCGGGTCCAGCGGCCGCCGCTCAGCGCCTCGACCCCTTCGGCCAGGCGCGCGCCGACGGCGCCGGTGGTGGCCGGGCTGAAGACCAGCAGCGGCAGGGGGGGCAGGGAATAACGCACCGGCACGTCAATCCTCAGGGGCGTTTCGTACTCTTCGCAGAAGCGGCGCCAGGACGCGGAGAAATCCTCCCCTTCAAGAATATTCTTCACCACCTGACCGCCCTTCAGCGAGGCCAGCCGGGGCGGGTTGCGGGAGATGGCCAGGCGCGCCGGCGCGCGGCCGCTCCCCCAATCGAGGTGGAGCAGCAGGCGGCGGTTCCCGGGATCAGTCAAGACTTTGACACTGGCCGGGGCCGTGCGCAGCAGGAAGGAGACCATCAAGAGCCGTCCCTGCCGGGCCAGCAGCACCTTCAGAACCTTGCCGTCCTCGGGTGGCGCGGGCAAGGAAACGGCTTCCGTATCGCTCAGAAAGAGATCGACGCGCTGGCCGGAAACTTCGAGCCGATGCTCGGGCAGAGCGGAAAAGTCCAGGCTCAGGCGGGTGGAGGTGGTTTCCTCCGCCTTGTCGATGCGAAGCAACTGGGTCGGTGTCTCCGCCGCCACCGGGCAGGCGAGAGCCGACAGTAAAATCAAGGTCGTGATCAGGATGCGCAAAGGACCTCCGAAAGACGATTTTCATCCGCCGTTGAAACTTGCCAATTATGTGCCAAGGGGAAACGGTCAAATGACGAAGCGCCTCTGCGGGTTCCGGGTAAATACCGGAAACGTCGGCCCGACGACACCGCGAAACCGGGTTTTTGACAGAAATCTCGGCGCGATACTCCACCCCGACGCCGCGCAAAGGCCCCATCCCTGCGTTAATACCGGGGAAAATCAGGGAAACGGAGAAATCGGCGCAGCTCGAAAAAAAAGTGGTGCGAAATTTGTATAGGCAAGGAAGCGGCATTTTCGTCCCCAAACTCGTCCCTCCGTCGGGTCACCCCCTCAGGGCGCACAGAGGTGTTCATGAGCAACGATATTTCCAGCGACCAAATCGAGATCATCCTGGAGTTCGTCCAGGAAAGTCGTGACATGATCGACCAGTTGGAACCCATCATCATCGAGCTGGGGCAAAGCTGCCAGCCGGGCGACTGCTGGGAAATCCTCGGCTGCCGGCAGACCGACTGCCTTCGCCATGGGCATTCCCCGGACTTTCCCTGCTGGCTCGACATGGGCTATATCGGCGACGGCAAGCAGACCTGCCCCCATGCCAATTCCGAGCAGGAATGCAAGAACTGCCCGGTCTTCCAGCAGATCAACGGCAACGTCGACACCATCAACGCCATCTTCCGGCTGTTCCATTCGATGAAGGGGAGCGCCGGCTTTCTTGACCTGACCAATCTCTCGGGGGTGGCCCACGCCGCCGAGAGCCTGCTCGATCTGATTCGCGCCGGCAAGATCATGATGGACGCCTCTCACGTCGAACTCCTCTGCCAGTCCTGCGACTTCGCCAAGGAAGCCCTCGATCTGGTGGAACGGGAATACAACGACCAGGGGCTGGAAACCGTCGCCGAAGACATGAAGAACCGGCTGATCCAGACAACGGAGCTGGCCCAGGAGCGCATCCGCCTCGGCGCCGCCGCAGCCGCGGAGGGACCGGCGCCCGCCCCAGAGCCGCAAAGTGCCGCCGCGCCGAACAAGAAGATCGCCGCCGACAGCGGCTTCGAACTGGAAATCACCCCGGAGATGGTGGAACGTTTCGCCCAGGAGGCGGACGAGCTGCTGCAGAGCGCCGAACAGGGACTGCTGCAATGGACCGAGGCCAAGCCCGGCGCCGAGGTGGTGGCCGCCCTCTTCCGTAATATCCACAGCTTCAAGGGGAACTGCGGATTTTTCGGCTACGCCGACCTGGAACGCCTCAGCCATCAGATGGAATCGGTCCTCGATCTGGTCAAGTCGGGCAAGGAGCTCGCCGACGGCAATCCGGCGGAAATTCTTCTCGACTGTCTCGACTCCCTGCGCGCGGCGGTCGCCGACGTCACCAGCGGCGGCGCCGGCGCCATCGCCACCCTGAAGGCGCAGCAGCAACAGCTCGACGCCCTGATGAATCCCCCGGCCGCCGCGGACGCGCCGACCGAGGAAGCGCCCCCTGCTGCCGCGCAAACGCCGACTCCCCCCCGACGGCCCAACCGGAACCGAAACCGGCGCCTGCCCCGACGCCGGCGGCGCCGCCAAAAACACCGCCGCCCAAGGCGCCCGCCGCCACGCCCGTATCCGCTCCGGCTCCGACGCCCCAGGCCAAACCGGCCGCCGCAAACAAATCAGCGGCGGCGCAACGCCAGGACATCCGGGTCGACCTGGAGAAGCTCGATCAGCTCATCAACCTGATCGGCGAGATGGTCATCGCCGAGAACATGCTCATCCACAATCCCGACATCGCCGGGCTGGAACTGGAAAACTTCCACAAAGCCGGCCAACAGATGAGCAAGCTGGTGCGCGAACTTCAGGAAATCGCCATGACCATCCGCATGATCCCGGTTTCCGGCCTCTTCCGGCGCATGATCCGGCTGGTCCACGATCTCTCGCTGAAAGCCGGCAAAAAGGTCGAGCTGATTCTCTCCGGCGAGGACACCGAAGTCGATAAGACCGTGGTGGAAACCATCACCGACCCGCTGGTGCACCTCATCCGCAACTCCCTCGACCATGGCCTGGAGCCTCCCGACGAACGGATTCGCGCGGGCAAGCCGGAAAAGGGGGTGGTGCGCTTGTCCGCCCGCCACGAGGAGGGGGAGGTCTGGATCACCATCGAGGACGACGGCCGCGGCCTCAACCGCGAGAAGATCCTGTCCAAGGCCATCAGCAAGGGACTGATCGACGGCGACGGCTCGGACATGAGCGACAAGGCCATCTACAACCTGATCTTCCAGGCCGGCTTCTCCACCGCCGACAAGATCACCGACGTCTCCGGGCGCGGGGTCGGCATGGACGTGGTCAAGCAGAACATCGAAAAGATCAAGGGGAAGATCGAAGTCACCAGCAAACCCGGCCAGGGTTCGCGCATGGTCCTGCGCATCCCCCTGACCCTGGGGATCATCGACGGCATGATGGTGCGGGTCGGCGACACCAAATGCATCGTCCCGACCCTGGCCATCCGCGAAGCCTTCCGTCCGCAGGCGGGCGCCATCACCATCACCCCCGACGGACAGGAACTGGCCCGGGTGCGGGAGAACTTCTTCCCCGTCATCCGATTGCACGAGGTGCTGAAGAAGGAACCGGAATCGCGCACCCTGCCCGACGGCATCCTGATCCTGCTCGAATACCAGGACAAAGGGGTCTGCCTCTTCGTCGACGAAATCGTCGGTCAGCAGCAGACCGTCATCAAAGGCCTCTCCGACTACATCGGCAACGTGCGCTGGGTCTCCGGCTGCACCATCCTCGGCGACGGCGAGGTCTGCCTGATCCTCGACGTCGGGCATCTGGTCGATATTTTTGAAGAAAAGGAAGCGGTCTGAGACACCCTCAGCCATTTTTTGACTCAATCCGCAGGAGTAGACCGACATGGCCGAAAACAACCTGAACCTCAATTTCTCCCGAGATAACGACAGCGAGGATTCCCAGAAGGGGATGTACCTGACCTTCCATCTGGCCAAGGAGGATTACGGCATCGAGATCCGTTACGTCACGGAAATCATCGGCATCCAGAAGATCACCGATGTCCCCGACATGCCCGCCTTCGTCAAGGGGGTGATCAATCTGCGCGGCAAGGTGGTGCCGGTGATGGACGTGCGCACCCGCTTCGGCCTTCCGGCCCGGGATTACGACGACCGCACCTGTATCATCGTCGTCAACATCGACGACAAGGAAGTCGGCCTGGTGGTGGACAAGGTCAACGAGGTGGCGGATATTCCCGATCAGCAGATCGAGCCGCCGCCCCGCACCAACCGGGAGTCGACCCGCTACATCCAGGGCATGGGCAAGATCGGCAACGAGGTGAAGATCCTGCTCGACGTGCAGAAACTTCTCTACAGCGACGAACTGGCCATGCTCGGCGGCGGGGGCGAGCTCTTCTGAGAAACGCCCGGCCCCTGGGGGCGAGAGGATAAGGGAGAAGTTCCATGTCCGGCTATCTGATGGAAATCAGCGATCAGGAATTCAAGCTGATGCGCGACCTGATCTATCAGCGTTTCGGCATCAACCTGACGGACCAGAAGAAGTCCCTGATGGTCGGGCGGCTGCAGAAGATCATCCGCGCCTCGGGCTTCGCGACCTTCAAGGAGTATTACGAACACCTGCTCAACGACAAGAGCGAGAAGGCCCTCAGCGACCTGATCGACCGGATTTCCACCAACCACACCTTCTTCAACCGCGAGAAGGAGCATTTCCGCTTCTTCGTCGAGACCGCCCTGCCGACCGTCGTCGCCCGGCTGGAGAAGGAGAACCGCCGGGATCTGCGGGTCTGGTGCGCCGGCTGCTCGACCGGCGAGGAGCCGTA
>JAVFAR010000109.1:0-9151 GCA_034002365.1 Trichloromonas sp.
TGGAGGTCATGCGCGACCTCGCCGACAACGTCGTCATCATCTGCTCCATTGAAAACCTCGACCCCATGGGCGTACATACCGGCGACTCCATCACCGTCGCCCCGGCCCAGACCCTGACCGACAAGGAATACCAGATCCTGCGCGACGCCTCCTTGCGCATCATCCGCGAAATTGGCGTGGAAACCGGCGGCTCGAACATCCAGTTCGGCATCAACCCGAAGGACGGCCGGCTGGTGGTCATCGAGATGAACCCCCGTGTTTCCCGCTCCTCGGCGCTGGCCTCCAAGGCCACCGGCTTTCCCATCGCCAAAATCGCCGCCAAGCTCTCCGTTGGCTACACCCTCGACGAGATCCGCAACGACATTACCCGGGAAACCTACGCCTCCTTCGAGCCGACCATTGACTACGTCGTCACCAAAATTCCCCGTTTCACTTTCGAGAAGTTTCCCAAAGCCGACGCGACGCTGACCACGCAAATGAAGTCGGTGGGGGAGGTGATGGCCATCGGCCGGACCTTCAAGGAAAGCTTCCAGAAGGCGCTGCGCTCCCTGGAGATCGGCTCCCACGGCCTGGAGAGCCGCCTCTTCGGCCAAGGTGAGGATTCGCGCCGGGAACTGACGGAAACGGAACTGGCCCTGCTGAACTCCAAGCTGCGGGTGCCCAACTGGGAGCGGCTCTGGTACGTGGGAGATGCCTTCCGCGCCGGTTTTTCCATCGAGCAGGTGTTCGAACTGACCAACATCGATCCCTGGTTTCTGCAGCATCTGTCCGGGATTGTGGCGATGGAGGCGCAGCTGACCGCCTTGGCCCCTTCTGCCCGCGAGGATGGCGAAATGTTGCGCGAGGCCAAGCAAAACGGCTTTTCCGACAAACGCCTGGCCCAGCTCTGGCAAACGACGGAAGGGGAGATCCGCGCCCTGCGTCACCGCCTCGGCGTGCGGCCGGTCTACAAACGGGTCGATACCTGCGGCGCCGAGTTCGTCGCCTTTACTCCCTATCTCTACTCGACCTACGAAGAAGAGTGCGAGGCGGCGCCGAGCGCCCGCAAGAAGATCATGATCCTCGGCGGCGGCCCCAACCGCATCGGCCAGGGGATCGAATTCGACTACTGCTGCGTGCACGGGGTCTTTGCCCTGATCAAGGACGGTTTCGAGACGATCATGGTCAACTGCAACCCGGAGACGGTCTCCACCGATTACGATACCTCGGACCGTCTCTACTTCGAGCCGCTGACCCTGGAGGATGTGCTGGAAATCGTCGCCGTGGAAAAACCGGTCGGCGTCATCGTTCAGTTCGGCGGCCAGACCCCGCTCAAGCTGGCGGTGGCCCTGGAACAGGCGGGAGTCCCGATCATCGGCACCTCCCCCGACGCCATCGACCGCGCCGAGGACCGGGAGCGCTTTCAGCTGTTGCTGCACAAGCTCGGCCTGAAACAGCCGGAAAACGGCCTGGCCCGCTCCTTCGAGGAGGCCGAGAAGGTGGCCGAGCGTATCGGCTACCCGGTGGTGGTGCGCCCCTCCTATGTGCTCGGCGGCCGGGCCATGGAGATCGTCTACACCCTGGATCAGCTCAGCAATTACATGAAGTATGCGGTCGAGGCCTCGCCCGAGCATCCGATTCTCGTCGACAAATTTCTGGAAGACGCCATCGAGGTCGATGTGGACGCCCTTTGCGACGGCACCGAGGTCGTCATCGGCGGCATCATGCAGCACATTGAAGAGGCGGGAATCCACTCCGGGGATTCGGCCTGTTCCCTGCCGCCGTACTCCCTGGCTCCGGCCATCGTCGACGACATCCGCCGGCAGACCGCGGCCCTGGCCCTGGAGCTGAACGTCATCGGCCTGATGAATATCCAGTTCGCCGTCAAGGACGACGTCGTCTACCTGCTGGAGGTCAACCCCCGCGCCAGCCGCACCGTCCCCTTCGTCTCCAAGGCCACCGGACGGCCGCTGGCCCAGATCGCCGCCCGGATCATGGCCGGAAAATCCCTGAAAGAGCTCGGCATTTCGGGTGAAATCATCCCCAAGCACATCTCGGTCAAGGAATCGGTCTTCCCCTTCGTCAAGTTCCCCGGCGTCGATACCCTGCTCGGTCCGGAAATGAAATCGACGGGCGAAGTCATGGGCATCGACTACGAATTCGGCAAGGCCTTCGCCAAGGCGCAGCTGGCGGCCAACGTCAAGCTGCCGTTGAGCGGCAGCGCCTTCATCAGCGTCAAGGATGCGGATAAACGCCACATCCTCGAATCGGCGCGGAAACTGGCGGAAGCCGGCTTTAAACTGACGGCTACCCACGGCACGGCGAGCTATCTGGAATCCCACGGCGTTCCCGTCAGCCACATCAACAAGGTCAAGGAAGGGCGCCCCCATATCGTCGATGCCCTGAAAAGCCGGGAAATCCAGCTGGTTTTCAACACCACCTTGGGTCCTCAGTCGGTCGCCGACTCCTATTCCATCCGCCGCACGGCGCTGATGAATAACGTCGCTTACTACACCACCGCCGCCGGTATCAACGCCGCCGTCGACGGCATCCTCGCCATGCGCCGCGAAGCTCTTGACGTGACGCCGCTTCAGGAGTATTATCCAGCAAAATAAAAGGTTTTCTTTTCGGCTAAAAACCGGTATCAATACACATGTCGGGCGGGGTAACCTGCCCGACACTATTTTTGGAAAAGGAAAGAGAAGCAGCCATGCCCCATTCCATACCCATGACCCAGGAAGGCTATCAGCGCCTTCAGGAAGAACTCAAGAAGCTGATTCGCGTCGATCGTCCCAAGGTCGTACAGGACATCGCCGAAGCCCGCGGCCATGGAGATCTCTCGGAAAACGCCGAGTACGATGCAGCCAAGGATCGTCAGGGTTTCATCGAAGGTCGCATCAAGGAACTCAACGATAAGATCGCCCGCGCCCAGGTGATCAACCCGGCGGAACTCGACACCGACAAGGTGGTTTTCGGCGCCACCGTGACCATCTTCGACGTCGATTCCGGCACGGAAGTGACCTATCAGATTGTCGGCGAGGACGAAGCCGATCTCAAACAGGGGAAAATCTCGGTCACCTCACCGGTAGGCAAGGCCCTTATCGGCCACAAGCTCGATGACGAAGTGCGCATCAAGGTGCCCTCGGGGCTGCGTATCTACGAAATCATCGACATCAAATACGAATAATCAAGGAGACACGCCATGAGCCAGAAAGTCACCAAGGACATGACCTTTCACCAAGTGATGCAGATGAGCCCGGAAGTTGTCGGCGTTCTGCGTCAGTTCCGCCTCGGCTGCGTCGGCTGCATGGGCGCCATGAACGAAAGCCTGGAGCAGGGCGCCACCGCTCACGGCCTGGATGTCAACGAGCTGCTCAAGGCCTTGAACGCCATTTTCGAAAAGTAACTTAGGAGGGGAGGGGATGTCTCTGACTCCCACCCGAAAACGCGGCACACAACTGCTGGCCACCCCCCTGGAAACCATCCGGGGGGCCGGTCCCCGTGTTCTGGAAAAACTCGCCAAACTCGGACTCCACACCGTGGAGGACGCCCTCTACTGCCTGCCTTTCCGCTATGAAGACCGCCGCCACCTGAAGAAGATCGCCCGGCTCATGCCCGGCATCAGCGAGGTTTTCGCCGGAGAAATCACTTACGCCGCCGAAACCGTCACGCCCCGCGCCCGCAAGAAGATTTTCGAGGCGATGGTGACCGACGGCAGCGGCCAGGTGGCCCTCAAATGGTTCCGTTATCGCGGCGACTGGATGAAAAAACAGTTCGCCGTCGGCCGTAAGGGGGTTTTCATCGGCGAGGTCAAGCGCTTCGGCCCCCTGCGCGAAGTGCACCACCCCGACGTGGAATTCCTACCCGAAGGGGCCGATGCCGAAACGATCCTGCGTGCCGATCCCTTGAGTTTCGGGCGCATCCTGCCGGTCTATCCCCTCACCGAAGGCCTGCCGCAAAAGAGCCTGCGCAAGATCATGAAAGAGGTGGTCGATCAGTACGCCCCCCTCGCGGTCTCCGTCATCCCCGAAGACATCGCCCGCCGCGCGCGGCTTCTGCCCCTGGCCGAAGCTTTCCGCCAGGCCCATTGGCCCGCGGACGAGATTTCTCTTTCTGAGCTGGAAGAGGGGAGGGATGCCGCCCGCCGCACCCTGGTCTTCGACGAATTCTTCTTTCTCGAACTTGGCCTGGCCCTGAAACGCCGGGGCGTTGTCCTGGAAGAAGGGATTCCCTTCCAGGTCGAGCACCGCTACACCCGGCCCCTGGCGAAGATGCTCCCGTTCCGGCTCACCCATGCCCAGCGCCGGGTACTTGGTGAAATCAAGGCCGACCTCATGGCCCCTCATCCCATGAACCGGCTGGTGCAGGGGGATGTCGGCTGCGGCAAGACCATCGTCGCCCTGATGACGGCGCTCATCGCCATTGAAAACGGGACCCAGGTGGCGGTGGTGGCGCCGACGGAAATTCTCGCCGAGCAGCATTACCTGCAATTCCATCATTGGCTCGAAGCCCTCGGCTTGCGCTGCGCGCTGCTGACCGGCTCGCAGAGCGGCAAGGAGAAGTCAGGGATTCTCGAAGCCATCGCCGGCGGTGCCATCCACCTCGTTGTCGGCACCCATGCGCTACTGCAAGAAGGAGTGGAATTCCGGCAGCTTGGCCTCGGAATCATCGACGAACAGCATCGCTTCGGCGTGCGCCAGCGCGGCGTGCTCAAACGCAAGGGCGTCTCTCCGCACATCCTGGTCATGACCGCCACGCCCATCCCCCGTACCCTGTCCCTGACCCTCTACGGCGATCTCGCCCTTTCGGTCATCGACGAACTGCCGCCGGGGCGGACATCCGTCATCACCAAGGTGCTGACGGAAAATTCCCGCCAGCGGGCCTATGATTTCATTAAAAAAGAGGTGGGGCAGGGGAGGCAGGCCTACATCGTCTATCCGCTGGTTAAGGAATCGGAAAAATCCGATCTCCTCGCCGCCAGCGAAGGCGCCGCCCAACTGCAGGCCGAAATTTTTTCGGATTATAAAATCGGCTTGCTGCACGGGCAGATGAAGCCGGACGAAAAAGAGGCGGTGATGGACGCCTTCAAAAAGCGCCGGATCGATATCCTCGTTTCGACCACGGTCATCGAGGTCGGCATCGACGTGCCCAACGCCACGGTGATGCTGGTGGAACATGCCGAGCGCTTCGGCCTGGCGCAACTCCATCAGCTGCGCGGGCGTGTCGGGCGCGGCGCCGACCAGAGCCATTGCCTGTTGATCCGCTCGCAACGGTGCAGCGAGGATGGGTTGAAACGCTTGCGGGTGATGACCGAAACCAGCGACGGCTTCCGAATCGCCGAAGCCGACCTGGAAATCCGCGGCCCCGGCGAATTTCTCGGCACCCGGCAGTCGGGACTGCCCGACTTTCGCGTCGCCAATCTCCTTCGCGACGGGCGCGTTCTCGAAGAAGCCCGCCAGGAAGCCTTCCGCCTCGCCGCCGAGGAGGATTTCATGACCCATCCGAAATATGAGGAATTACGGCAGGTGCTGATGGAACGCTGGGGGAGCCGGCTGGAGTTGGCGAGTATCGGCTGAGGGGATGAGTCCATAAAGATCAGGCGACTTGTCAAGTGATATGCAATGATGTACTTTGGTAACAAAGATACCGAGGAGGTTGGATTTATGAAAAGCAACAGGCAACTGGGGCTCAGGCTTGATGAAACCGACAGCATGAACCTGAAGCGGATTGCCCAACGCGAAGGGCGTAACGAACAGGATGTCCTTCGGGATTCGTTGCGGATGTATGTTCGGCACGCCGACGAACAAAAAGAATTCTTCGACTCCGTTGAACGGGGCTGGTACGAACTTCATTCCGGAGTGGGTACGGCCGTCGCGGAAGAAGATGCTTTCTTCAATTCAATCAAGGAAGATCTGCGCAATGGCAAAACGTCCGCTTAAGCGCTCGCTGGAATATCAGGCCCAGGTTCGGCGATATGCGCGGAATTTAGCGGAGCGCTACAGGGTTGAGGTGGCGGAGGCGTTTCTCGATCGTATTGCGGAAGCGGAAAATCTTTTATACAAAAACAACCTTGTCGGCACCGATTCTCCCTATCTGCTGGCTGGGGAGCAGGTGGTGCTGAAAGAGTTGTATGTCGACACGGGGCCGGCGAAATATTGCATCATCTATGAAGTAACCGATCAATATGTCGGCCTGATTACGCTTTGGCACGGCATGGGTATCCGCAGAACCGGCTCGCTTCTTCGGAAATGGTAAAAAACCAGTATAAATAGCTAGTTAAGACGAGCAGAATGGCGGCCTCCAAATTTGCCCTGTAATCGACTTTTTTCGAGAGGTCCCGGCTTGGGTATGGGGGCGAAATCATATTTCCAGTGTCTTTTGGGGTCGCGGATGGATCGCGACAACCATACCCCGTATTCACCGTTTATTTGATCCTCTTTCTCTTGTTCAGCTCTGGTGGTTGACGACTACTTTAGTTTACATAATATATCTTATGCGACATAATGTATTTAAGTCCCTCTTTATAATGGTTGGCTGGGTTCATCCCCTCTGGTCGCGCATGAGTTGTCGCACACGGAAATTTTCGACATTTCTTGCGTGACTATGTTAAATTGCCCGCCAATCAAGACGTTTTTCAACTGAAGGAACTTTAGACCGATGAAAATTGAGTGGTACCCCGGGCACATGGCGAAAGCCCGTCGGCAGGTGGCCGATGTCATCATGTCCTTCGACGTCATTATCGAAGTGCTGGACGCCCGACTCCCCGTTTCCAGCGCCAACCCGATTCTGGGAACCCTGCGCCGCCATAAACCCTGCATCAAGATTCTCAACAAAAGCGATCTCGCCGATCCGGAGACCACCCAGGAGTGGGTGCGCTTCTTCGACGCCCAGAAAGACGTGCGCGCCCTGCCCTTCGATGCCCGTGACCGGGGCCAGGTCGGATTCATCACCCGATTATGCAAACAGCTCGCGCCCAAGCGCGCCAAGCCCGGCTTCCCCCTGCGGGCGATGGTGGTCGGCATCCCCAATGTCGGCAAATCGACCCTCATCAACACCCTCGCCGGCAAGAAGATGGCGCGGGTCGGCGACCGTCCGGCCATTACCACCTGCCACCAGCAGGTCGACCTGCGCAACGGCATCATGCTCTCCGATACGCCGGGGCTGCTCTGGCCCGACATGGAAAACCAGGATGTCGCCTATCGGCTGGCGGCGAGCGGCGCCATCGGAGACAGCGCCATCGATTATCTCGAAGTGGCGCTCTATGCCGGGGATTATCTGCTGCGGCGCTATCCCGAAATGCTGCGCGAACGCTATGTTCTGGCTGAGCTGCCCGAGACGCCCACCGCGCTGGTCGAGGCCATCGGCCACAAACGGGGCTGCCTGACGGCCGGCGGCGACATCGATCTCCACCGCGCCGCCGAGGCCTTTATCCGCGAGCTGCGAGGCGGGAAAATCGGCCGCATCAGCTTCGAGGAACCTTCAGATGAAGTCTTAGATTCAACCGATAACTCATAGATAATACTGGAGATACTATGCTGGTCGATTTTTACGTCGGGAATATCGCCTTCGAGACGACCGAAGAGGAATTGCAAAAGCTCTTCGAGGTTGCCGGTAAGGTTCGCTCCATCCACATGATCACCGATCACCAGACCGGTCAGTTCAAGGGCTGCGCCTACGTCAAGATGGCCGATGTCAAAGTGCGCGAGGTGGTCGACACCCTCGACGGCGCCCTCCTCGGCCCGCGCAAGATCGAGGTTTCCGAGGCGCGCCCGCAAAAACCGGGACCGGCCAAGCCCGGCGGCGGAAAAAAGCCCGCACGCCCCGACCGCCCCGGCAAACGCCGCCCGTAACACTATTTTTTAAAGGAGTTTTCCATGAAGATCGTCGTCATCAACGGCAGCCCCCGTGGCATGAAAGGCAACACCGCCCGCTTGCTGGATGAGGTTCTCGCGGGATTGGATCAGGGCATCGAAACCGAACTGGTCGATCTTTCCAAACGCAAGGTTTTCCCCTGCCTCGGCTGCGATCATTGCCACAAAACCGGCAACTGTCCGCTGAAGGACGATTACGAGGCGATCAAGAAAAGCCTGCGGGAGTGCGACGGCTTCATCCTCGCCAGCCCCAACTACATCTTCAGCGTCACCGCCCAGCTAAAGGCCCTGTTCGACCGCAGCGGCAACATTCTGCATTGCCTCTTGCTCGATGGCAAATACGGCGCCGTCGTGGAGACCTCGGGCGGCGGCGAGGACGACGACATCATCCGCTACATGGTCCGCTTCATCAACTCCACCGGCGCCCAGTCCGTCGGCGGCATCGGCTCCCCCATGGCCGGCGAGCGCGTCTTCCCCGACGAAGCGGCGCTCTTCGCCAAGGCCCGCGAACTGGGCCGGAATCTTTGCCGGAGCATCGCGGAAAAGAGGGAGTATCCCGAGCAGGCCGACTATCGGACGGCGTTCAAGGCGCGCATGAAGTACCTGGTGGAATACCGCAAGGAAGAATGGCCGACGGAACATCGGTATTGGCGGGAAAATCTATTGGGATGAGGGATAAAGTTAATAAACGCGCAAGCCCCCTGCTCTTTTCGGAGTCAGGGGGCTTGCGCGTTCAGGTGCGATCTTCGGCTGTGCGGTAGACGGTCAGGCGGTCACGGCGGCCGACCGCCACCACAATCACCAGAATTTTCCGGTCGTCAACCTGGTAGACCAGCCGATAACCGGCATTTCTCAGCTTAATCTTGTAACAGTCCGGCAAGTGGCGCAGGCGATCCGCTTCAACCTTGGGATGGACGAGCCTTTCGATGAGCTTTTTCTTGAACTGATGACGAACCGACTCGTCCAGTTTGCGCCATTCCTTGAGCGCGGACACCTTGAATTCGAGTTCATAGGTCATCAAGGCTGACCTTCACCGTCGCTTCCCCGGCCCGTTCTTCCACCAGTTTCGCCAGTTCGTACTCTTCGAGTTTTTCCATCACCGCCTCGAAGGTCTCGGCTGGAACCAGATAGGCGCTCGGTTTGTTGTGGTTCAGAATCGCCACGGGAGCCCCCTCGGCTTCAATGATGACGCGACTGGGGTTTTTCTTGAGATCGCTGATGCTGACGGATGCCGAGGCGAAAATCAGGTCCATAAAAAGCCCTCGAAATAGGTTTAAATATGGCACCATAATAGCTTGTGA
>JAVFAR010000110.1:0-9111 GCA_034002365.1 Trichloromonas sp.
CTGAAGCGGGTGCCGCCCGGGGAGGCGCCGGGGCGGGAGCAGCTTGCCCCCCTGACCCGCTTCGGCTGGCTGATGGCCGACCTGTGGCGTCACCAGATCGCCGCCGAGGAAGCGAGTCGGGCCGCGTCAGCCGAGATTCCGCCCGCCCTCGCCGCCTTGGTCGGCGGTCCGGCCGCGGCGGCGGTGGCCACGGCCGCCGGAGTCAAGTTGCCGGGGATGGAGGAAATGGCCGAGGCCCTGGGGGAAGACGCCGTCAAACCGGCTCCGACGCCGCAAGGCTTGCCCCTGCCCCTGCCCGAGGAACTGCCGCCGCTGCGGCGCCATTCCCGCCGGCTGCTGCTGCGGATTTTTCTGATCGCGGCGGGGGTGGGCATGGCCTTTTTCGGTGTCATCGGCGAGACGGTAACGCAGCTGGTTCGCCAGGGGATGCGCAACGGGCTGCTCCCGGCGCTCATGGCAACGGGCGCCTTCTGGGGGGCCTTCTACTACCTGCGCCTCAAGCGCCACCTGGAAAATCTGCCAACCAGCAAGGCCCGCTCGGTGGCTCTGGGCCTGGTCGAGGTTCACGGCCGGGCACGGCGCAAGTATGCCGTGGTCTCGCCCATGACCCAGCAACCCTGCGTCTTTTACCGGCTGCGCAAGCTGCGGCGCAACCACGAGAACCAGAGTTGGGAGGAAGTCAGCACCAGCGACTGCGGGCCGATCCCCTTCGAGATCGAGGACGACAGCGGCCGCCTCACCGTCGATCCCCGGGGCGCCGTCCTCAAGCCCCGGCACCGTCAAGAGGGGCTACCCGGCCAGATGAGCATGCTGATGATGGCCTCGTCCGTCTCCGACCCGACGGAAAAATGGATCGAGGAGATCATCCCCGAGGGCGCCCCGGTTTACGTCGTCGGCTTCGCCGCCGCCCCCCGGCCGGCCGTGAGCAGCCTGCGGGAGCGGACCGTCGCCGCCCTGCGCGAACTCAAACAGAACCGCCACCAGATGAACCAATACGATGCCGACGGCGACGGCCGCATCAGCGCCGAGGAATGGCAGGCCGCCCGCGATGAGGTCGAAGACCAGGTACTTCGCCAGTCCCTGGCCGTATCGGAAGAAGACGGACCCCGCCCTTCGCAGGTGGTGATCGGCCGTCCCGCCCGGCGGGATCTGCCCTTCATCATCGCCGAGACCGAGTCGGAAGCCCATCTCACCCGGGGCTATGGCGTGTTGAGCATCGTTTTTCTGGTTTTCGGCTTCGGCCTGGCGGTTTTAGCGTTGACTCGGCTGGTCGATTTGTAGCCCTTTCCACCACTCTGCAAGGAGGCATTCATGACCCTCTGGATTACCCTCGGCGTCATCCTGCTCGTTCTGGTGTTGCTCATCCTCTACGTCATCGTCGTCTACAACGGCCTGGTGACGCTGAAGAACAACATCGACAAGGCCTGGAGCAACATCGACGTGCTGCTCAAGCAGCGCTTCGACGAGCTGCCCAAGCTGATCAAGGTCTGCGAAGGCTACATGCAACACGAACGGCAGACCCTCGAAGCGGTAGTCAAGGCCCGCTCGATGATCGCCAATGCCCAGGGGGAGCAGGAACAGCTCGCCGCCCAGAACGCCCTGACCGACACCCTGCGTTCCCTCTTCATGGTCGTCGAGCGTTACCCCGAGCTCAAGGCCGACAAGGTTTTCAAGCAGCTCAGCACGCGCATCACCGAGATCGAAGAGATGATCGCCGACCGCCGCGAGCTCTACAACGAGTCGGTGAACCTCTACAACATCCGTATCGAACAGTTCCCCGACGTGATCGTCGCCCGCCTCTTCAACTTCGCCAACCGCGACCTGTGGCGGATCGATCCGGCCCACCGCGCCGACGTCGCGGTTGAGTTCCGCGCCAACTGATTCGGCGCAGGATCGCCGTTCATTTCATCCCCAGGAGGAAACCCATGATCCGACACATCGTCTTTTTCAAATTCAAGGCCGACGCCGGCGAAGCCGCCATCGCCGATCTCGAAGGGAGTCTCAAAGGACTGCCCGGGCTCATCGCCGAGCTCCGCGCCTTCAGCTGCGGCCGCGACGTGCTGCGCACGGCCCGCTCCTACGACCTCGCCCTGGTCGCCGATTTCGACGACCTCGCCGCCCTCGACCGCTATCAGGTGCATCCCGACCATCAGGCGGTGGTGGCCAAGGTCAAGGTGCTGGCCGAAAGCGTGGCCGCCGTCGATTTCGCGTGCTGAGAGAGATCGAAAGCAAATAAACAAAGCGGGACCGCTCCTTGGGGAGTCGGTCCCGTTGTTCGTTGGGGGATGGGAATGCGCCTTAGAGTTGCAGGGATTTGATTTCGAGAAATTCTTCCAGACCGAAGGTGCCGAACTCGCGGCCGTGCCCCGATTGCTTGTAGCCGCCGAAGGGGGCGAGGAGGTTGAAGCGGCCGCCGTTGATGTCGACCTGGCCGGTGCGCAGGCGCCGGGCGACCCGTTTCGCCCGCTCCCCGTCCGCCGACCAGACCGCTCCGGCCAGGCCGTAGGGGGAATCGTTGGCGATGCGGATCGCTTCCGCTTCGTCCCGATAGGTCAGGATGGAAAGGACCGGGCCGAAGATTTCCTCGCGGGCGATGGTCATGCTCGGCGTCACCCGGCCGAAGACCGTCGGCTGCACGTAATAACCCGTCGTCAATCCCTCCGGCGCCTCAAGCCCGCCGCAAAGCAGCTCGGCCCCCTCGGCGATCCCTTTTTGAATGTACTCCCGCACCCGCTCCCGCTGCGCGGCCGAAACCAGCGGCCCAAGCTTGGCCTGGCCGCCCTTCGGGTCGCCGACGGAGAAGGTCCGCGCTCCCTCCGTCGCCAGCCGCGCCGCCTCGTCGTAACGGTTCTCCGGCACCAGCAGCCGGGTGTGGGCCGAGCAGGTCTGGCCGGAATTGAGGAAGCAGGCGTTGAGGGTCCCCTTGACCGCCGTCGCCAGGTCGGCATCGTCGAGGACGACCGCCGCCGATTTGCCCCCCAGCTCCAGGGCGACGCGCTTGACCGTCGCGGCGGCCAGCTCGGAAACCCGTTTCCCGGCCCGGGTCGAGCCGGTGAAGGAGACCATGTCCACCTCGGGGTGGGCGGCGAGCACCTCGCCGACTACCGGGCCGGTGCCGCTCACCAGATTGAAGACCCCCGGGGGGAAGCCGGCGGCGTCGATCAGCTCGGCGAGGATGAAGGCGTTGCAGGGGGCGACCTCGCTCGGCTTGAGGATCACCGTGCAGCCGGCGGCCAGCGCCGGCGCGAGTTTCGCGACGATCTGATGGAGGGGATAGTTCCAGGGGGTGATGCAGGCGACCACCCCCACCGCCTCGCGCAAAATCAGCGAATTGCCGACCGTTTCCTCGAAGGGGAAGTCGTCGAGCAGCTTGAGGTAACTCTCCAGCACCGCGATGGGCAGGCCGACCTGCACCCGCTGGGTCATCTTCAGCGGCATCCCGACCTCGTCGGTGATAACGTCGGCCAACTCCTCGGCCCGTGCGCTCATCCCGTGATGCAGCTTCTCCAGCAGCTTCCGCCGCTCCGCCACAGGCGTCGAGGTCCAGCCGTCGAAAGCACGGCGGGCGGCGACAATCGCCGCCTCGGCGTCCTCCCCGACCCCCGCGGGAATCCGCGCCATGACCTGCTCACTCGCCGGATTGACGACCTCGATCCGTTCCCGGCCGCAGGGGTCGACCCAGCGGCCATCGATGTAAAGTTTTTGGTAATCGCGCATGGCACACTCCTGAACATTTGATGAAAGGGGAATGAAAGATAAATTCTACCAGCAAAACCCCATCCCGCACCTTCTCTATCCCTCTGAGTTTCCAGTCTGTTCGTGACTTTAGCCTGCTAGCGCCGTCGGAATAAAATCTGGAATAAAAACCGTTCGCCGATGATGCCTACGCTGGGGATCAAAAGGGGAAATTCTCACACCAAAAAGGGCCTACGGAATAAACCGTAGACCCTTGATTTGTCTGGCTCCCCAACCCGGACTCGAACCAGGGACAGGGTGGTTAACAGCCACCTGCTCTACCGACTGAGCTATTGGGGAATGTCGTTACAGGGCCGGAATATACGAGATTGCCCCGGGGGTGTCAAGGGCTTTTTCTTCACTGGCGGTTTTTAGCGGGAACCTTTTTTCAGATCGACCAGAATCAGCTTGGCGACCGCCTTGAGGGTTTCGAAGACGCCTTCGCCGGTCATGGCACAGGCGGTGAAGTCGAGGACTCCCCCCGGGTTGATCAGCCGCCGCAGTTCTTCGATCGGCGTGATGTTGGGCAGGTCGATTTTGTTGTACTGGACGACAAAGGGGAGATTTTCCAACTTGTAGCCTTGCTCCTCCAGGTTGTCCTTGAGGTTCTCCAGGCTCTCGATGTTGGCGTCGAGCCGTTCGTCCTGGGCGTCGGCGACGAAGACCACGCCGTCGACCCCTTTGAGGATCAGTTTACGCGAGGCGTCGTAGAAGACCTGTCCCGGCACCGTGTAGAGATGGAAGCGGGTTTTAAAGCCGCGAATCTCGCCAAGGGCCAGGGGCAGAAAGTCGAAGAAGAGGGTGCGCTCGGTCTCCGTGGCCAGGGAGATCATCTTGCCCTTGGCCTCGGGAGCGGTCTTCTGATAGATGTATTGCAGATTGGTGGTCTTGCCGCAGAGCCCGGGCCCGTAATAGACGATTTTGCAGTTGATCTCCCGGGAAGCGTAGTTGATGAATGACATGGCGGCTTATCCCGTTACCTGAAAAGATTGTCGATGTCGTCGTCGGTAATTTCCGCGAAGGGACTCATCTTGTTGGTCTTCTCGGTTTCGGCGGTCTTTTTCGCGAGTTCGTCAAAGATCCGACCCAGCTCTTCGCTGGCTTTTTTGACACGGAGGCGCACCAGGCCGAGGGAGCTGCGCTGGTCGAAGATGACGACCAGGATCACCCGTCCGGCGACAATGGAGATGTGGAGATTGTCCTTTTCCCCCTCGTGAAAGAGAATGGAGAACTCTTTTTCGCCGATCAGCTTGGCCAAACCACCGGTCGCGGCGATATTTCCGGCGGTGAGCGACGCCAGGCTGGTGGTGTCCATATGTTCGGTTTCACCGACGGCGGAGATCAGCTGGCCGTTTTTGTCGACCAGAAAAATCACCTTGGAGTTGGACTCGCGCAGGAGACGTTCTATAACAACATTGATTTTCTTGAACTCTTCGTCATACATGACAAAGGATGGTTGAGAACCGAACATATCCGCATGCTCCTCGCTGAGAGTTTCTCGCCGGACTTTTATAGCATCTGTTGTGCCAAACAATCAAGGCGGTCGCCTTTCTACCGCGCTTCCCCCTCCCTTGCCCCCATCTCTTTATCCCGGTTTTCTCTGTAATCCGCCAGTTCGGCAAGAAACAGCTCGCCGTAGCGTTCGGCCTTATGGGCGCCGATGCCGCCAATCCGCAGCAATCCGGCGTTATCGCCCGGCTGAACTCTGGCCAGTTCGACCAGGGTCGCATCGGTGAAGACGACGAAAGGCGGCACCCCGGCGGCTTCGGCAATCGTCTTGCGCAGGGCGCGCAGACGCTGAAAGAGGACCTGGCCGCAGGCAAGAGCCTTCTTGCCCTTGCTTTCCATGCTCTCTTTTTTGGCCTTCGGTATCCGTGGCTTCGCCAGATGCAACTTCTCCACCCCCCGCAACAAGGGGCGGGCCCGTTCCGTCAACCTGAGTACGGAATAGTCCGCGACATCCTGGCGCAGATAACCAAGATGTACCAGCTGGCGCAATAAAGAACTCCATTCGGCCTGGCTCAAGCCGGCGCCGATGCCGTAGGTGGAAAGCTGGTCATGACGCAGATCGAGCAGCCGCTGTCCCCGTCCGCCGCGCAACACATCGATGACATGGCCGGCGCCAAAGCGCTGGCCAACTCGATAGACGCAGGAGAGGGCCTTGCGCGCATCCTCGGTGGCGTCATAGGTTTGCGGCGGATTTCGGCAGATGTCGCAGTTGCCGCAATCCTCCCGCCGTTCCTCGCCGAAATAGCCGAGCAGCACCCGCCGGCGGCAAATCTGGCTTTCGGCGAAAGCAGCCATGGCATTGAGCTTGTGCAGCTCGATCCGCACCTGTTCGGGATTGCTCCCTTTTTCAATGAGACCGCGAGACAGGGCGATGTCACCGCTGCCGAACAAGAGCAGGGCTTCGGCGGGCAGGCCGTCCCTCCCGGCTCGGCCGGTTTCCTGATAATAGCTTTCCAGGTTCTTGGGCAGGTCATAATGAACGACGAAGCGGACATTGGACTTGTCGATCCCCATGCCGAAGGCGACGGTCGCCACCACTACCTGGATTTCGTCCCGGGAAAAGGCATCCTGGACCCGGCGCCGTTCTTCGTCGGGCAGTCCCGCATGATAGGCCGCCGCAAGGAGCCCCTCCCGTTGCAGGCTCTCGGCGATGCGCTCGACCCGTTTCCGCGACAGCGCGTAGACAATCCCCGCTTCCCCCTCGTGCTCGCGGAGGAATTCCAGCAGCAATCCCTGGGGGCGATGCTTTTCCACAACCTGATAGCGGATATTCGGCCGGTCGAAGCCGGCGACATGGCAGGTTTCGGGACTCAGGCGTAAGCGGGTGAGGATATCTTTGCGGGTCTGGGGATCGGAGGTCGCGGTCAGGGCAATCAAGGGGACGGCTGGAAACGCATCACGCAACGCCCCGAGGGCCAGATATTCCGGTCGAAAATCGTGCCCCCACTGGGAGACGCAATGGGCTTCGTCGATGGCAAAGAGAGCGATCTCGATCTGCCGCAAGCGCTCCAGAAACTCGTTGCTCATGAGCCGCTCCGGAGCGACATAAAGCAAGTCCAGTTCGCCCTGCTGGAGAGCCTGTAAAACTTCGCGACTGGTCTTAGCGTCAAGGGAGGAATTGTAGTAGGCGGCCCGCACGCCGTTGAAGCGCAGGGCATCGACCTGATCCTTCATCAACGCGATCAGGGGGGAAACAACGATGGCCACCCCGGAGCGATGCAACGCCGGAATCTGATAGCACAGGGACTTCCCTCCGCCGGTGGGCATGAGGACAAAGGCATCCCGCCCCGCGATCAGATCCTGAATGATCTGCTCCTGATGGGGACGAAAATGTTCGAAGCCGAAGACCCGGCGCAGGGTTTCCCGTGGTTCCTCCATCATCTTTCGGCAACCGGGATGATTCGCGCCAGTTTCATATCGACCGAGCGGATATGTTGGATCAGCCAAATAAACAACGCCTCGTTGGTTTCGACCAGCAGGTCGAATGAGGCGCCCGCTTTCTCGAATTGACTCTGCCATTGGCGCAGGCGCTTGATAAATTCCTGGTGTTGCTGCTGATGGCGGTCCATGTCCGGGTAGATCGCCTCTGCCATCAGGGCCTCTTCTGCGGAAAAATGATAGTGCACGTATTCATCGAGAAAGTCGTACAACCGCGCGATTTCCTCCCGCCCTTTTCTGGCTCGGCAAGCACTGATCAGGGCATTAAAGCGCTCGAACAGTTGCCTATGGTGGGAATCGATCAACGGCTGTCCAACCGCATACTCCTCCGTCCATTCCATGGAATACTCCCTTTACTTGGTTACTGGAAAGCCGTATTCATTCCAGCGTTGGTCAACCAGATCCATGATTTTAGCATCGGCAACCACCGGCTTACGCTCTTGTCGCACGGTCGCATCAATAAGAATTTGCAGTCCATTGCTCTGAGCATCAACATCCGCCCTGACACAATTGAGGGCATGCCAATAAGCGGAGGCCGGGTTTTGCACATCGACCTCGGAATTATAAACTGCCAGGAGGCGCGATCGTTTGAACAGCCAATGATTTTGTAGTTTCTGCAGGAGCAAACGGCCCTGACCTTCCGCTTCCGGCTTCAAAGAAATTAACGCCGCACCGTGATAGATTCCTTCCACCGGGAAATTAATATCCTGCACTTCCGAACAATCGAACTGCAACAAGGGGAGAAAAATCCGCTCGCCGGCTTTGGCGAGATAAGCCGTTTCCATGGGCGGAGGACCGACCACGGTGCAGGGATAAAGAGGATGCCGGCGCGTCGTCAGTGTAGTCAGATGAAATACCGGCGACGGGGCGGCAGGAACGTAGTACCCGGTGTGATTGGCGAAGGGCCCCTCAATAGCGGTTTCCGAAGGATGAAGATAGCCTTCCAATACGATCTCCGCCGCTGCCGGGATTTGCAGAGCGCAGCTTAGGCAGCGAACCATGGAAATGGGGTGCCGGCGTAAATAGCCGGCAAAAGCAACTTCATCAAGCCCTCCGGGAAGAGGAGCGCCGGCAGTGTAAATCAACGCCAGATCACCACCAAGAGCTATGGCCATCGGCATGGCTTTTCCACGAGCCTGCCATGAACGATAGTGGCGGGCGCCGTCACTCTCTTCCGCCCAATGGATGACTGCGCGGCGTTCATCAAGAAGCTGCACCCGGTACATTCCGCAATTCCCTCGTCCTGTCCCCGCTTCACGGGTGAAGACCAGCGGCAAGGTCAAATAACGGCCGCCGTCTCCCGGCCAGGAGCGAAGTGCCGGAATTTGGTCAAAAGAAGCGCCTTCACGCTGTACACATTCCTGACAGCTCCCTTGCTTGATCAGTCTGGGCAACCCCATCGGGGTGTCAATAAGCCGGGCCAGTCCGTTTTCCGCCCCTTTTTCCTCAACCTTTTCCAGGTCCCGGGCAATTCGTTGCGCCAGCAGATCAAGGTTATCGGTCCACAAGGCCCAGCCCATGCGCTTAATTGAGCCAAAGAGATTGGTGAGGACCGGAATCTCAGATCCTTTCACCTTATCGAAAAAAAGCGCCGGGCCGCCGCCGGGAAGCTTGCAGCACCGCTCCGTAATCGCTGCGATTTCCAGATCGGCGTCGACAGGAGTGACGATCCGGCGCAATTCACCACACTCTTCCAGCAATTCAACAAATCCCCGAATGTCCTGCATCGACATGGTAAACGCTCCTGGTTCATTCCGACACGGGCAAAACAACTGCATCTTAACCCGTTTCATGTCTCGAAGAGAAAAAAAAGCCCCCGGCGCACCGGGGGCTTTAAACCGCTTCGTATCAGGAACAATCAGAAAATCGCGGACTTAGCCATTTCCATGATGCCCTCGGGCAGAATGCCGAGATACAGAACACCGATAA